>PYGV01000047.1 GCA_003022385.1 filamentous cyanobacterium CCP3 | reverse complement strand
GAAATCAGGAAAACCATGAAAAGAGTGGTGAATCAATCTAAGTTTTGCCGATCTTCGCTATCACGATTGACATTTGCTGTATTGGGGGGTGGGGTGTTGTTGCTGGCGGCAGTTCGTCCGGCATTGGCCCAAACAGCTCCGCTTTCAGGAGGTGGTAGCGATCGCAGCTTCAATCAATCAGATGATCTGCCAGATATGTTCAACTTGCTGCACCAACTCCAGCGAGGGCAAATTCGTAGCCCTTACGAGTTTCAGCAAGAGCAACAACAAAATATTACTAATGAAGCAGCAGATTTTCGGGAACAACGGCGTAGGGCCTTGGAGCAGCAATCGCAGCCTGGAACCGTTGACACTTCACCTGCTGAATCGTCTGAGTTCAATTAATTTCAGGACAGTGAACCGTGACTTCTGAATTAACCGCGTCTCCCATTGAAGAGATTCTGCGGTTTTGGTTTGGGGATCCGAAGGATCCTGGTGGGGGGTATGGCCAGCGGCGCAGGGTGTGGTTTAAGAAAGACCCGGCCTTTGATGATGTGATTCGGCGGCGGTTTTTAGAGGATGTGGAGCGGGCGATCGCGGGGAATCTCGATGACTGGCGATCGCAGCCTCGTTCCTGTCTGGCCCTGGTGCTGCTGCTCGATCAGTTTCCGCGCAATCTGTTTCGCGGCAATGCCCGCTGCTTTAAGGGCGATCGCGCTGCTCTGACCACCGCCTACTACGCCCTCGATCGCGGCTACGACCAGCAGGTGCTGCCGGTGGAGCGCATGTTTTTTTACCTGCCCCTGGAGCACAGCGAGAATCTGGCCGACCAGGAGCGCAGTGTGGAACTGGTGCGATCGCTCCACGCCGCCGATCCCCAAAAATTTGAGTCTACCCTCGACTACGCCCTGCGCCACCGGGAGGTAATTCAGCGCTTTGGCCGCTTTCCCCACCGCAACGCAGTGCTGGGACGAGAAACGACAACCGAGGAGGCAGAGTTTTTGCAGCAGCCGGGGTCGAGGTTTTGAATTTTTCCTTTTGAACTACCGCCTGCAAGGCATACAAGGCAAAATTCAAAGTTCAAAATGGGTTAGCCGTTAGCTGCCCAGCCGATAGCCCTTGCCATAAACCGTATGAATGATGGGCGCGGTGCCTTTGGGTTCGATCTTGCGGCGCAGCAGGCGCATTTGGGCGGCGACCACGTTGCTGCTGGGGGCTTCTTGATCGCCCCAGACGCCCTGGTAAATCTGCTCGTGGGTGAGCACCTGGTTGGCGTGGCGCAGCAGGTAGGCCAGCAGACGGGTCTCTTTTTCGGAGAGTTCGGCGGGTTGGCCCTGGCGGTGGGCAAGCTGGTTGGCTTCGTCGAGGGTGAGATCGTCGTAGGCGAGCCGAGGTGGGGGGGCTGACTCTAGGTTGGGCGATCGCCGCAGCAGCGCCCGCACCCGCGCCAGCAGCTCGCGCAGTTCGAAGGGTTTGACCAGGTAGTCGTCGGCTCCAGCATCGAGGCCATCAACGCGATCGTTGAGGGTGTCTTTGGCGGTGAGGAACAAGACGGGGGTGCTGTCGTGGCGCGATCGCACCTCTCGGCAAATCTCCAGCCCGCTCAGCCCCGGCAGCATCCAGTCGAGAATCAGCAGGTCGTAGCCACCCAGACTGGCCAGTTCAGACCCCGCTGCGCCATCAGTGGCCACATCCACCTGGTAGCCCTCGCGATTGAGCAGGCGACTCAGCGGGTCGGCGAGTTCTACTTCGTCGTCAACGAGCAGGATTTTCATGGGAAGGCTTTAGGCGGGTGAGCGGGTAGAGGGGTGGATGAGTAAGGGGTGCTTAACGCCAGGGTTCCTCGGTTAGTAAAGCCTGTAGCTCTCGGCTAAAGGGATAGGCAGCGGGGAATTCGCTGGCGGGGTAGGCGGTTGAGGCTTCAGCCAGGGCATCTTGATAGACCTCATCCAGCACATCCTGAAAGTAGCCTTTAAGGCTGGGGGATTGCTTGAGTAACCGCTTGAGGGCGTTGCGCTGCTCTAAGATTGTCAGGTGCCAGCCACAATAGTCATTGGGTGAGTTGACGTAGCAGCGCTTGAGCAAATGGACGCGCAAAACACTGAGGCGACTCTCTAGCTTTCGCCTGGCCGATTTTCCTAAGTCTGCAATCTCCTCAATTAGCCCTTCCCAATCGAGTTGGTCAACGTCGCGCGCCTCTAAACAGGCAACAGTAGCCTCGACCCAGCGGACAAAGTCCTCATCGTAAAGCTGATGCAGCGGCGTTTGCAGCGGAGTCCTGGGCATAGCACCAAGGCCTAGGAGAACTATCTATTAGTCTACGCTACGTCGTTGAGGGCTTCGGCATTACAGACAGTCGCCGATCGCCTGGTCCAAAATCGCCAGACCTTCGTCTAGCTCGTCGCAGGTCACGGTGAGCGGCGGAGCGATGCGCCATACTGCGCCCATGCCGGGCAGGGCGGTAATGTTCATGCTCAGCCCTAGCTCCAGACAGCGGCGGGTAATGGCGGCCCCGGTTTCGGGGTCGGGTTCACGGGTGGTGCGATCTTTCACCAGCTCTACCCCCAGCAGCAGCCCGCGACCGCGCACATCGCCGATCGCCTCGTAGCGGTCCTTGAGCTTGAGCAGGCCACCCTTCAGGTAAGCGCCCATAGTCGCCGCCTGCTCAGCCAGATTTTGGCTGGTCAACACTCGCAGCACCGCCAGCCCTACCTCCGCTGGCATCGGATCTGAGACGTGGGAGGTGTAGTAGATAAAGTCTTTTTCGTAGCAGTCGGCTTCGATCGCCTCGCTGGTGACGGTTGCGGCCAGCGGCAGCCCTCCCCCCAGAGTCTTCGACAAGGTGAGAATATCGGGCACCATACCCAGCTGTTCAAAGGCAAAGAAGCTGCCCAGGCGGCCAAAGGCGGTTTGGGCTTCATCCAAAATCAGCACCATGCCCCGCTCCTGGCAGTAGGCCTGCAGCCGTTGAAAATAGCCCTCGGGAGGCACAACAACCCCTCCGGCGCTCAGCACTGGCTCGGCAATCATGGCGGCATAGGCCCCCACCGACTGGCTATCGACCAGCTCAAACCCCACCTCCAGGCAGGTCATGTCGCACTGGTCTTGGCAGTGGCGGATGGGGCAGCGGTAGCAGTTGGGCGTGGGCAGCGCCAGGTTGCCGGGAATAGTAGGGCCGTAGCCCTTGCGGGCCGAGACAAAGGTGCTGGCCCCAGCCCCGGCGGTCATGCCATGCCAGGAGGCGCTGAGCCCCACCACCTCAAAGCCGCCGGTATGCAGCTTGGCCATCCGCAGGGCGGCTTCGTTGGCCTCGCTGCCGGTGTTGAGAAACAGAGCCTTTTGCAGAGTAGGCGGCAAGATCTGGCAGAGCGAATGGGCCAGTTCTACCACCGCTGGGGACAGCATGCCGCTGAACAGGTGCAGCACGTCCTCGCAGGCTTTGTGGATGGCCTGCACGACATCAGGGTGGTTGTGGCCCAGGGTGGCGCACATTTGCCCAGAGGTAAAGTCGAGAATTTTGCGGCCCTGGCGATCGTAGAGGTAGCTGCCCCTGGCCCGCTCGATCAGCCGGGGCGCAAAGTGGCCGCCGTAGCGCACCAGGTGGTGCTCAACGATGTCCCACATTTCCGCTTCGGAGGGGGCAGTTGGCGGCGAGACAGAACGTGCTGTTGGGGCAGGCGTAGCGCTGCCATCGTGGATAGAGTCGGGCATGGTAGACGCGGCAAAGAGGAATATTTCCCTTAGATTAGCGGGAATACCGCTGGCTGAAGCGCTGACGGCTAGCAAGCCCAGTTTTTGGCGCGTTCAACGGCTTTCATCCACATTCCGAAGTTCTCTTGAGCGGTGCTCTGCCCAGCGCCGGGCTCAAAGACGCGATCGATGGGGCGGCTCTCGACCAGGGTGCGGTAGTCGTCCCAAAAGCCCACGGCCAAACCGGCGGCAAAGGCCGCACCCTGGGCGGTGACATCGAGCACCTGGGGCCGCTCGACCGGAATGCCCAGCACATCGGCCTGGAACTGCATCAGAAAGTCGTTGTTGCAGGCCCCGCCGTCGACCTTGAGCTGGCGAATGGGGGTGCCGCTATCCTGATTGACGGCATCGACAACTTCTTTGACTTCGTAGGCGATCGCCTCCAGCACCGCCCGCACCATGTGCTCGCGCTGAACCCCGCGAGTTAGACCCAAAAACGCGCCGCGAGCGCTCATATCCCAGTGGGGGGCACCAAGGCCGCTGAGGGCGGGCACAAAATAAACTCCGCCATTGTCGGCGGCCTGGCGGGCGACAATTTCAGTTTCGGCGGCGCTGGAGATTACCTGCAGGCCGTCGCGCAGCCACTGAATACAGGCTCCAGCGGTGAACATGCTGCCCTCGATCGCATAGCCAATGTGGGGCTGCTTCGCATCGTCTGTTGCCTCCGACCAAGCCACGGTGGAGAGCAGCTGATTCTGCGATCGCACCACCTCATCGCCCGTGTGCGACACCAAAAAAGCGCCGGTGCCGTAGGTGCACTTGAGCAGGCCAGGGCGATCGCAGCCGTGGCCATAGAGGGCGGCCTGCTGATCGCCAAAGATAGCCGTAATTGGAATTCCGGTCCCAAACAGCTGCGGGTCGGTGTGGCCAAATATCCCGATGCTGGGCTTGATTGCCGGCATCATGTGGGGTGGAATGTCGAACAGCTCCAGCAGGGTGTCATCCCACTGGCCGCTGGCGATGTTGAGCAGCATGGTGCGGCTGGCGTTGCTGTGGTCGGTAGCGTGCACCTGCCGCCCGGTCAGGTTCCACAGTACCCAGCTATCCACGGTGCCCGCCAGCACCTGATCGAAGTCCGCAGGCGGATCCATTTCTTTCTTAGCCTGCTCCAGCAGCCAGGCCAGTTTGGTGGCCGAGAAGTAGGCGTCAAGCACCAGGCCGGTGCGATCGTAAATATCTTTGGCTTTGCCCGCCTCGCGCAGTTGGTTGCACAGGGGCGCAGTGCGGCGGTCTTGCCAGACAATGGCGTTGGCCAGGGGTTTCCCGGTGCGGCTGTCCCACAGCAGGCAGGTTTCGCGCTGCACGGTGAGGCCAATGGCGGCAATATCGGTGGGCTTGAGCCCGGCTTTAGAAATGGCAGCCCCCATCGCCCATTCGATTTCTTCCCAAATTTCGCGAGCGTTGTGCTCAACCCAGCCCGGCTGCGGATAGTACTGGGTTAGCTCACGGTAGGCCTGACCTGCGATCGCGCCCTCCCGGTCAAAGACAATTGCCCGGTTGCCGGTGGTGCCCAGGTCCAGGGCCATGATGTAGTTAGCAGTCATTGTATCTAGTGGGTTTGCAGCGCCCAAAGCGTAGCAAATTTGGCCAAATTTCGCCTCATCCCTGGGAAGGATTGTAGACCTTTGGTTGGCCCCAAGCCCAACTATTCGACCGTTAGCTGCGCCACCACATCAGCTGCAGATAGGACAGCAACGGTGGCGTTCTGAAAATCATTTTTGTCGCGGGTGACTATCGCATCTAAAGCATCATGAGCTGCACAGGCCAGCTGTACACCGTCTTCAAAATCATCCAGGTCTATGATCAGTGCCTGTTGAATAATCTGGTGAGTTACGCTGCATAGAACCATTCCCTGCAGAAGCTTAGCGATAGCTTCTAGGGCCACCTGCCGCCCCTTTAGCTTGCGAACGACATAGAAAATGGTAGTGATTGTCGTGGCTGTAATGTAGCCCTGAAGCCTACCTGCTTCGACTAAATCAAAGAGAGCGACGGCGGATTCTACGAAAGGTTCTCGATCCAGGATGACGTCTAATACAACATTAGTATCAATCAAAACCTTCATTGATACTTCTCAATCAAATAATTTGTGTAATCGTCAGCAATGTCTGCATCGGTGGGTAAATTGCTCGGCGGCTTTGCGATTCCCCGTAGTCCGGTCAGGGTGCCAGCAGGCATGGGTAGGGGAGAAGATGATTCTTGCTGCTGCTGTACAAACCGGGTGAATATCAAAACCAAATTAGCTTTTTCCTCTGGCAAGGTTTTCACCAACTCATAGATGGTCTCGGCTGTACTCATGGCGCTAACCGCTAGCTCATTTCTTCCACTATGCTACTCGATTCGGCCTTCGGCACAGCCTACCTGAGAGTTCGGTATCCCCCTCTCCCAGGCGGCAGACTCTTGTGAAACAATTTTGGTTATTGGTTAACTGACGGGATACTACCCCCCGGCTGTTGCGCATGCGCGCTTTGAAGTTGCGTTTATGAGGCTTGCTCCCTTGAAAGGACTCTGGATATCCCTAAAACGTCTGTTGCTGATGGTGTTTGCCGCTGTGACGATGTTTGCTACGGCGATCGCGCCTCCCGCCTATGCCCAATCGCCAGCGCCATCTGCAGCGACAGAGGCCATTGGCGGCGAAAGTTTTGTGGCCGCTGCCGTGCGCCAGGTGGGTCCGGCGGTGGTGCGTATTGACACCGAAAAAACCATTACCCGCCAGGCTCGGGATCCAATCTATGAAGACCCTTTTTTAAGAGATTTCTTTGGCGGTGGCTTTCCTCGTCAGCCCCAGGAAGAGCTGCTGCGCGGTCAGGGGTCAGGGTTCATCATTGACAACACCGGCAACATTCTCACCAATGCCCACGTGGTCAACGGGGCCGACCGGGTGGTGGTCACCCTCAAAGACGGTCGCAGCTTTGACGCTGTGGTCGAAGGGTTTGACGAAGTCACCGACCTGGCCGTGGTCAAAATTGACGATGGTGAGGACGATGTTTTGCCCGTAGCCACTCTGGGCGACTCGGATGCGGTAGAGGTGGGCGACTGGGCGATCGCCGTAGGCAACCCCCTGGGCCTCGACAACACCGTTACCCTGGGCATTGTCAGCACCCTCAAGCGCACCAGCAGCTCCGTGGGCATCCCCGGCAAGCGGCTGGAGTTTATTCAAACCGATGCCGCCATCAACCCCGGCAACTCTGGCGGCCCGCTGGTCAACCAGCGGGGCGAGGTGATCGGCATCAACACCGCCATTCGCGCCGACGCCATGGGCATTGGTTTTGCGATCCCCATCAACAAGGCTAAGGAAATTAAAGACATGCTGGCTCGGGGCGAAACCGTCGCCCACCCCTACATCGGTGTGCAGATTGCCAACCTCACCCCCGAACAGGCCAGGCTCAACAATGCAGACATCAACTCCGGCATGTATCTGCCCGAGGTTAACGGGGTGCTGGTGATTCGGGTGCTGGAGGGCACCCCCGCAGCAGCGGCGGGCCTGCGCCGAGGCGACGTGATTTTGCAGGTGAATGGCACCCCCATTCGCAGTGCCGATGGGCTGCAAATCAAGGTCGAAAACACCAAGATTGGCGATGCTATAGAACTTCAAATTCAGCGGGGCGATCGCCCCATGAGCGTGCAGGTAAAAACTGCCGAACTGCGCGAGCAATCCGACTAGCCCTAGTCCCCAGGTCAGGGGATAGTCAATCTCAACATTCCACCATTCTTTAACAGGAGACTTAACTCATGCAATCCACTGAAGACACCGGCACCCGCAAACTGCTATCTGCCCTCAGCCACGGCTCTATTTTCTTCAATACCCTAATTCTTGCCGTTGGCGTTCCTATTGCCATTCTGCTGATCTCTAAGGATTCAGTGATTAAGGAAAGCGCCAAAGAGGCGATCAACTTTCACATCAATATGTGGTTTTGGTGGACTGTGGCAGGTATTCTGGCCTGGGTACTGATTGGTATTCCGCTGCTGTTTGTGCTGGGCATTGTGAACTTAATCATGCCAATTTTCGCCATTTTCTACAGCCTCACTCAGCCCAATACCACGTTCCGCTACCCGCTCATTTTGCGGCTGTTCTAGGGCGTCGGTATAGTATCAGTAGATCGTAAAGCCCCCAGAATTTAGAATTCTGGGGGCTTTTTGCGGTGTTAGTCTGATGGTTAGGCGGCGCGGCGGCGGGGGCGCTTGCGCTCAGACTTTTTCTTGTAGCCGATGGCCTGGGCTTCGTCGCTGTCAGCGCCAAAGTGACCCCGCACGGCGGCTTTCATGGTTACTCAACCAGCACGGTTTTGGTGAGAATTGCCATCCACAGTTCGACTCCGCTCACTGCTGGCGTCTCGGCTCCGCTCACTGCTGGCGTCTCGGCTCCGGTCGCTGAGCGGAGTCGAAGCGACCGGGTTGTGTCAGGCGGCGCAGGGATAGGTTCGCTCCAGTCGTTGGGGTCGGCGTAGCCGAGGGCGTGGAGGATTTTGATGGTGCGATCGATGGCGGCAAGGCTGCCGTAGAGCATGTGGCGCACTTTCTCAGGGTTTAGGGATCGGGGCAGGGACCGGGTCCCTCTGCCTTTACCTCCAATCTCTGTTGAAAGCGGCAGGGACCCGGTCCCTTTAGCGGGCGGTAGCGGCAGGGACCCGGTCCCTTGATCATCGTTGGCATCGGGTTCGAGATATTCAAACATCGGTTCTGTTTTCCTTTTGCGTTTGAGGAAGACAGAACGCGAAAACCCTAGCACCCGCAGTTAAAGTGCAAACTGAGGGGGCTAGGGTACCATGACCTTAGCCTCGCAATCTGCCTGTTCAGACTTGCGGGGTCAGTTGTCTGTCGGTGTTAGGCGCCTGGTTGACTGACAAAACTAATCGGCGACATAGCAGTACGTGTGTATTTTGAACTCGATTCGATAGGTGCGTTGCTCATGCTGTTTCCGAGACGCCATAGCGGGTTCGGGATCGCGGTTATGGGTGAAACGAACCTGACGAATGAGCCGCCAACTGTTCTCTAAGGCCGCCTTCACCCAATCCCACCCAATGCGAAAGTAACTATTGCCGCGAAACCAATGAGGGTCGACCCAGCGACGTTGGCCAGCAGCAACGACCTCGACACCTTGGGCCGTGACATAGAGGGTAGCGACCGCCAAGAGGAAGCAGAGCCGAGAGAGCGCGCAGAGGTCGCGAATTTCGGATTTCTGGAGATTCCAACCGTTGGATTGGTCGTCGAGGAACGCCTCCTTGATGTCGAAGCGCAAACCGTATTCCTCGAAGGTATGGAGGCTGGTAGGTTCGTCGCTGACGATGGCCCAAAACTCGCCATTGATGCTGTTATAGCCAAAGGCAATATGCACGGGGCCGTACCACTCCCCTTTGTGGAGCTTAACGGTGTGCCAACAGAGCGCCTCTCCCCGCTGAAGGTGACTGTCCTTCAATTGGCACCACCCGTGACCGGCCCGCCAAATCCAGGTGTTGCGCTTGATTCGGATCCGGTAATGCCAGCCTAATTGAGTCGTGATAGCGGTCATAGCCTCGGTGTGAATGAAGCCCCGGTCAGCCAGTACGACCACTTTCACCCCTTGGGGCAATCGATTGGCGGCTTGATGGAGCATTTCCTGATACTCGCTGAAGGCGACCGAGGCACTGCGATGCCGGAGCACCCGCCAGACCACAGGCAATGCTCGGCCTCGATGCACCACCGACAGGCGGATTAAGCAATACTCATCCCAAAACAGCGAGGTGTCCAAACTCAGGTACAAACAGTCCTCACCCCAATCGGCTAATGCCGCCTGGATCAACGGTTGGTACAAGCGGTGGACGTTCAGACGACTATTGTGTAACCAGCGGCTCAAACGGCGTTGTTTGCTTTGCGCCTGCACCCCTCGACACGGCACATAGGGTAACCACCGCGTCAGGCTGACCTCTCCTCGTTGGAGCAGGGCCACCACCATCCAGAGGCAGGTCGTCAAATGGGCTCGATGTGCCCAAGGCACCGATTGACCCAGCCAGGCGTTCAAGGCATTGTAGAGAGGGGAGTTTTTTTCACAGCGTTTACGCTTTTGAGTGGTATCTAAGCTTAGAACGCTGACTCCCCCTTGACCTCTTCAATCCCCGAAACCACCGCATAGCAGACCTCTTCATCTCCTAAATTCAACTTTTGTCAGTCAACCAGGTTAGGCGCACCTTCAGACAGCGCTAAAGTTTTCGAGTTCTATGGAATCGCCGCACTTTGCCGAACGGCTTAACGATAGAGAGTAAAGCTACAAAAGCTCCCTGTCAACCGTAGAGGATGACGCGGTGCCCTGGCAGGTATTTAGACAGACTAGTTCTGCCTGTATACCTTTAAGAAGACTTTAGGTAGACAGGGGCGATCCATCAACTTATTAGGCTGCGTCTGGTCAAGGCAGGTTTGTATCAACCCCGACAAAAACTACAGATTTTGCAGCTTACCTGTAGAAAATCTAAAAGCTGTATGTTTCTCCTTAATTCAGGATTACATTACTTTTGGTAATACTCCGGATAGTCTTTGGAAGGTGGAGTTGACGAAAAGCTACCTACCGCATAGGATGCAGCGCTGTAGCCGCTTGAGCTTACACCATAGCGCTCTCAATCCGTCTGAATTATTGTTTTAGAATGCCTAAGTTGCTCTTGATTTGAAGTAATCCTTGGAAGCGCTAGTAAATTAGATGCCGCAGGCCTTTTTATGTATTATTAATCAGGGTTTCGCCATGTCGTCAAGGTCAGTAATATCAGCCTCAGTAATATTTTTGGCGCCACTCATATTAATTGGATGTTCTCCGTGTCCAGAAGCGGAACTTCCAGGCGTATACGTAGGCTTCCAATCCAATTCGGAAGAAGATGTAAAACTAGCAAGGGATTTCCTCTTACAGCTTTATAAGGAGTCTGATTCAAATAATTTGTTTCATATCGATCATCTTGAGCGAGATGGAACAGTTAGGCTTTACTCTGATGTATCTGATCGTAATGCTGTTAACGAAATTGTTCAGAATATTAGCGTAGTTTCATCAAATGATGAGGCTATAGTTCGCTTTTTTCAAAATATCAAGGATTTAGCTACTCAAAGCAATAGAGAGCAAAGAGAGCTTCATGCCTATCTTCTCAGCCAAGGAACATCTGAAGAATCTAGCTTGAACAAAATCCGTGAGATTGTGGAAGGGCTTAACACGAACGAAGAACTTGATGCAAGTAAAATCTACATCTATCTTATAGGACTTACTGACAATCGCGATGAGATGTCAATAGTTCTGAATTCAATTCGAGAAAGGGCTGAAAGTTCAAGCCCGTCCCGCCATGAATGGAGGCGATTAACCGAAGATTACAACTCTTACTACTGTTCTATTTCTGAATAAGAATTTGTTTTTAAATTTAGACAGGAAAAATTGATGCAAGATCGATCAGGGTTTTTCTCAAGATTGCATAATGGAGTGGAGTCTTCCTACCAGAAAGGAGAGTCTAATATACCCTATTTAGGTACTGATAGCGAGCCTTTTGAAGACCCTTATACTCGTTTTCTTGCCGAATTGCTTGAAGCTCATGCGCCAGAACTGTTGAGTAGGTTCCGCCGTGTAGTTGTTGAATCTGCAAGGCAGCTAAAGCATAAAGAAGAATATTTGCAATCATTAGAAGAAAAGAAAATACAGCTTGTTGGAGAGCTGGAAGCGAAGAGTAAAGCGCTAGATCATAGTTTAAGCCAATTGCCAAAAGAGCCTAGCTCAACGTGGGTTGAATTTGGTTTGACAGTGGGCCTATCAGTATTACTTTTTATCGGTGTACTCACTCTGTTTGAAGTCCAGATAAGGTCTGCGTTTGATTCTAGAAACTACATAAAAACCATAATTGCTTTGTCGGCTGCTATATGTATAAACCTTGCCGAAAGAAAAACTGTTGAGCACCATGCTCAGCATAATGCCGAAGTTAAAAATGAACGATTAAGTCAAATGCTCGATAAGGCAGATAATTCTATTTTAAGTCTATCAGATGACAGGAGAGCTTTTTGGAGTCGTATTGCGGAAGGGGAATCACCTATATGGCTAGCAGGAACAATTGTGGTTTCTGAGACAGCTTTTGTATCGGCAGGTTTATTGGATTTACTCGTAACTGCCCCTTGGACACTACAGGCAGCAGCTATTATAGGGGCGTCATTAGCTGCTTTAATCAATGTAGCCTTAGCATGGGGTATGGCACTTGAAAAAGCTTCTTGGAAGAGAGATTTTCTCAAGAAGAAGCAGCAAATAATAGTAGAGCAATTTGAAAACATGCAAGCGGCTGCGTCAGCTGATGCTAGATTAAAAGAAATTAACGAGAATATTGAAGACCTAAAAAGAAAGATCAAGAACGATAGGCAAGATGCAGCGAGAGAGTATAGGCGATGGGAAAGGGATTTGAAAGGTTATCTACAAGTTAATTCCTTCAACTCCAATAATACTCACTCCTCTCATACGGAAAGACAATAGAGATGCGACAATTATGGTAATTGTACTATTGGCGGCAGCAAAAGGGCTATCTAGCTAGCCAAATTTGTTGACGGTCGAAAGCTACTAGTGCCAAGTGCGATCGCAGATCTCCTGTAGGTTGGGTGGCGCGCCAGCAAAACCCAACAAGCCCAATTCTTGTTGTTGGCGTAGTCACCAAATTAATGCCGTAGCCTTACTATTTTTCTGGGTTTGATGTTCACCCCATACGGAGTCAGTTGAGAGTGAGATCAAGAACCTGGGCGGCTGTATTGCTAATGATTTCAGGAGTCACCCATGTTGTTCAGCTACAGGTATACGGGGCTAGATTCCACGTTGTCGGTGCCGTTCTATTTGGGATCGCCTACTTTGCGATCGGGGCACGGCTATTGAAACCAGGGCGATCGCCCCTGTGGTGGGGAGCTATTTTACCCAGCATCGGCGGCGTTCTAGGGGTCATTCGCTTTCTAGAACTCCACGCCAACCCATTCACGGTCTTTCATGTGCTAATCGACCTGATTGTGGTGCCCACATGTATTCAACAGCTGCGGCAATCTCGACCTTGAGGGCAATCTGCTAGCCAACCGTTTAAGCGCAAGGCAAACTTAGCCGTGCCAATCTCAGGCCATCTGCCGATCGACCCAGTCCAGCGCTCGGTTCCAGGCCCACCAGGGGTCGCTATCCCCCGCCTGGTGCTGTCCATCGCTGCTGCTGTAGTAGCCAACGTGGCCGCCGTAGTCAGTCAGCACCAGGTCGAGCTTGGGGTTCGCCGCACAAACCCGTTTCAGATCGGGGATGACCTCGGGGCTAAACAGCGGATCATCAGCCGCGTAGAGAATCAGCGTGGGAATGCTTAGCTCGGCCATAAAGGGCAGCGGGCTGCTGGCGTCGTAGTAGTCTTCGACGCTGGCGAACCCCAGCCGAGCAATTACCAGCTCGTGGTCGAAACCCCAAATGCTGTTGGCGCGATCGATCGCGGCCAGGTCAAAGTCGTTGGGGTGCAGCTGGTGCAGCCGCTGGGCCAGGCGCTTGAGTTCGCCTGCGATCGATCGCTCCAGGTATTTACCCAGCGGGTCTGAGGTCAGGTAGCGCAGCGATCGGTTGGAGTCGAGGCTGGGGCACACCACCACCACACCACCAACGTCACCCGGTACCAGACCGCTGTCAGCGGGCAAATCCATCGCCGCCTTAGCCCCCCACAGCGCCAGCTGCCCGCTCAGCGAGTAGCCCATAAACCAAAACGGTGGCGCACAACCCAAAGCCTTAGCTTGCGCCGCCAGGGCGATATAGTCATGGCCCTCATAGATGCCATCGGATGTCAGGGTCGGGGAAAGTTCAGCGGTTTTACCATGGGCGCGCCAGTCAAACATCACCACGCCATAACCCCGGTGGTAGGCTTTGCGGCTCAAAATTTCCAGCTGCCACTGATTCTCTAAGCTGCCGGTAATACCGTAGGTGGCAATGACGGTGCCCCTGGGGCGATTTGGCACTGCCCAGCGGCCAAAAATAGGCACGTTCCCATGGCCCTTAAAGACATGGTCTTGATAGGGCACTGCAGGCAAATCAAGGCTTCGTAGCCAAGGTTGATCGGCTAGCAGCGCGGTGTAGAGGGTCATCGCCAGACCGTTCTGCAAAAACCAGGGCGGCAAGAAAGGTGGCATAAGGGGGAGGCATAGGTTGCGCAAAGACTGCTCCTAGCATTCCAGAGAAATCCGTTAGGCACCATCCCCCCACCGAAGAAAAACGTACGATGAGGGCTGCCCTGGCGAAAAGAGATGTCATGACCGCCCCCAAAATTCAGAGCGATGTGGTGCGAGTGGGCCTGGTTGGCACTGGGTTTGTAGCTCGGCTTCGGGCCGATGCGCTCCAGGGAATACCCTCGGCTCAATTGGTCGCCGTAGCTGGGCACACCACCGCTGAAACCGTAGCCTTTGCCGACCAGTACAACGCCCTTGCCCTCGATCGCTGGCAAGACCTGGTTACCTACGACGACCTGGACGTGATTGTGGTCTGCCACATCAACAGCGAGCACAGCACCGTAGTGGCGGCAGCCCTGGAGGCGAATCGTCACGTTGTGGTCGAGTATCCGCTGGCACTGAGTGCCGATACAGCCCAGGCGCTGCTGACCCTGGCCCAGGCAAAACAGCGACTGCTACACGTTGAGCACATCGAGCTGTTAGGGGGCACTCACCGCGCTCTCAAAGACAACCTGGCGGCGGTGGGTCTGCCCTTTCATGCTCGCTACAGCACGCTGGCCCCTCGCCGCCCCGCCCCCCGCACCTGGACCTACTGCCCCGAACTGTTTGGCTTTCCGCTGGTGGGGGCGCTATCTCGCTTGCACCGGCTGATCGACTGCTTTGGCCCGGTGGCGCGGGTTTACTGCCAAAACCACTACAGCGGCCTCACCCAAAGCCCAGACGGAATGACCGGCTACAGCACCTGCCTCTGCACCGCCCAGCTCACCTTTGCGTCAGGGCTCATCGCTGAAGTGGTTTATGGCAAAGGCGAGGCGCTGTGGGAGGCAAGGCGGCGGCTGGAGGTGATGGGCAACGAGGGGTATTTGTGTTTTGAGGGCGATCGCGGCACCCTTACCGATGCTCAGGGCACGCGATCGCTAGAGGTCGGGTCGCGTCGGGGGCTGTTTGCCGCTGACACCGCTCAAGTCATCGATCACCTGCTGACGAGGCAGGCGCTGTACTGCACCCCCGAGGCCAGCTTGTACACACTGCAGGTAGCGACTGCCGCCCAGCGATCGGCGGCGACAGGGCAAGTGGTAGACGTGGCCACCCCTCAATCTGGACCGTATAGTCCGGCTTTGAATAGCTGAGGCAGTTGACAGCGAGGCCAGAGTTGATCAGATGATTTGGTAGCGTTGATGACGGCGGGCGTTTATGCCCCTTGGAATCATAGGTCAGCGAACGGGAGTAACAACTATATGACCGTATGTGAGTACAGGCCCGGTTTAGAGGGTGTACCGGCCACCCAGTCAAGCATTAGCTTTGTGGATGGTCAGGCGGGAGTTTTAGAGTATCGCGGTATTCCCATCGAAGAACTGGCTCAGCGCGGCACATTTCTAGAAACAGCCTACCTGCTAATTTGGGGCGGTCTTCCCTCCAAAAGCGAGCTAGATGCCTTCGAGTACGAAATTCGCTACCATCGCCGCCTCAAGTACCGCATTCGCGACATGATGAAGTGCTTCCCCGAGAGCGGCCACCCCATGGATGCGCTGCAGGCCTGCGCAGCGGCCCTGGGCCTGTTCTACTCGCGCCGCGCCCTCGATAACCCTGTCTATATTCAACAGGCGGTGGTGCGGCTGCTGGCCAAAATTCCCACTATGGTGGCGGCGTTTCAGCTCATGCGCAAGGGCAACGACCCGGTGCAGCCCCGCGACGACCTCAACTACTCCGCCAACTTTCTCTACATGCTCAACGAGCGCGAGCCCGACCCCCTGGCGGCCCGCATCTTTGACATTTGCCTGACGCTGCACGCCGAGCACACTATCAATGCCTCGACTTTTTCGGCCATGGTGACGGCCTCGACCCTCACCGACCCCTACGCGGTAGTGGCGTCGGCAGTGGGTACTCTGGCGGGGCCGCTCCACGGCGGGGCCAACGAAGAGGTCATCGACATGTTGGAGCAGATCGGCTCGGTCGAAAACGTGCGCCCCTACGTGGAGCGCTGCATTGCCGAAAAGTCTAAAATCATGGGCTTTGGCCACCGGGTCTACAAGGTCAAAGACCCCCGCGCCACCATCCTGCAGGGGCTGGCCGAGCAGCTGTTTGCCAAATTTGGCCAGGACGAGTACTACGCGATCGCCCTGGAGATGGAGCAGGCCGTCTCTGAAAAACTCGGCACCAAGGGCATTTACCCCAACGTTGACTTTTACTCGGGGTTGGTCTATCGCAAGCTGGGCATTCCCACCGATTTGTTTACGCCAATTTTTGCGATCGCCCGGGTCGCTGGCTGGCTCGCCCACTGGAAAGAGCAACTGGGCGAAAAC
Organism: filamentous cyanobacterium CCP3; assembly: GCA_003022385.1. Taxonomy (GTDB): domain Bacteria; phylum Cyanobacteriota; class Cyanobacteriia; order Phormidesmidales; family Phormidesmidaceae; genus Nodosilinea. Next base: position 8,107 of record PYGV01000047.1, on the reverse strand, counting down.
CGCATCTTCAGGCCGACCCAGATCTACACCGGCCCCCGCAACCAGGCCTATGTTGACCTCGTCAATCGGCCCCAAATCTGGGATAAACAGGGATTTTCGGTATCTTTGCCGTCTTATGAGACTCCGTAGCCAATATCTGTAACCAAATATCGAATGCCTACTGATGGGTCAGACCCCTCTGGGCACCCTCTCCATAAACGCCGATCATAGGTTCAGTGACGATTTTCAGGAACTCCTGCCCCTCTGGCGCTTGCGTCGGGGGGCTTTTGTTTGCGCATGACTTTGGGTTGCCCTGAAAATAACCGAGGGCCGAGCGCAGTCGTTTGTCCTTGGGACAGGCTACGCCAACGTGAAACGTCTCTAGAAGGGAGAAAGCCCGTTCCCTAAATCCTTTGGGGCGGCTGAGTGCCCAGCACTCGCTCCGCGAACACCAACGACTCCGCCCAGAGAAAGGCTAGGGCTGTTTTTGTCATTGGGGGTGCCGTGTCGGGCTCACCTACGCACCCACGCACCTACCCATCCATCCACCTTCCCAATACCATTACCCAAGAATTCCTATGGAATCGCGCGCCATCGCTCCGGTAAGTCGGGGGAGATGACGGTAGAATCTAAAGAACTGTTTTTTCCTCGCTAGAGTCAACCGTACCGTTGCTAAGGACTGGCCCATGAACCAAGGAATTGACCTACAGGGTAGCTTCGTCAACGCTTTAGTTGATTTGGGGTTGCCTGCTGGGGCAGCAAAAGCCCTGTGGCTGCCTCTGCCGATGGTGGTCATTTTGGTTGGGGCCACCGTGAGCATTTTTGTGACGGTATGGCTTGAGCGCAAAATTTCTGCTGCTGCCCAGCAGCGCATTGGGCCTGAGTTTGCCGGGCCTTTGGGCACGCTTCAGGCCGCCGCTGACGGTATCAAACTCATCTTCAAAGAAGACATCACCCCCGCCAAGGCCGACCCGCTACTGTTTACGCTGGGGCCTGCGATCGTGGTGATTCCAGTATTTCTCTCGTATCTGATTGTGCCCTTTGGCCAAAACCTGGTAATTACCGATATTGGCGTCGGCATCTTTCTGTGGATAGCCCTCTCCAGTATTGCCCCAATAGGCCTGCTGATGTCGGGCTACTCCTCCAACAACAAATACTCCCTATTGGGTGGCCTGCGGGCGGCGGCGCAGTCAATCAGCTACGAAATTCCCATGGCGCTGGCCGTGCTGGCGGTGGTGCTGATGTCCAACAGCCTGAGCACGATTGACATTGTCAATCAGCAGTCGGGCTACGGCATCCTGGGCTGGAACATTTGGCGACAGCCCGCCGGGTTTTTAATCTTTTGGATTGCGGCACTAGCGGAGTGCGAGCGCCTTCCCTTTGACCTGCCCGAGGCAGAGGAAGAATTGGTGGCAGGCTACCAGACCGAGTACACCGGTATGAAATTTGGCCTGTTTTACGTGGGCTCCTACGTTAACCTGGTGCTGTCGGCGCTGATTGTCTCCATTCTGTATTTGGGCGGCTGGGAGTTTCCCGTTTCGGTGAGCTGGTTGGCTAATCTGCTAGGGGTAAGTGAAACCACGCCTTGGCTGCAGGTCATTACCGCCTCGGTCGGCATCATGATGACGCTGTTCAAGGCCTACGCCCTGGTGTTTATTGCGGTGCTGCTGCGGTGGACTATGCCCCGCGTTCGCATCGATCAGCTGCTTGACTTTGGCTGGAAGTTTTTGCTGCCGGTCTCGCTGGTTAACCTGCTGCTCACCGCTGCCCTCAAGCTCACCTTTCCTGTCGCGTTTGGTGGCTAGTGCGGGGCTGCTCTAACCTGTAGATAGGTAATTTCTCTGTCGAGACGCTAGCGTTATCTTGATGACGTCTCAACTAACTACCCTGTAAAACTCTGGAGGCTCCCCCATGCTGGGTTTTCTGAAACAAGTCGGCGACTATGCCAAAGAAAGCTTACAGGCGGCCAAATATATTGGCCAGGGGCTGTCTGTAACCTTCGACCACATGAGCCGTCGCCCGGTGACGGTGCAGTACCCCTACGAAAAACTGATCCCGTCGGAGCGGTTTCGCGGGCGCATTCACTTTGAGTTTGACAAGTGTATTGCTTGTGAAGTGTGCGTGCGGGTCTGCCCCATCAACCTGCCCGTGGTCGACTGGGAGTTTGACAAAGCCACCAAGAAGAAAGACCTCAAGCACTACAGCATCGACTTTGGGGTCTGCATCTTTTGCGGCAACTGCGTTGAGTATTGCCCGACCAACTGCCTGTCTATGACCGAAGAGTACGAGCTAGCCAGCTACGATCGCCACGAGCTGAACTATGACAACGTGGCCCTGGGTCGCTTGCCCTACAAGGTCACCCAAGATCCGATGGTTACGCCCCTGCGTGAGCTAGCCTACCTGCCTCAGGGTGTCTTAGACCCCCACGATTTGCCTGCCAACGCGCGTCGAGCGGGCCAGATGCCTCAGGAAATTTTAGAGGCGGCTCAGGCCGAAGCCGAGGCCAAAAACACCTCTGATTCTAAGCCCAAGGGCTAATACGCTCGCCGGGTTCCGTGATACATTCGCCTAAGTTACTGCTGTTACGACCGCTCGATATATCGCCAGGAGATTAGAACTGTGACGCTAGCGGAAGGGGTACAACTCGTTACCTTTGGCCTACTGGTCGCGATGACACTGGGGGGTGCCCTGGGAGTTGTGCTGTTAGATAACATCGTCTACTCAGCGTTTTTGCTGGGGGGCGTATTCACCAGCATGTCAGGCCTGTATATCTTGCTCAACGCTGGCTTTGTGGCCGCCGCCCAGGTACTGGTTTACGTCGGTGCTGTCAGCGTGCTGATCCTGTTTGGGATCATGTTGGTGAATAAAGAGCAGGCCTTTGTGCCAATGAAGCGGGCCTGGCTGGGCAAGGCCGCTACGGGTGGAGTCTGTGTGGGCCTGTTTGCTCTGCTAGCCGCCTCTACGCTCAATACGCCCTGGGCCATCTCTAGCGAGGTGCCTACCGGGGATCTGGCCACCGCAGCGATTGGCGTTCACTTCTTTACCGACTATTTGCTGCCTTTTGAGCTGGCTTCGGTCCTGCTGCTGATTGCGCTGATTGGCGCGATCGTGCTGGCTCGGCGAGAATTTATCCCCGATGTGGCTCCTGGGGATCTTTCTGAGGCACTGCAGCTGCCGGAGCGTCCCCGTGAGCTAGTATCATCGGCGTCAGCTTCAGAGCCGGAAAGTTAGTCTGCTGTTTGAGCTTAGGCTGCAAAAAGTTTTAGCCTAGTTAAATCTCGGCATTGTGACTGTCGCTGGTTAATTTAGAACAGGTTTTGGATAAGCTATGCAACTTGAGTATTTTTTGCTCACCGCCGCCGCTCTCTTCTGCATTGGTATCTACGGCCTGGTGACCAGCCGCAACGTGATTCGGGTGCTGATGTCTATTGAGCTGATGCTGAATGCGGTCAACCTGAATTTAATGGCATTTTCTAACTACCTAGACCCGGTGGGCATCAACGGTCAGGTATTTGCGGTATTCGTGATCAGCATTGCAGCGGCAGAAGCAGCGGTTGGCCTGGCGATTGTGCTGTCTATCTACCGCAACCGCGACACGGTGGATATGGAGCAGTTTAACCTGCTGAAGTGGTAGGCTTGGTCTGCTGAAGCGCAATCAATCCACGGCCTCTTGTTGTGCAACTTGAGCAAGTCATTATTGTCCACAAAGCCGGAAATCGGCTGAGCCAGACCTGGGCCGAAAAGTGCGCCCGTGAGCTTGAAGCCCTGGGCAGCAGGGTGCTACGCGGTCCTAGCGGTCCTAAGGACAACCCCTACCCGGTCTTTTTGGCCTCGGTGAGTCGGCCTATCAATCTGGCGATTGTTTTTGGCGGCGACGGCACCGCTCTATCCGCCGCTCGCAACCTGGCCGCCGAAAACATTCCCATCTTAGCGGTCAACATTGGCGGTCACCTGGGGTTTTTGACCGAAAGCTCTGAGGAAATGGACGACACCGAGGCGGTGTGGAAGCGGCTGATGAGCGATCGCTTTGCGGTGCAGCGCCGCATGATGCTCCAGGCTCGCATCTACGAGGGGCATCGCACTAATTTAGACCCGCTCAGCGAGGTCTATCTGGCCCTCAATGAAATGTCGATCAAGCCTGCCTCCCCCGATCGCATGATCACCTCCATGCTCGAAATGGAGATCGATGGGGAAGTCGTAGACCAGTACCAGGGCGACGGTCTACTGATTAGCACTCCTACGGGGTCCACAGGCTATACCGTGGCGGCAGGCGGTCCAATTATTCACCCCGGCATGGATGCGATCGTGGTGACGCCGATTTGCCCGCTGAGCCTGTCGAGTCGCCCCATTGTGCTGCCGCCCGGCTCGGTGGTGAGCGTGTGGCCCCTGGCCGACCCCGATCTGACCACTAAGCTGTGGACCGATGGCATATTGGGCACGGCTATCTGGCCGGGGCAGCGGGTTGATGTGCGCAGCGCCGAGGCGATGGCCCACTTTATCATTCTGCGGCAAAACCATTCTTACTACGGCACCCTGCGCAGCAAGCTCAACTGGGCTGGTACCCGCATTAGCTACGCCAACAACCACAGAAATTGATCAGGAACTGTGGCGATCGCGCTGAATGTCGTAGATCGCTTTTTCCCAGCACCACTGCTCGCTGTGGTTGGGGTTGCGCAGCTGCACCTGCTCGACCAGGCGATCGGCTACAGCCCGGTTGCCGCCCACTAGGCGCAGTAGCTCTCGCTGGGTACGGCCGCGTACGGAGCGAGGTGGGGCTGTAGTAGCAGGTTCAGGAGTATTGATGCGGTAGCCGCCTCGGCGACCCCGCTGACGGCGGTTGAGCCAAACAAACAGAGCCACAAGCAGCGCGATCGCCAGTAGTAGAGATAAATCCATTCCAACGGAGTAAAGTCGTCATCGAACGTAAATCCCTAGATCAGAAATAACTACACCTGTGGATGACCTGATTCCTGACCCTAGGGGCTAACTCAGTTCTACACAAAAACGCCTCCCTTTGGCTGGTATCCCCGCCAGTGCCCCATTAAATTGCCAGGGTTTGCTAGTGTTATCTATATATTTGTCTGGCCTAACGCCTGGAATTTTGCGGCGGCGATACGCTGTCACCGGGCTTAGGTAAGCGTTAAGTCCCTCATTTGCGCGCCCTTACCCATGCCCAGAACCCAACGCAACGACAACTTTATCGACAAGTCTTTCACCGTCATGGCCGACATGATCCTGAAGATGATGCCCGCCAAGAAGAGCGAAAAAGAGGCCTTTGCCTACTACCGTGACGGTATGTCAGCCCAGGCTGACGGTGAGTACGCCGAGGCGATGGAAAACTACCGGGAAGCCCTGCTGCTAGAAGAAGAGCCCTACGACAAAAGCTTCATTCTTTACAACATGGGCCTGATTCACGCCAGCAACGGCGAGCACGAGATTGCCCTGGAGAAGTACAAAGAGGCCCTTGACCTCAACCCCCGCCTCTGCCAGGCGCTCAACAATATTGCAGTGATCTATCACTATAAAGGCGAGCAAGCCGAGGCTGCTGGCGATACCGACACCGCCGAAAACCTGTTTGACGAAGCCGCCCGCTACTGGCTAGAGGCGATTACGATTGCCCCCAATAACTACATCGAAGCCCAAAACTGGATGAAAAATACGGGCCGCATGAAGAACGATATCTTCTTCTAACCCCTACGTTGGGCACTGCCCACTACTCGCCCATAGCTGAGTTGAAGAGATTTTGCTCTGGCTCTACCTAACCCGATATGTTGGATTCCCTACCGTCTCCGCAACTTTCTCCACAACTTACAGATGCCTAAACTCAGCTCTTCTGGGTGACTGACAAAAGTTCGCCTATAAGTTGGGTTGAGTTGACGAAACTTAGTTCCCTTCTCCGAAACTAAACTCCCATGATCGATCTTGAACAGGTTCGCAAAGTTGCTCTGCTGGCCCGCCTAGAGCTATCTGCCGCAGAAGAAGAGCAGTTTACCGAGCAGCTCAGCGGCATTCTCGACTACGTTGAGCAGCTCAAAGAACTCAATACCGACGACGTAGAACCCACCACCCGTGCGATCGAACTCAGCAACATTACCCGTACCGACAGTCTGCAGCCCTTTGCAGAACGAGCCGCTATTCTCGACTGTGCTCCCGATCGCGAGGATGGCTTCTTTAAGGTGCCTAAGATCTTAAACGAGTAGCTACAGAACTTAGGCCTAGTTAATTTGGCGTTAATGGTCGCTTAGCCATCTGCTCTGCAGAAATAGCCTAATTTCTTACGATTTCCTACCAACGGCGGTAGCAGATCTCGATTTATAGGACAATCGACCTCAGCTTATGGAGTACGTAGCAGCGCTTTCGGCCTGCTTCGGCTTCAATTTGTCCTGGGAATTCACAAAGTTGAGGTGCTATGAAACGGCGGCAGTTAGTTAAAACGACGACCTGGGGCGTGGCGGCGGCTACTACCGCCAGTATGGCGGCCTGCGCTGGAGAAGGGGGGGCTCCTGTCGCTGGAGGCGCCGCCGATGAGGATCTGCCTCGTATTGACTGGCAAATGGCTACCAGCTGGCCCGCCGCCCTCGATACCATTCTGGGCGGGGCTCAAACCTTTGCCGATCGCGTTGGCGTCCTGAGCGGCGGACGCTTCACCATCTCCCCTCGCTCCGCTGGCGAAATTGCTCCACCCCTGGAGGTGCTCAACGTGGTGTCTCAGGGGGCGGTGCCCTGCGGTCACACGGCCTCGTACTACTACGTGGGCCGCAGCCCGGTGATGGGCTTTGGGGCTAGCCTGCCCTTTGGCCTCACCCCCCAGCAGCAAAACGCCTGGCTCTATGAGGGCGGTGGTCTGGCTCAGCTGCAAGACTTTTACGCTCGCCAGTTCAATGTCATCCAGTTCCCTGCTGGAAATACTGGGGCGCAGATGGGGGGCTGGTTTCGCCGCGAGATCGCCAGCATCAGCGACCTGGCCGGGCTCAAAATGCGCATTCCCGGCCTGGGGGGGCAGGTAATGAGCCGCCTGGGGGTGACGGTACAGACTCTACCAGGGGGCGAGATTTTTCAGGCGCTGCAAACGGGGGCGATCGATGCTGCCGAGTGGGTCGGCCCCTACGACGACGAAAAGCTAGGGCTAAACAAAGTGGCCCAATACTACTACTACCCCGGCTGGTGGGAGCCGGGCAGCACGCTGGAGGTACAGATCAACCTCAACGAGTGGAACAACCTGCCGGAGCCTTACCAGCAGATGGTGCGCACCGCCGCCTTTGAGGCCAACCTAGAAATGCTGTCGCGCTACGAAACCCGCAACAACGAAGCCCTCCAGCGCCTGGTTGACGGCGGTACTGAGCTGCGGGAGTATAGCGCCGAGATTATGACGGCCGCCCAGGAGGCTACCTTTGACCTCTACGACGAGTTTGCCGCCAGCGATGCCGATTTCAAGGCTATCTACGACGACTGGCGCGGCTTTCGCGATCGCATCTATGCCTGGAGCCAGCTCAATCAAGGGGCTTTTGAGCGCTTCGTCTACAGCAACCCAAAAGCGGGCTAACTTGCCCAACCGTTGAGAATTTTAGGACTACTGAAGCGATCGCTCCACCAGCCAGCTCACCGTTTGGGGAAACACAATCACCACCACCAGTACCACCAGCTGAATGGCCATAAATGGCAGGGCGCTGCGATGAATTTCGCGGGTGCTAATGGTCTTGGGGGCCACGCTCTGCAAATAAAACAGCGAGAACCCCACGGGCGGCGAAATAAAGGCCGTCTGCAGGTTTAGGGCCATGACCACCCCAAACCAAACCATGTCGATGCCCAGGGCCTGGGCGGCGGGCACCAGCAGCGGCATGGCAATAAAGGCAATTTCGATAAACTCCAAAAACACCCCCATGGCAAAAATGACCAGGTTGGCCACCACCAAAAAGGTTAGATAGCCCCCCGGCAGGTTAACCAGCAGGTTGGTGATAAGCGTCTTGCCCCCCAGAGCGTCAAACACCAGGCCAAAAAACGATGAGCAAAACAAAATAATCAGCACCACCCCAGTCACGCCCGCTGTGGCGTGGGCGGCTTCTTGCAGCAGCTTGCCCGTTAGCCGCCGGTTTAGGGCTGCCAGCCCGCAGGCCCCCACCGCCCCAAC
>PYGV01000287.1 GCA_003022385.1 filamentous cyanobacterium CCP3 | reverse complement strand
ACCCCCTCTTCCTCATCTCCCCACCTCCCCCATCTTCTCTAAAACTGCCCCTGCCACGACATCGCCTGCTCCGCCCGGTTGTCGCCCAGCGATCGCACGGCGGTGATTTCAAGCTGGGCGTAGGTGCCACGGGTCAGCGGGCCGCGATCGATGGGCAGCCGTCCCACGGCCAGCTCAAAGCGGTTGCCCGTCAGGCTGACCAGTTCGGCGGGCACCACATCGTCGTAAACGGTGACGTAGCGCGGGCGGCGGTTGTCTCTGGGGTCGTCGCGGGTGGTCTTCAGCGTGAGGCGAAACTGAGTGGTGAGATACTCTGATTCGCTAGCCAAATCGATCACGGCGGCTGAGAGGTTTGCACCGCTGCCCTGCACAGTCCCTAGGGCCAGGCGGGTGACATCGCTGGCCCGCACTGCATTGGTCACGGTAATCACCATCTGGTCGCCCTCGCGGCGGGTAGTGTAGTCGGCCCACAGACTATCAGGGAACGTCGCCGCCAGCGACCCATCGGGCTGAATCTCGGTACGAATATCGCCGCCCGCGAAGGTGCCCAACGGTCTGGGAGCCTGCCAGTCAAGGCTGACGGTGCCCTCCACCCGCCCGGTGTACTCCTGATAAGTGTCGTTGACGCGGGAGCCGAGAGCCAGCAGAGCATTGGCGCCGCTGCGTTCGGCCCACAGGTTGCGCGAGAGCTGCACCGGCTGATTGGCTAAAGTTGACAGCCCTACGGCTGCAACCGGGGTTTCGGGCTGCAATGGCTCCAGCTGGTTGACGATCCACAGCTGGCCGTCGGCACCGGGGGCCCCGTCGCGGCCAAAGGCCCCGTTGCGGCCACTGCGGCCATCGCGGCAGCTGTAGCGGGTGTTGTGGCAGCTGTAGTCGGGCTGGCCGGGGGTGCCGGTGCAGGTCTGCATTTCCCAATCGCGCCTGTCGCAGCGGCAGCCTAAGGTACCGCTGCCGCCCCGCCCACCGCGCCCAAAACGACCACCCTGGGCATCTACCGAGAGCAGGCGCAGGGCGGCGCGATCGCCAAAGTACACGGTCAAATTGCCGCCCGCCCCGCCGCTGCCGCCCTGCCCACCATCACCGCCGTTGCCACCGTCGGGGGCTTGCAGGTGATAGCTCACGTTACGGGGCTGACCACCGCAGCGGGGGCGATAGCCATCTTCGCCATTCTCGCCGTCTTCGCCATCGCTGCCGGTGAGGGTAAAGCTGGCTGGGCTGCCATCGGCGATCGCGGTTTGGCTGCTTCCTGCGGTGCCATCGCGCCCCGATCGCCCGCTGCGGCCATCGCTGCCGTCACTGCCGTAGCTACGGGTTTCTTGCGCCCAGGCCAGCATTGAGCAGCCGTTGAGGCTTGGGATCGGTAGGGTGGTGGCGAGGCCCAAGCAAAGGGGCGCAAGGGCAACGGCAAGGGCGCGTTTCATGGCGAGTCATCTCGGTGTGCAAAGCTACCCCAAGGTAGCCACGGGCATGGATAGATGGCGCGATCGATGTGCCAGAATTTACGATCAATCTCTTCGCGTTTTGGGTAAGGGCATTGCCATCAAAATTCACCACGATCTCTGCCTGAGCTGAGCACGACCCTACAATGGGTCGAGAGTATACGAGAAGACGAGCATGGCTGGCGGTGAATCCAAAGTTTCAATCTATGCCGCACTGGGCGCAAATATAGCTATCGGCATTGCCAAGTTTGTCGGTGCTGCCATCAGCGGCAGTTCGGCCATGCTGTCGGAGGGCATCCACTCTGTGGTCGACTCCGTCAATGAGCTGCTGCTGCTCTACGGCCTCAAGCAAAGCGAAGCGCCACCTAGCGAGCAATTTCCCCTGGGTCGTGGGCAAGAACTGTATTTTTGGTCGCTGATGGTAGCGGTACTGATCTTTGCCCTGGGGGGTGGCGTATCAATATATGAGGGGTGGCATAGCTTTCAACACCCCGAGGTCGGCAACCATGCCTTGGTCAGCTACATTGTGCTGGCTGCCGCTGCACTGTTTGAAAGCTTAGCCCTAACTGTATCTATCCAGGAGTTCAACAAAAACTATCCCCGCAAAGCTGAAGTTAGTTTGTGGCAGGCCATTCGCGATAGTAAAGACCCCAGCTCATTTATTGTCATTGTGGAAGATGCCGCTGCGCTGGTCGGCCTTGCCATTGCCTTTGGCGGACTTGTGCTCACCCAAGTATTCAACAATGCTATTTATGACGGCGTTGCTTCCCTTCTGATTGGGCTATTGCTCATCGTAGTCGCCACGCTGTTAGTCATCGAAACGAAGAGTCTTCTGATGGGGGAAAGCGCTTCTTTAGCGGTGCGAGACAGCATAAAAACCCTCGTCAAGGCTGATCAGGCCGTCTCTGACATGGGGCCACCGATTACCCTGCACCTAGGTCCTAGGGAGATCATGCTGGCGATGAATATTGAGTTTTGCGATCATCTCTCTGCCGATGAGATCGAAGCAGCGGTACGCCGTATAGAAAAGAGCATTCGCACCACCCATCAAGACGTAACTCGCATCTTTCTTGAAGCGGCCTCCCTTGACGGAGTTGACAAAAAAATACTGTAGACACAAGTTCCGCAGAGCGAGCACGGCCTGCCATCTTACCCAACTGCGTTGGCATAGCAAAGCCGTGAATTGACAATGTACTGATGAATTACGCTAGCGATCGCCCCGTTGCGCTCAAACCTCAATGACCAGCTAGGTTCAGACCCGTAGGGTGCATTCGCGGCCAACACCTCATTTTGCATCAATGCAATCTCCCCTCTGACCGCAATGCACCGCTCACGCATAACGGGTTTTTCCAATTGATGAGTTGTGGTGCATTGCTTCGCGAATGCACCCTACGCCCGCTGTATAAACCCTGACATTGCTGCTGCGCAATTTACGGATTCAACCTGACCACAGGTGCCAGGTAAGGGATCTCTGAAATGCCGATAACTAGGTATCAAAAGAGGTCGCAATAAAACTTCTGGATCGGGCTGGAGCGCTTATCAGCTACAGTTTACAAATCTCGATGCGAGAAAAGAGATAACCTACCCACCCTGACCATCCCAGCGGCAGGTGTCCCTTGGGAGCATAGTCGCCATATTTTATGCGGAATTTTAGTGAGCTATTCTCGCGCCAACCGACTCGATTGCCAAATCGTTTAAACACTTCCTCATCATACCGTCCATCAGCGATACCACCGACCTCTTTAGAGAGGTAAATCTCTTTTTGTACACTAAAGCCAAACTTTCCTTGGCTATGCTTCACCCAGAGTCCATCAATTGCTAAAAGCTCCTCACAGGGAAAGTTTAACAACTCATCAGGTTCAAAGTATTGTCCTTCTTCTTTGCCTACAGTAGTAATCATCAGCCGATAGGTTTCCTTGTCGGCTTCTTTCCATTGGCCGTTTTTTAAATACTGCTCTAGCTGCTGGTAGCGTGAGATAGCCACCGTTTGTTTTAAGCCTTTAAGCGCTTCTGCAAGGGCCGGGTCAAGTCGTTTGGTGGTATCTTGCCAGCAGGTGTAGGCTAGCTCCGTGGCCCCTCGATCGAGCATGTGCCGTAATAGCCAAGCGGGGTTGACCTGAGCTGCGTAAAGCAAAATTGTCGGTTTCCACCAGTCGTCCTCAAAGCGGTCGTATAGCAGGGCTTCCTTCTGAGTACGGGCAACTTCGGCAGCAGCTAAGTATTCTTGAAAGCTCAGATGGGCAAACTCGTATTCGTCTTCTTGCTGTACCAGCAGTTCACTAATTTGTACAACCTGGTCGAGAAACTCGACAGCGTTAATGAGTTCATCCTGTTGTGCCAGACAGTAGATCAAAATTTGGTGCATGTCATACTGGGCAATGCGTTCAATTCGCTGCTGCATCATGTGTAGTGCTAGCATTTGCAACACCACTTGAGCCTCACACTGGGTTAGCAGCGTATCGAGCTGGCGGGCGCGGGGGCGATCGCGCAATTGCAGTTGGCAAATTTCTTTGTATAGCTCTACCCGCCGCTGGGGCAGCCGCGCCCCCGGATACCGCCGATGAAACGTGACGATCATGTTCAACAGCAGCGGATTTTTGGCTAAATCTTTAAGTTCTTGACGGTCTTCAATTTGGCGCAGCAGGTCTTGGGCATTGTCGTCGGCCAGCTTAACCACATCGGGAGTGGCTCTGCCGCCGTGGGCATAGCGTTCCTGACACTGGTACCAGCGGGTGACAAAATCGCGTCGCTGAGTTGCATCAAAGTCGCGTACCCAGAGAGCGGTCGAGAGTTCTAAGCGGTGGGCAGCATCCTGATCGCGATAAGCTTTGGGCCGCGAGGTGACAATAAACACTGAATTGCCGTAGCGACGCATTTGAGTATTAATCCAGTTGGCTACCGCAGGGCGCTGATCTTTCGCTACTTCGTCAAAACCATCTAGCATAATCACCGCATCGCCCTGGCGCAGCATGTCCAATGCCCAATTGGTGGGTACAGACATTTCTTTGCCTTCTTTTGGCAAGTTGGGGATGTGGTGCTGAGTAATCAGCGTGGGCAGGTCGGGCGCATCCTCTTTAGCCAGCAGATCACGGTACTTGCGCAGCACCAGCAGCACCGGAATCCGCTTTTTGACCTGGTAGCGACTGTACTGCTTGGTGGCGTAGATATAGGCGATGTGCTTGAGCAGCGTGGTTTTGCCGTAGCCGCCCCAGGCTAAAATCACCAACTGGCGAAAGGGCTTCGTTTGTTCGGCCTTACGCAAAAAGTGCCAGATGTTGAGGTTGGTAGCTCGTTCCAGTTCTTGAGAATTGAACGAGTCTACTGTCGGCTTGAAGCCAGGCAATGTGCCGCTGAGATCCAGCGCCAAGGGCACAAAGACTTCTTCCAACATGGGGGTAAAAATTTTCTCCTGCTGGGGTACACCCTCAGGGCGGTACGACTGACAATCCCACGCCTGGCATTGCAGATACCAGTCTTCAAACCCGCTGAGGCGAGTCGTGACCTGCTCAGTTCTGCGGTCAATGGTCTTGTCCAAAGCTTGCCCCGCCTGCTCTAGCCGTCGCCGATTTCCCTTGTCAATCGGCTTGAGCAGCGTTGTGCCATAGGCAATGCCCAACCCAATTACCGCCGAGGCAACTGCTTTGGGAATGCTGCCATCGTCTTTGATGAGTTGCCAAAACGCGTTTGCTCCCCCAGCGGTAAGGCCCCCAGCGGCAATGGCTTTGAGTAATAGTTCAGCTATGCGTTCATTCAAGGGCGCGTTAGGGCCTGGGGGCGGGGTTTGTGTCATGGGGCGGCAGCGGAGGCAAGATGCCTCTTATTTTGGCTTAACCCAGCACTATAAGCGACGATGATTGTGTGGTCAGACTCCCGTAACTTAGGTTTAAAGTCGAGTCCGTCTTAGTGAAAAGCACCCCTTACTTTCGCAACGTTGTTCCCCTCAAGCATCCTGAGGTCAAGCTTGAGTGGGTTGAGCGAGTTCTGGCCAACCCAATAAAACAAGTAGTTCAGGCAGATGGACGAAGAGTGTACTGGGGCAATATACCTGAAAAAGACGGACGGGCATTAAGAGTCGTTACTCTAGAAGATGGAGAAACGGTTCACAATGCCTTCTTCGATCGCAACTTTTACCAACGCCAACTAAGGGGAGACGAACCTCAATGAAGCTGACCTACTTCCCCGACACAGATACCCTGTACATAGATCTGGCCGATCGCCCCAGCACTGAGTCTGAGGTCGTCAACGATAACCTGATCGTCGATTTAGATAGCGACGGACGCCCTGTAGGTATAACGCTAGAGCACTACAGCCAAACCGTTACTAGTCAAGCTATTGAAGTTAGCCTTCCGAGTGAACCATTACCAACCCCAGCTGGTTTGTAGGAGAACCGTGGACCAAACTACGCTACCGTAGCCCGATCGCGCTGCAACTCTTGAATTCGCTCCAGGCTACCCACCGGAATCGCCTTGATCAGCTCCTGGGTGTAGGGGGTCTGGGGCTGACGGTAGACCTGTTCGGCGGGGCCAATTTCTTCGATGCGGCCCTGGTTCATCACCATAATGCGATCGCTCATAAACTTCACCACCGCCAGGTCGTGGGAAATGAAGATATAGGTGAGGTCAAACTCCGCTTGGAGTTCCTTCAGCAGGTTCAGCACCTGGGCCTGCACCGACACATCCAGCGCCGACACCGACTCGTCGCAGATAATGAACTTGGGGTTGAGGGCCAGGGCGCGGGCAATGCAGACCCGTTGGCGCTGGCCACCCGAAAACTCGTGGGGGTAGCGGTTAATGCAGGTGGTGGGCAACCCGACGCGATCGAGCAGGTAGGCGACGCGCTCCTGCTGGTTGCGCCTGCTTTTGATCACGCCGTGGATTTTGAGCGGTTCTGCGATCGCTGCCCCAATGCTCATCCTGGGGTCCAAAGAACTGTAGGGATCCTGAAAGACAATCTGCATGTCTCGGCGCAGCTGCCTGAGCTGTGAGGAGCCCAGCCCCAGAACATCGCGGCCCTCAAACCAGATTTTACCGCCCATGGTGGGCACCAGCCGCAGCAGGGCGCGGCCCAGGGTGGTTTTGCCACAGCCCGACTCGCCCACCAGGCCAAAGGTTTCGCCCTTTTGAATCTGAAACGACACATCCTGCACCGCCATGACGTGGCGGCGGGTTTGGCCAAATACGCCGCGCACGGGGTAGCCCACCTGCAAATTCTCCACCGCCAGCAGGGGGCCGTTGGCGGCCAGGGGTTCGGCCCGCGCCGC
>PYGV01000286.1 GCA_003022385.1 filamentous cyanobacterium CCP3 | reverse complement strand
GAGGAAGGGGGCGCTCGGGGTTAGGCAGCTCGGGGTTGAGTGGTGCCTACAGATCCATTTGCAGGACAGGGGTTTAAACCGATGATCGGCCAGTCCTTTCCGTGAGGTCCAGGACGACGGAACGTCCTGGTCGACGGGGGTCTGGGGCCTGCGAAATGGTCCCAGCAGCAGATCTGGCTTTTGCCCACCATTGGGCGCCGCTGCCCGAAAGCTGCTTGTGAAAAAAGCTTCTTCAGTGGTGCATTGCTGCGCGAATGCACCCTACGGCAGATTGCCTGGGCAAATGCCATTTGCCCCTACAGCACATTCGCGGTGTAAGGCTCAAACTCCGAACAATCGCCCTTCTTCACCGTAATCACCGTCTTCACCCCGCCCCGCCGGGTGTAGTCGCCAATTACCCGCAACCCCCGTGGCTGTAACTCCTCCCACAGGCGATCGGCGATCGCATTCGCCACCATCTCATGGCTCACCCGCTGGTCGCGAAAGCTATTGATATAGAGCTTAAACGCCTTCAGCTCCACCACCCACGGCCCCGGGCAATAGTCCACCACAATCGTGCCAAAGTCTGGATACCCCGATCGCGGACACAGCGCCGTAAACTCCGGATGCTCCAGGTGAATGGTATAGACATTGTCCGACGGGTTAGGCCACTTCTCCAGCGGTTCCACACTGGCCTGGACAATCGCGCGATCGCCGTATTGAGTCGAGGCGGAAGCAGTAGTCATCGTTAGAACAGACAGATGAGGGAACGGGACAGCATCAACCAGGGAAGCGAGCAAATCACTCCTTCGGTAATGTAACGTTTTTTAGGGTTTCTTAACTCAAGTAAACAGGGGCGATCGCCTATAGATGCAGCGATCCGAGGGAAAGTTCCCCAAACTCACCTTAACCAAAGTTATTCCAATCGCTTAACCAAAACTTCATACTTCTTCCTTAACACCTCTAGCTCCGCCCCAAACCCCGTGATAAGTTCACCAAACGTTGGCGGTAGTTTTTGTAGCACGCCTGTAGTGCCGCTACCCCATCACCATCGGAAGACGCTTTTTCAGGAGAAAGAACTATGACGATTTACCGCAAGCTTGCCCTCGCTGCCGGTAGTCTGACCCTCGCCGGTATGGCCCTGAGCCTGCCCGCCCAAGCCGAAAAGACCGAAGTTGAAGCCATGGGTGAAGGCGTTGAAGCCGTCGCCGCTGAAGCCGAAGCCGAAGCCCCCGCCGTTGACGTAGACGCGATCGACGCCGAACTCGACACCGAGCAAGAGGCCGCTGTTGAAGAGGCCACCCCCGATGTGGTGACCGAAGAAGCCGCCGTCGAGGAAACCGAAGCCGTCGTCGAAGAGACCACTGCTGAAGAAACTGAGGCCGCCGTTGAAGAAACCGCTCCTGAAGCAGTGACCGAAGAGGCCGCCGCTGAAGAAACCACTCCCGAAGCGGTAACCGAAGAAACCACCGTTGAAGAAGCTGCTCCTGAGGCAGCGATCGATGAAGCCACCGACACCGTTGAAGCCGAGATGGAAGCCCCTGCTGACGTCGAAGCCACTGTAGACGAGACCACCCCCGAAGCCAGCATCGAAGAGCTTGAGCCCGAGGCATCAGGAGACGAAACCACCGACACCGTTGAAGCCGAAGCCGCTGACCTCGCCGCTCCCGAAACCGAAGCTGCTGTAGAGGAAGCGCTAGAGCCGACTACCGAAGCCACCCCTGGTAGCTAGAGACCATACGAGGGGCTAGAGCTGCTGCTTGACCCACCCCAGGGCTTCTTCACGGCTGCCCACTAGCCCCTCGGCCTGAGCCAAATGAACCGCCTCCAGCAGTTCACCGATTTTAGGACCTGGTTTGAGGGCAAGCCCTTGCACCAGGTCTTTGCCTGTTACAAGAGGCCGAGGATGGGCCACAGGGTCGCCGGGGGTAAGATAGCGCTGAATCAGCGGCAGCACCAAAGACTCGGACACACCGTAGGCCAGACTCAACAGGGCAACGCCGCCAAATCCTGCTCCTGCGATCTTAAACAACTGGTATTGCTGGCCGGGGAGCAGCAGCACGTCACCCTGGTGCTGCTGCAGGTACTTCCACCCCTTGAGAATGCTCAGTACCGCCTGCTGCTCAGCGCGACTATATTTAAGCCGCACCAGAGCGGTCTCGGCATTGGCCAAATCGGGAGGCAACAGTTGACTGAGTTTAGTGGCTTTGAGCCAGCTGCGGTGCAGGCCGGGGGCCGTCTGTTCTTTTACCCAGCTGTGCAGCAGCTGCGAAAACTCCGGCCAGCGCTCGTGGTACTGGGCCGCCAGCTGATCCAGAATGGCCAATCGTTGGAGATGGGAGCGATCGACCTCCGGTAGCCAGGTTTGCAGCAGGCCGTCTTGCCAGGCCAAGCCCAGCAGGGTCGAGCCCTCCGGCAGACTGAGCAAGCAGTCGAGTTCGCCGCGCACCCGCTCCGCCGCCATACGCCCCAGGGCTGGGGCTAGAGCGCGAATGGTCTGCTGGGTAGTGGGATCGAGGCTAAAGCCCAGCTGGGCGGCCTGACGATAGGCTCGAAGCAGGCGCAGGGGGTCTTCTTCCAGGTTCTCGGCAGCGACCATGCAAAGGGTCTTGCGCTCCAGGTCGGCGCAGCCATTGAGGGGGTCGAGCAGCGACTCGCTGTGGGGGCTGTAGGCGATCGCATTGATCGTAAAGTCGCGCCGATGCAGATCGGAGTGAATCGTTGGCCCCACCTGCTGGGCAAAATCGACCGTCGCGTTGGCAAACACCACCCGCGCGATCTGATGGTCGGCATCGAGCACCACAAAACCCGCGCCGTAGTGCTTGGCAATACCCTGGGCCGTGGCGATCGCCCGTTCTGGCAGCACAAAGTCAAGGTCTAAATAGTCAGCCTGACGACGCAGCAGAGCGTCTCTGACACTTCCCCCCACCAGGTAGGCTTGCTGTGGCAGTAGCGACACGCTGAAGGGCCAGGTTTTTGGCGAAAGCGCCGATTGTTCAGTAGCCACTGCGAGGGAAATGGGTGATAGCGTTGGATTCAATGAACCCTCATTCCTTTCATTACAACAGGGTTTTTTAGTCTTGACAGCGTGGCCCCAGAGAACAGTCAAAAACCTCACCGGAGGTTTTCATTTTGCAACATCTGGGCTGGCCCGCCCGGGACATTCAAAAAACTTGAGCTAGACTACCAGAAAACGTATCCCCTTTACTGCCAGAGCTTTCTCCTGCTAGAGGCCGACGGCCAATCGGCTGAGGGCTGGTTAGACTGAGGATGAGCCATTCTAAATCCTGCCGTGTTCCTGCCGGGGGCGTGCCATGTGCATTTGTGTAAACTGTCACTACGTCGACCGCTGCACCACCTACCACGCTGTGGAGGAGCTGCACGGACAACCCCACTTGACCGATGCCCCCAGCTTTGAGGCGGTGAATCCGACTGTCAACGCCAACATTCGCATGCTCGATGACGTGGTTGAGCAAGAGTTTGACGTCGTCGGCTGTGACAGCTTTGTTCAAGAACAGGGCAAGTGGTCTAAGCTGCGCCCTGGTGAGCTGGTGCCGACTTAGGGAGTGGATGGGTCGGTGAGTGGATGAGGACTGGCTGAATAACGGCATCAATAGGGTAGGGGCAAACGACCGTTTGCCCTGCAAGAACCATTGAGTGTTTGTGTCATACCCTGTTCAACATCCTCGATGCAGAAATTTCCTTGACTACGCTGTGCGTCAACTTTGTCTGTCCTCAGCCCGATAATGCGGACGATGCGATCGCCTGTGCGGCCTGTGGGCAGCGGCTCCTGGTGGATGAACGCTACCGCTGTCAGCGGGTGCTGGGCCAGGGTGGCTTTGGGCGCACCTACCTGGCGATCGCGGAGGGCCACCATCCACCTCTGCTCTGCGTCGTCAAGCAGGTCGCCCCGGCGAGAAGCGATCGCCCCGATGCCCGCCAGCGCTTTCACCGCGAGGCCGATCGCCTCGCCACCCTGGGTCAGCATCCCCAAATTCCGGCGCTGCTGGATGTGGTTGACAACGCCCAGGGCCAGTTCCTGGTGCAGGAATACATTCCTGGCCCCAGCCTTGAGCAGCGATCGCAGCAGTCCCCCAATGGGGGCGAGGCTCTGGTGCAGCGAGTGCTCTACGAACTGCTGCCGGTGCTGGCCTATATTCACGACCACAGCGTTATTCACCGCGACATCAAGCCCGCCAACATCATTGCGCCCCCATTGCCGCAGCCCCTGGCTTTAGTCGATTTTGGCGCGGCGAAAGCGGTTGCTGACCCCGAGCAGCTCAAGCGCACGGCCACGGTGATCGGCAGCGCTGGGTATGCCGCCCCCGAGCAAGCCCTGGGCAAAGCCGTCTACGCCAGCGACATTTTTAGCCTGGGCGTCACCTGCCTGCACCTGCTCACCGGGCTGCATCCCTTTGACCTCTACTCGGTCAGCGATGATGCCTGGGCGTGGCGGCCCTACGCCCCTGGCTCGGTTAGCCCAGCCCTGGGGTGCGTGCTCGATCGCATGGTCAACCGCCGCCTCAGCGAGCGCTACAGTACGGCCCAGGCGGTGCTGGCCGACCTGCGCTGGAGTGGCTTAGCGCTAGAAAATTCGCTCGATCAGCACTCCAAAACCGCCGCAACATCTCTAAATCCTGCGGGGGCCACCTGGGAGCAGCGGTTTGCGCTCAGCCTGCCAGGGGTTAGCGCAAACGGGCTGGCCATGAGCCCCAGCGGACGGGCGATCGCTACCGCCTGCTCCGACGGCACGGTGCGCCTGTGGGACTGCACCAACGGCCAGGCCATTCACACCTTTCGCAGAGCGCTGGGGCTGCTGGGGCCAGGCCATCGCGGCCCGGTGAGCGCGGTGGCGTTTACCTCCGCAGGCGATGCAGTGATCAGCGGTGGCGAAGACAGCCAGCTGATTCAGTGGCGTTTGGCTGACTTCAGCGGCCAAAAACTACCGCTGTCGGGCTGGCAGATTAGCGCCCTGATCAGCATTCCTCAGGATGGCACGCTGGCGGTGGGCAGCGGCGATGGTCGCATTCATTTGTGGCCGCTGGGGCAGGGCAGTACGCCCAAAACCCTCGTTCATCACCAGGACCAGGTAGCGGCGCTGGCCGTCGACAACGTCAATCATTTGCTGATCAGCGGCGGGCGCGATCGCACCCTGCGGCTCTGGTCGCTGCCCTCGGGCCGTCTGGTGCGTACCCTCACCGCGCCCAAGCACGCCATCACGGCACTGGCCTGTCACCCCCACGATGGCCGCATTGTCAGCGGTGATCAGGCCGGTCAAGTCCAGGTTTGGAGTGCCGAAAACCCCGATCGGGGGCTGGTGATCTATAAATCTCCCGGCCCTGTTACCGCACTCACGATCAGCCCTGACGGCCACTGGCTGGCGATCGGGGTGGACAACGGCAGTCTCACCCTGGTTAATCTACAGGGCCAGCGCCAGACCATTCAGCTTCGCCATGCCTGGGCCGTACGGGCGATCGCCTTCACCCCCGATAGCCGCATGGTCGTCAGCACCAGCACTGACGAAACCATCCGCTTCTGGTGTTTGGTAAACCCTGCTCCGCCCAGTTAATTCTTCTGTCGTATGGTGCTAAGTCCGGCTTAGCTAGCCTCAGGTGGACTGGGCAAACGACCGTTTGCCCCTACACGGGTTATTTGCCCCTACACGGGTTACTTTTCATGCGCGGTCTACAAGGGCTACTGTCGAGCCTAGGGTGTCTGGGAGAACTGGCGTACGGTGGAGCTAAAGCCCGAGGCCTTAAACTGCTTTAGCTTCAGCGGTTCGGGCTGATTGGCCGCCACCGAAATACGCAGCTCAAAGTCACTCTCGCCAGGGGGGACTTCCGCAATGCCGCCCAGTCGTCCCCGATTCTGCATCACAGGGTTGTCGTTGGCGTCGTAGATGCGGCCAAAAATATCAGCGTCAATCACAGGCTTGCCGGTGCGGTTAATTGCTTTGCCGGTAATCAAGAAGCAGTTAGCCTCCTGAATAGAGCCAGCCGCCACCATGCCGTCGGCGTACTCGGGTGGGCAGGGGCTGTAGGTAATGTCGGCCAGATCGATGGGGGTCAGCGCCTGGGCGGTTAACCCTGCGCCGCTCAGCAGCCAGAGGCCAGCGACTAAAAAGGCGGTGAAGATGCTGCGTAGGGCCATGGGTCGCTAGGGGGTAAGCAAACGTTAGTTTCAGCTTATCGCGATTTGCCCTGGCAGAGGGCGGGAATGGCACGCCTTAGGGCGTGTCATCAATTGTGGCCAAAAGCTCGGGGTATCAAGCCTTGCCACGCCCGACCCAAAAGACAAGCTAGGGGCTGTAACCCTTGATTTTTGAATGTTTAGCAACTAATTAATGACAGCCCCTAGGGCAACCGCTCGTCCACGTAGGCTTTGGCGTCGCGCAGGCTACAGCCGTTGGTCTCTCTGACCCGCTTAATAGCGTCGATCAGCTTGCCCTGGTTTAAGAGATCATGCACCTGGCGATCAAGGTCTACTTCCCTGGGTTGGACTGGAGGCAGCGAGTAGAGGGCAGAGTGGGATGACTGCGGCGATCGCCCCAGGGAGTGCGCTTTGATCCAGCGCTCCTTAGCACCTGGCTTTGACTTGATCGACTGCCGAGGCTGCTGCAGCCGCTGCGTCAGCCAGAACGACAGGCTAAAGGCCCTGTCTCTTATACACATCT
>PYGV01000285.1 GCA_003022385.1 filamentous cyanobacterium CCP3 | reverse complement strand
ACCTTAACTTCGGTAAAGGGAATCGGCTGGCCTGCCGCCCCGCGCAGGTTGTGCCAGGGCCGGCGGGCCGAGAGGACGGGGGCGGTTTCGGTCAGCCCGTAGCCCACGATTAGCTGTACACCAATAATTTCAAAGAAAATGTCGATGTGCCGGGCCAGCGAACCGCCGCCGCTGATTAGCTGCTTGACCTGGCCGCCAGTGGCCTCGCTCACCTTGCCGTAGACCAGCTTTTTGCCCAGCTGGTGCAGGGGCCACAGGGCGAGCGCCGCCAGCCCCGACCCCAGCCGTTTCAAGGGGGAAATCTCCGGCTCGTCGATTTTCATATCCTGCCAACGCCAGAGGTTTTCGACGTAGCGCTGGCTGAGGCCAAAGAAGGTGAAAATGAGCTTTTGTTTGCCAGGGCTTTGCTCACGGAACTGTTTCTGTGCCCCTTCGTAGATTGACTCCCACAGGCGGGGCACCCCCACCATGTACTGGGGCTTGGTGGCCTTGAGGTCGGCCTTGAGGTGGCGAATGCTGCTGTAGGTCTGGGTGCAGCCCCGCGACAGCAGAAAATATTCGGCGGTGCGCTCAAAGCTGTGCCAGGAGGGCAAAATACCCACCACGCGATCGCCCGGTTGGGGCTGCACCACCGACTCTAGCGTGTTGATCTGGTGCAGCAGGTTGCGGTGGCTGAGCATCACCCCCTTGGGCTGGCCAGTGGTACCAGAGGTGTAGATCAGCGTGGCCAGGTCTTCGGGCTTAATGGCCACTGGGGTATAGGGACGCTCTCGCCCCAGGGCCATCAGCTGGCTAAAGTTGAGAATTTTGAGGCGATCATCGGCGGGCGGTTCTTCGTCCGATAGCAGAATGACCAGGGCGATCGGCAGGGCACTGAGGCGATCCCCCTCCCGGGCCGGTCCTTGACCATCGCGCAGCCGCTGCAGCAGCGCCAGGGTTTCTACGACGAGCACCGTACTCTCGCTGTGCTCAGCAATGTAAAGCAGCTCTTCTTTTTCGGCGGTGGCGCTGCGAACGGCGTTCATGCCGCCAGCGGTCATGATGCCCTGGTCGGCAATAAACCAGCGGTGGCTGTTGTCGGCAAACAGGGCCACGTGGGTGCGATTTTCTAACCCAAGCGCCTGCAAGCCGCTGGCAAAGGTGCGAATTGCCTCGGCCATCTGGCGATAGGTCAGGGTAGCGGCGGGCTTGTAGTGAGAGTCGTTGAGGGCCACGATGTCGCTGTATTTCTCAGCCACAATTGGCCAAATTTCGTGGAGTGCCTGAAGCTGCTGGTAGGGATTGTGGGCTTCCAGGCAGGCGCGATCGCGCTGTCGCACCTCTTGCAACGCAGTTGTGGATACAGGCATGGTGGCCACCAAAAGATTAGAAAGAAGCTTGCGGTAATCCTACCGCAGCCTGACCTCAAGCTAGCCCTAATCCTGACTGGGCTTAACATTCACGCTTCCAGAAAAACAACTGGCTAACTTGAGGCGAGGACACTTTTCATCCTGAATCCGCCTTGACTAGCCTCGGTTGGGCCGGGCAAACGCTGTAGAGCCTCTGGTCTGGCTGCGCCTATGCCCTACGCAAGTCGCCCGTTTGGAATCAAGGTCATGTGATGCGGATTTGTTATCAGCCGTCAATGCTTGAGGCGATCGCAGCCTTCCCGCTGAATTGACTAATTTGGTTCACGGCAAGCAGCTTTTATGTTTAGCAAAGCAAAATATAGAAGGCCGGGCAAACCAAATATTGGCCCCGCTGGATCACGTCCTATCTTCGAGCCCGTCAGGCTCAACGCTCCATGTTATGCACATCTTGCCGCAACAAACCCAACTGTCTGGCCGCCCAGCTCGCCGAGAGCGATGCCATGGTCGATCAGCTGCTTCGCAAGCTGAAGCGCTGTAGCCTGCGTCCCCGCCGCACCGCCTGGCAGCGGGTCAATGCCTTCTGGCGATCGCTCTGGGGTCGCCTGCGTTTGGCGCTCACCCCTTAGCGCATCAACTCGCTATTCAGCGGGGTCAAATACCGTTTCGTCTTCCTGCCGCCAGGCCGGATCAACCAGACAGATGAATACCAACGGCTCCGCGCCGGTATTGCGAATGTGCTGACGCGCCTGGGGCGGAATATATACCGCATCACCCGGCTCTACCGGCCTACGTTCGCCCTCGATGTGCATCTCCCCCTGCCCGGACAGAATGTAGTACACCTCAGACGTCGCCAGGGCGTGGGGGGTAGACACCTGCCCGACTGGCACTACCGCGTGGGCCAAACTGTAGCGTAGGGCGATGTCTTGTTTGTCGGGGTGCAGCAGCTCTCGCAGCTGGGTGCCGTCACCGGCCACAAACTCGGGGCAGTCGAGCAGTTTTCGAATCAGCATGGCGGGCAACTGTGGGGGCAGGGGATGGTGGCAAGCAGCGTCTGGTTAGGGGCGGTTATCAACTCGCGGCTATGGCCCGACAATCAGCCGTCCTCAACCTGCTTTAGGTTTGTTTGGATCGAGCTTGGCAACACTGATGAAGCCAGGATTGGGGCCAGACTTGATGATACGCCCTAGGGAGCTGGGGTTATCGGGGCTGGCTCAGGTATCTGAGCAATTTTCTCCGCCATCATAGCTTCAATGGCCGCAGGGGCCAGCGGGCGCGAGAAGAGGTAGCCCTGGCCTAGCTCGCAGCGCAGCGCCTTCAGCTGAGCATGGTGGCGGGGGGTCTCTACCCCTTCGGCGACCACGTCCAGTCCCAGGTTCCAGGCCAGGCGCACTACCGACTGCAAAATCTCCAGCTTCTCAAAGTCCTGGTCGGCGTTCTCAATGAACGAGCGATCAATTTTCAAGCAGTCGAAGGGAAAGCGATGCAGGTAGCTGAGCGACGAATAGCCGGTGCCGAAGTCATCGACCAGCAGCTTGATGCCGAGCGCCTTAATTTGCTCCAGGGTGGCAATAATGCTGTCTGAGTGGTCGATGAGTACGCCTTCGGTAATTTCAATTTTGAGGCGGTTGGCCGCAAAGCCTGTTTCAGCCAAAATCTGCTGTATTCTTGCCACCAGGTTCTGCTGCGAGAACTGCTTACTCGACATGTTGACGCTGACCGTAAAGTTGGCCATAGCCGGAAACTCCCGTGTCCAGGCCTGCATTTGGCGGCAGGCCTCGGCTAGCACCCACCAGCCCAGCGGAATAATCAGCCCGGTGGCCTCGGCAACGTGAATAAATTCCCCCGGCATCAGCAGACCCCGGGTGGGGTGCTGCCACCGTACCAGCGCCTCAAAACCACAGATTTCTTCGGTGTTGAGGGTAACGATGGGCTGGTAATGCAGCCGCAGTTCGTTGCCCATAAGCGCCTGACGCAAGTCTATTTCCGTGCGCAGGCGCAGGTCTTGCTGTACCTGTAGAGAGCTGTCAAATATGTGCCAGTTTTGGCTGGGGTTGTCTTTGATTTGGTACATGGCGGCATCGGCGTCGCGCAGCCAGTCCCCAGCGTTTTTGTAGGTGGCAGGGCCGAGGGCAATGCCAATGCTGGCATCGACATACACCTCCTGTTGCTGAAGCAGGAGGGGTTGGGCGATCGCGCTTTGAATTTGCTCGGCCAGATCAATGGCGGTAGAGCTGGTGGCAATGTCTTCAAGCAGTACGGCAAACTCGTCGCCCCCCAGGCGGGCGATGGTAGCGTCGGGGCGCAGCTGCGATCGCAGCCGGGCCGCTATTTCAACCAATAGCTGATCGCCCACCTGGTGACCTAAGTTGTCGTTGATCACCTTAAAGCGATCGAGGTCTATATACAGCAGTGCCATGAGCAGCTCGGGCTGATCGTGGGTGCGGGCCAGGGCGTGACTCAGGCGATCCATAAATAGATCCCGATTGGGTAGCTCGGTTAGCGTATCGTGGAACGCCTGCTGAATCAGGCTGACCTCCTGCTGTTTGGCGGCAGAAATATCTCGCAGCGTAAGCAGCGCCGCCGCCGTGCCAGGACCAGTCAACGGCTTGCCGGTCACCGCCACCCACCGGGTAGAGGGGGGCGCAGTAGCCGTCAGAAACAGCTCCTCGTTTTGCAGGCACTGGTTGCCTAAAACCCGACTGAGTGGCAGCTCAGTCTTAGCCAGAGGGCACTGATAGCTGTCGAGCAGCTGATATCCCGATGGAGCACCTTTGCCCCCCAGACCCGCTAATCCTCCCGGCAGCAGGACCTCAGCGGCAGCATTGGCGAAGAGAAGTTCCCCCGCCGCGTCAACGATGACGACAGCGTCGGGTAGATGGCTGAGCGCGGCCAGGTATATCTCGGCATCTGGACAGGGGGGCTGTGACATAGGGCCTAGTAAAGTAGCGAGGGGATCAAACCGGTCATACCTGTCGTCAATGACTCACATTGATAACAACAGGGGCAGCTGGGTGCGATTCTGGGCCGGATACTCGTTTTGAGTCGGTGCCCGTTTCTGGGATGCCGCAGGCCATACGCTCTGCAAATCGTGGTGGATAGCTTTAACGTGCCCAAAATGGTGGCTGAGTTGCGTCTCCGTCGCCTTCTTGACCTGTCTGCCGGCCCGGCTGGCAATGAAGACAGGGTTGGGAACCCTCCGGAGGTGCCGCTGGTCAATCATGACGTTGCCGATCTTACTTCGGAAACTTAAGATAAAGTGCTGTAAAGGATGTGTGAGCCGTTGAACGTTATCGATAGCCAGGCCGTTCAAGGTAATCGCCCAGGGCCTACACTAAGAGCTGATATATCAGGGACATCCGTTAATTCACATAGACTGACCTAGTAACCGGGGGCAGCCCCTGGGGCGGTGGCAGTTTTAGTCTGGACTTAGGAAAGCCAGGCCGCAAACCAGCAGCCTCCACAGCGCTGCAGTGGGTTATGAGTCTGTGGTTGAAGAGCCAGGCTGACGAAGGCATTTTGGGCAGCATGGAGCAAACACTACTAGGGGGTCGGTACCAGGTTGTCCGGCGGCTGGGGTCAGGGGGGTTCAGCCGTACTTTTTTAGTGACCGATTTACACTTGCCCAACCATCCCCGCTGCGTGATCAAGCAGCTCAAGGTGCAGGATAAAGACACCGGCACCCTCGATATGGCCCGTCGCCTGTTCGACACTGAGGCACAGGTGCTGTATCAGCTGGGCAACCATCCGCAGATTCCCTCCCTGATGGCCCACTTTGAAGAAGATCAAGAATTTTATCTGGCTCAGGAATACATAGAGGGCAGTCGCCTTAACCGCCAGATTGAGGAGGGCAAGCCCTGGTCAGAAACTCGGGTGGTGCTGCTGCTGCAGGAGGTGCTAGAGATTCTGTCGTTTGTGCACCGTCAGCAGGTGATTCACCGCGACATTAAACCATCCAACCTGATTCGTCGCCACCGCGATGGCAAGCTGGTGCTGATCGATTTTGGGGCGGTTAAGCAGGTGACCTCGTCGCCGCTGCTCGACGCTGAGACCGGGGCCACTAACATTACGGTGGCAATTGGCACCCACGGCTACATGCCTAACGAGCAGTATGCCGGCAAGCCCCGCTTCAGCAGCGATGTATACGCCGTTGGCATTCTAGGCATTCGGGCGCTGACGGGTCTGCATCCTCAAAAGCTGGAGGAAGACCCGTTAACTAGCGAGATCGCCTGGCGGCAGCACGCGCCCACGGTGTCATCGTCGCTGGCGGCGGTGCTTGACAAAATGGTGCGCTACGACTTTCGCGATCGCTACCCCACTGCTCAAGAAGCGCTGGAGGCCCTGCAGAACCTGCCTAACCCACTACACGGCCTCATTGGCACCCAGATCTACCAAACCTGGATGAAAGGGGCCAACGGTCGGGGGCCGACCTTTCCTGGGGATGATGGCGATACCGCCGTTGGCCCCGCCGAAACCTCAGAACCGACGGCCTTTGCCGATGACCAGGACTCAACCTCGCTCTTTCCGGTAGATTTGGCCTATAGCAACGGCAACGGCGCCGCCTCGCCCCCTGCCGCAGCGGCAGGCGTTTTAGAGTTCCGCCCCTTTCCTCGCTCGCGATCGCTGGTTGCCGGTAGCTTGCTGGGGGCACTGAGCATTGGCCTGGTGCTCTGGCGCAGTGGCCTGACCATTGCCCTGGAGCTGAATGGAACTGAGGGGACGATCCCTTTTCAGGCGGCGACAGTGCCGGTGCTGATTACCGATCTGGGTATGCTGCTGCCCCCGGAAGAAAAGGCGGCCTTTTTGACTCGCCAGGGCGATCGCCTGCGGCACCAGGGCCGCTACCCCGACGCCCTGGCCACCTATGACGAAGCGGTAGAAAGCCAACCTGACTTCGCCGCCGCTTACCTGGGCCGGTGCAGGACGCTGATTGCTCTCAAGCGCCCTATTGAGGCCATTGCCGCCTGCGACGATGCCCTGGCCTACAGTACCTACTACCCCGAAGCGGTGCGCAGTAAAGGCAATGCCGAAGAGCAGCAGGGTAAGCTGCTGGCGGCCCTAGCGCTGTACGAAAGCACCAACCGCCTCATGCCCGCCATGTTTGAGGCCTGGCTCGACCGGGGACGAGTGCTGCAAAAGCTGGGCCGCTCGGCGGAGGCCATTGCGGCCATCGATCAGGCGATCGCCCGCAATCGCGAGTCGGCAGAGGCCTGGACCGTGCGCGGCGAGGCCACCTGGACGTTGAGGCGCTACGACCAGGCCATCATTGCCGCCGAAAAGGCTCTCCAGATTAACCCCAACTATGGCCCTGCTAAGGAGTTGCGCCAGCAGGCGCGCCAGAGGCTGGGGCGGTAGATGGGTGGATGGGTAGATGGGTG
>PYGV01000284.1 GCA_003022385.1 filamentous cyanobacterium CCP3 | reverse complement strand
AGCTTTCACTCACCCACACCACTCACGTACCTACTCACCCACACCATTTACCCGCCTACAAATAAGCCACCGGATTCACCGGATTGCCATTCTGTCGCACCTCAAAGTGCAGGTGGGGGCCGGTGGAGAGGCCGGTAGAGCCGACTGCGCCGATCGCCTGTCCCTGCTGCACCGCCTGCCCCTCGCTGACCAACAACCGGCTGGCATGGGCGTAGAGGGTGCTGATGCCGCCGCCGTGGTCAATAATGACCGCCTGGCCATAACCACCGTACCAGCCCGAAAAAATCACCCGACCCGAGTCGGCGGCGTAGATCGGGGTGCCCTGGCTAGCCGCAAAGTCGATGCCGGCGTGAAACCGGCTGTAGCCCAAAATGGGGTGACGGCGGTTGCCAAAGCCGCTAGAGATGTTGCCATTGGCGGGAAAGACAAAGCGCCCGGTGCCGCGAATGACCCCGGTGCTAGCGGCAATTTTTTGACGAATCAGACCGGCGATCTGCTCCGAATCGCGGGCTAGCTGAGCCTCAGCGGCTTCCAGGGCACCGCGCTGGTCTTTGAGGCGAGCAATCAGCTGCTTCTCTTCAGTGGCCTCAGCTTCGTACTGCTGCTTTTGGGAGAGGAGCTGCTGCCTGAGCAGGGCGACCTGGTTGCGCTTTTCTTCGACCGCCGCCTTTTGCTTTTGAATAGCTTCGGCTTTGGCTTTGAGGTCGGCCAGCACCTGGCGATCAGCGGCGTAGACGCGCTTGAGCTGGTACTGGCGATCGAGAAACTCGTTAAAGTTTTGGCTTTGCAGCAGTACGGCCCAGCCCTCGCTGCCCTGCTGCCGCTGCAGGTACTGCAGTCGGGCGACGGTGCCGGTGCGCACCTCTTCGTAGTCGTCCTCGGCCTTTTTGAGCTGGGCCTCAAAGTCCTTGAGTTCTTTCTCCGCCTGGCTGAGCTGGTACTCGGTCTCGCTGATTTGGTTGGCGGTATAGACAATATTTTTTTCCAGGCTCTGCAGGTTGGTTTCAGAATCGGCCTGACGGTTTTGAATGGCGTTTTGCTGCTGCTGGAGTTGCTGGCGCTGCTGTTCGAGGTTTTTTTGCTTATTTTGCAGGTCCTGAATGGACTGCGACACCAGGTCAGGCGGTGTCGCCTGGGCGTGAGACAGGGCGGTTAGCCCCAGCCAGCTTGCCAGCACCAGGGCCAGCACCGCACTCAGCCATCGTCTCCAGGCTGCAGGCCGCTGGGGCGATCGCGAAGAAAACTGTCGAGGTTGCAGCATGGTCACAGGCAGTACCTGGGGTTTGGATTTAGGAGTCTAGCCCCTGAAGGCGATCGCAACAGCAATCATCCCAAAGGCAAAAATAGCCGCACCGGCCAGCCGATTTAACCACTTCAGTCGGGCGGGTGTCAGCCTTTGGCTAAAAAGTGTTACACCCCAGCTCAGGCAAAGCCACCATAGGGCCGACCCCAAAAACACACCGACAATCAGGGCCAGCGAGGCGCCCCACGACTGGCTACTGCCGACCAGGCCCAGCCCGGCAAAAATCGCAATGAAGGAAAGAATAGTCGCGGGGTTAGTCAGCGTCAAGACCAGGGTGGAGGCGTAGGCCTCCCACAGCCCCCGGCTCGATACCCTGGCAGCCTCACTGGCTGGGTCGGCCCGCAGGGTGGTAATGCCCAAATAACAGAGGAATAGGCCGCCACCCAGCCGCATGGCCTGGGCGTGGCTGACGAGGAGATCCGCCACTGCGGTGAGGCCAAACCCAGCAATGCAGCCGTAAAGGCCATCGGCGGTGGCAGCCCCTAACCCCGTCACCAAGCCCATCAGCTGGCCCTGGGTGAGCGACCGGCGAATGCAGAGCAAACCAATCGGGCCAACCGGGGCCGCGATCGCCAGCCCAAGCCCCATCCCTTTTAACAGTGCCCAACCTTCCATAGCCCCTCCTCAGGACTCGCGCAAATGATCTAGCGACGGCACCTGGGTCTCTTTCACCGTGGACAGCACAATCAGGGTGCGGGTTTTGACGACCCCCGCGATCGCCTTTAAGCTGTCTGTAATTAGCGCCCCCAGGGCGCGAGTGTGGCGACAGCGCACCTTCAACAGGTAGTCGTCGTCGCCCGTCACGTGGTGGCACTCCAAAACTTCGGTCGCCGCCTGCACCGCCGCCAAGAAACCCTCCCGATGGCGCGCTTGGTCGAGTGTCACCGAGATAAACGCCGTCAGGTCTAGCCCCAGGGCTTCGGCATCGAGCTGGGCGCTGTAGCCCGCGATAATGCCGCGCTCTTCGAGTTTTTTAACGCGATCGGCGGCAGCCGGAGCCGACAGCCCCAGCTGCCCCGCCAGCTCAGCCCAGGTCATGCGCCCCCGCTGACAGAGCAGCGACAGAGTTTTTATATCAAGGTCGTCAAATTCCATAGACTTATTTTAGAAAGCAAATCGGGAAAAAAGCTGTACAAACCAATCCATATTTAAGAATTCGCTATGGTTTCTGTCTGCATTCGCAGGGGCATTGCAGTGCAATGCCCCTGCCGGGGGCTTCGCTGTACGTCTTGTGCATCTCCGCAATCCCAAACCATATCTACTCCTTTAGGCATAGAAAATGTGGCACCTTAGGGATGGCGCTTTTCACTGCTCTGTTGGGAGATAACCATGGTTTCTACAATTCGCGGCTACCTGCAGCCCATTGCCGACTTCTTTGCCGGGTTCGGCACCCCTGAGCCGATCGTCCACTGGGGCCACCCGGCCATGATGGGCATCGTCATTTTTGTGATGGGCAGCTTTACCGCCTACCTGGGCTGGAAGGGCCGCATCGGCGACGACGACCCCCAGAAAAAAGCCGAAAACCGCCACACCCACAAGCGTCTGGCCCTGTGGATGTTTACCTTCATTAGCCTGGGCTATACCGGCGGCGTGCTGTCGCTGGTAATGCAGGAAAAAGAAATCTTCCAAAGCCCCCACTTTTGGACGGGTGGCTTGGTGATTGCCCTGCTAGGGCTGAATGGCGCGATTTCAATCACCAAGTTCGGCGGCGGCAAAGCCTCGCTGCGCACCGCCCACGCCTACCTGGGCAGCGTGGCCCTGGCGGTGATGTTTGTCCACGCCTTTTTGGGCTTGCGCCTGGGCTTATCGATTTAGTCGGAGTGAGCCTAAATGAGAAAAATGCCTGGGCCACCCGTCAAAGGGCTTGGTTACCATAGGGCATAGGATGTTTTGCCCAGGATCATCATGGCTATTGGGAGGTAGCGTATGGCCTTGCAGCTCATAGTTGATTATCCTGATACATTTCCAGATGCGGTGGGTCGTACACGGGAGCAGTTTGAGCTGGAGGCCAAATGGGCTATGGCTGTCAAACTGTTTGAACTAAAACGGCTCTCATCAGGAATGGCAGCCAGTTTGATCGGCGTAGACAGGGTTAGCTTTTTGTTGAAGCTGGCAGATTATGGCGTCAATATGGTGGATCTCACGGAAGAAGAATTAGCCTCTGATCTGGCCAATGCCTAAAGCGAGCAAAAGCCCCAGAGCAAGACTGCTCCAGGGCTTTTGTTTGCTTACTCTGCCGCTGGGGCGTAGCGGCGGGTGTGGATGGCGAGATATTCGCCCTCGCGGCCTGTGGGCATGAGCTTAGACCAGCGATCGGGGTCGGCATAGCCGATCGCCCCAAGTTGGTGAATGGTGTCGCGCACAGCCCCGTAGTCGCCGATCGCAATCAGGCGCACCAGTTCTTGGTTGCGCACGGGCAGCTGAAATTCGTAACTCATGAGTGTTCACCTTCGGTAAAGAAAACGGGGAACCGCCTAGGGCATCCCGCATGGGTGCCGTACCGAAGGCTTGACCTAAAATAGGTTCAGGCATTTCGGCTTAGCTACGATAAGTCCGGAATGATTAGGGTTGTGAGAGAGCTGGTACCTTTCTCACAACCCGCCTAAACCATTCCCCGCAAGAAATAATGTACTAGATGTGCCCCAAAAGCTCAACTGTATTAATAAGAAGCTGTGACAAGACGAGCAAATTACAAGGCAAATTTCGTACTATAAAGCCATGCCAACGGTTTTAAGAAAAGACGGGTTTAGCTTTCGCATCTATTACGATGACCATATTCCAGCCCATGTCCATGTTTTTAAGGGCGGTGGCGAAGCCAAGATAGAGCTGGGAGACAGCCTAGCTAGTCCTAAACTCTTAGAACTGTACGATATGAGTAATAAAGATGCTGGAAAAGCGCTAGAGATCGTGTTTGGGCATCAAGTTGAGTTATTACAGCGTTGGATAGAGATTCATGGTTAATCAAATAGATGAAGCTCAGTTTTTAGCAGATCTCCAACAAGCTAGGGAAACTGCGATACAAACATCCATGGTTGAACCACGGGCCATTGATGCCAGTTACGATAGGTCAGCTCATGTAATTGTGGTGCGCCTAAACAACGGTGCAGTGTTTAGCTTCCCTCCCGACATCGCTCAGGGATTGTCCCATGCCTCGCATGAGGACTTAGCAGCGGTAGAAATTACCCCTAGTGGAACAGGGCTGCATTGGGAAAAGTTGGATGCCGACTTTACAGTGTCAGGACTTCTAAGCGGAAGATTTGGTACCCGTGCTTGGATGGCAAAGCTGCAAGAACGCTGGCAAAGTCAGCAAGCTTCTTAGAGCTACCCATGATTAAAAACTGAAGAAGCTAGAGTTCGCTCAACCCTAGAGCTGATGTTTATGCCGGGTTAAAAAGCGATCGAGCTGGTTAGCAAACGCTTCGGTATCGCGTCGGCTAAACGGTGGTGGCCCACCCGTTTCAACCCCGCCGCTGCGGAGTTCATCTAAAAAATTTCGCATTGACAGGCGCTCGCGGATATTGCCCTCGTCGTAAAAGGTGCCACGCGGGTTGAGGGCATAGGCTCCCTTCGCGATCGCATCTGCCGCCAGCGGAATATCTGCTGTAACTACCAAATCGCCAGGCTGTAGCTGCTGAGCAATATAGTTATCGGCCACATCCAGGCCCGATCGCACCTGCACCGCCTCAATATAGTCAGATCCAGGAATCTGCAATTCTTGATTTGCCACCAGCGTGGTTTTCACCCCCACTCGTTTAGCGGCCCGAAACAGAATTTCCTTAATCACATTCGGGCAAGCATCGGCATCAACCCAGATCTGCATGGTTTATGATTCTGTCTTTATAGCGGGGGTTGCATCTAAGCGTTCTGCCACCCAAAATTTAATGATGGCCTCGCGCTGAATACCTAACCGCTGGGATTCCTTATCCAATGCGGCCAGCATCCACTGAGGAAAGGTGATTTCAATTGCTTGAGGCTCTAGTCCGGGGCGTTTAAGGGTAGACAGATCAAAGTATTCTAGAACGTCTTCGCCTTCATCAAATTTGCGATCTAGGTCTTCAGCGTTCATAGAGCAATACCTCATTGTCGCGAGAACGACGGACAGAAATAATCCGAATGTTTGCACCCCGGTAGGTAACAATTGCAGACCAAATTTTCCCCTCGATTGTACCAATCACTAAAGAACGAGGCTCCACCGCTGATGTAGCCTCTAACTCTACTCGGTACTGGTCGCGCCAGAGTAGTTTAGCTGTTTCAAAGTCAATGCCATGTTTAGCCAGATTGCTTCGGCTCTTGTTGAAATCATACTCAAACTGCACTCTGAAGCCCTGCGAGACACACAAAGACGCCTAACAGCACAAGTCTAGCAAGCGCGACACTGACCATCACGCCAGCAAAGAAACAGATGACGTTTAGCAAAGGCTAGCGGGTTCACTCGCCCTGCAAGATCTCTTGATAGTCTTCGGCCTTGAGCTTGCGCTCCATCAGTGCCGCGACCGCTTCTTCAGCAGAGATATCGCCCTTCAGCAGCAGGTACACCTGCTTTGAAATAGGTACCGAAATCTGCTCGCGCTGGGCAATATCGTGCAGCACGTAGGCGGTATTGACCCCCTCAGCGGTGCTGCCCAACTCGTCGAGAATTTGCTCTAATGACTTGCCTTTGGCCAAGCCATAGCCCACCCGGTAGTTGCGGCTCAGTACGCTGGTGCAGGTGGCCAGCATATCGCCCAGGCCCGAGAGGCCCAAAAACGTTTCGGGCTGGCCGCCCAGGTGGGTGCCAATGCGCATCACCTCCGGCAGGGCGCGGGTGATCAGGGCCGATCGCGCATTCGAACCCAGCTGTAGCCCTTCGCACACACCAACGGCGATCGCAATCACGTTCTTCAGCGTGCCGCCCAGCTCGGCCCCCAGGGGGTCAGCGCTGCGGTAGGTGCGAAAGTTCTCGCCTGCGAATACGTGCTGCACCGCCTCGGCAGCGGTTTCATTCTCACAGGCAATCACCGTGGCGGCGGGCAGCCCCGCCTCGATCTCTTTCGAGAGGTTGGGGCCAGAGAGCACCGCCACCGCATGGTTTGGAAACGCCCGCTGAAAGATGGCCGATGGGGTCAGCGTCGTCTCAGGGTCGAGGCCCTTGGTGGCCGTCACCAGCACCGTCGTTTCAGGAATATCCAGCCCCTTGAGCCGATTCACCAGCTCCGGCACCCCCTTCATCGAGATGGCCGACAGAATTACCTCGGCCCCATCCACTGCCTCTTCCAGAGACAGATCGCCGCTGCGCGACCAGATCCGTACCGTGTGGTCGTTGGTGCTGGCGATGTGGGCCAGGCCCTTGCCCCAGGCCCCAGCACCGAGAATGGCGAGGGTAACCTGGCGGTGCTTGTAGGTTTCGAAGACTTGGTCGGGGGTTTGGGTGGCGGTAAGCATGGTAGGTG
>PYGV01000283.1 GCA_003022385.1 filamentous cyanobacterium CCP3 | reverse complement strand
TCGACGGTTGCATTAGGAAAATTAAGCAGCGTATCTAGGTGAAAGTCCATGATGCCAACCCCCCTAAACGTAACTCATTATACAATTACCACCCTGGATCCGGAAGAGCCTGACTACTGCTACGAAACCGAAATGCAGCGTGCGGTGCAACGCCATTATGAAGGCACAGCTAGGGTAATTCCAATCATTCTGGAACCCTGTGGTTGGAAATATAGCGACTTCAGCCATCTCCAGGTGTTGCCTATGGATGGAAAACCTGTAACTAGTTGGAACAAACAGGCCGAAGCATTTTTCAATGTGGAAGAAGGTATTCGCCGCGTAGTGGATGTACTGAACGCTGAACCTCAGAAAGCCGCAGCGGCAAAGGCACGGGAAGCAGAACCCTTCCAGCGACAACAAGAACTAGAACTAGACCAACTAAAACAAGAACAACAAGCAGCGAAGCAGCAGGACAGCGATCAAGGATTGGAACAAGACGAGAAGCAGCAAGCAGCTCAGAAAACACCAAAAGCTGAGCCGAGCAACGAGGGCAGTATTCTTCAACAAGAATTGGACAACTCACAAGAATCAGCCTTAGCAGATGCTTCGACCCTTTTAGGTTCAGAACTAACGGGAAATACTGACGAACGTATTGAAGGGATAGAACAGATAAACCAAGATGAAGAAATACAATCATCAGAGGCGCTTACAGGCCGACGAAACACACTGCGGTGGCTCGTAGGTGGTTTAGGGTGGATTGTAGCTTTGGTATCCACAGCTAGCAGATTTCTTAGTCAATCAGCTTCAGAACCAATCCCTAACAAGGATAATCTCCTTACTGCTGAAAATAGCAACAGTGGTACGAGTGAAGAGAACAGTAGGCTCAAAATAGATAGTTCAGGGACTTCTCCTGACCAGAGAAGCCGCAATACTTCTAGTTTTGGGTGGCTAAATATGGCGGCTCTGGTATTAATACCATTACTGGTTTTTGGCCCGAAGAAGCTGCCTGAAGTTGGCCGCAGCTTAGGTAAGGCAATTAAAGGTTTTCAGGATGCTTCCCGAGAATTTGAGGAAGAGTTTAAGAAAGAAGCTGAACGGATTGAAAGTGAAAGCCGAGAAGATATAAGCTAGGTTGAATAGAGTGCGATCGCAGATCTCTTGTGGGTTGGGTTGAGGTCACGAAACCCAACGCCAGCGTAGTTTTGTTGGGTTTTGCTAGCGCGCGACCCAACCTACGGCAGCACTATCAATGCGGCCCTGGTAAACGGTGTCATCTTCATCAGCAATCTCAATCAAAAAATACTGTGAAGTATATTTCAAAGCTTTACCGCCAACAAAAAATCTGACGGTTTTTGGAATAAAGATTTCTCTAAACGAATTGAGGACCAATAGATCTTGGTCACCTGTGATCAAATGAGTTGCTGAGCCACAAGCTGCCAGTTCAAGCAGATGGTTATCTTGCGGATCTCGGCACAGAGCAATGGATTCGGTAATGTCAATATGCTCAGCACGGGTGACAAAACTAGCAATAAACCTCAACCGTTTCTCTAGAGAAACATAGCGATCAAATTTGGGTCTGATCAGTACCCGTTCTAGTTCAAGCAACGTTGCTTGAGAGATTAGCAGAGTTGCTTGGGCGATCGCGTAATCATAAATCCTTTGAGGTATTGAGTTTTGCGTGAGCAAGCCACTGACAAGCACATTGGTATCTAGCACCAACCTAAGCTTAGTCATCGCCCATCAGATCTTCTAAAACAGCGGCAGTTAAGCCGTTTGAAGCCGCTTCTTGACGAATCTCTTGAGTGATAGCTTCAAGATTATCGGGCTTCACCATCTGTTTTAGCCACAGGCTCACAATCGTCTGCATCACCTGTTGCTGACTAGCCGAGGCTTGATTAAACGCATCAACGATGTCCGCATCAATTTGAAGAGTAATGGGTTTAATCATTATTCCGCACCATACAAAGGTAGAAAGCTAGTAGTAGTGTAGGCACTAGTCCATCATCTTAGCAAACGTAGAGTGCAGCAAATTTTCGATATAAGGAAACCCTTCATCGGCATGGAGACATGTTACCGCTAAGCAGCCTCTTGTCGTGCGATCGCGGCGTCAATTTCTTCGCTGTGGGTATCGGCGTAGAGCCACGCATTGACCAAATCCGCCGTCGCTAGCGTTGGTTAGTCTTTCTAACAAATACACTTCTGCAGCACCCTGCCGTCGCAGACTTACCAATAGCCAAACTGGAGTCCGGGTTTGCCGACAGAGACAACACACAACAAAAAAGCGCCCCCCGCAGGGAGCGCTTTTCGTTACTCAATCAATGGGGTAGTCAGTCAAGACTAACCGATGATTTCAGGTGCCTCAGCCGTGGCCAGGTCGAGGGGGAAGTTGTGAGCATTGCGCTCGTGCATCACTTCCATACCCAGGTTGGCCCGGTTGATCACGTCAGCCCAGGTGCCAATCACGCGACCCTGAGAGTCGAGGATCGACTGGTTGAAGTTGAACCCGTTCAGGTTGAACGCCATCGTGCTGATGCCCAGAGCGGTGAACCAGATGCCGATCACAGGCCAGGCACCCAAGAAGAAGTGCAAGCTGCGGCTGTTGTTGAAGCTGGCGTATTGGAAGATCAACCGACCGAAGTAGCCGTGGGCCGCAACGATGTTGTAGGTCTCTTCTTCCTGGCCAAACTTGTAGCCGTAGTTCTGCGACTCGGTCTCGGTGGTCTCACGCACCAGTGAACTGGTCACGAGAGAACCGTGCATGGCGGAGAACAGCGAACCACCAAACACACCGGCCACACCCAGCATGTGGAAGGGGTGCATCAGGATGTTGTGCTCAGCCTGGAACACCAGCATGAAGTTGAAGGTGCCCGAGATACCCAAGGGCATGCCGTCGGAGAACGAACCTTGGCCCAGAGGGTAGATGAGGAACACGGCGGTGGCAGCGGCCACAGGGGCGCTGTAGGCAACGCAGATCCAGGGGCGCATGCCCAGGCGGTAGCTCAGTTCCCACTCACGACCCATGTAGCAGAAGACGCCAATGAGGAAGTGGAAAATCACCAGCTGGTAAGGGCCACCGTTGTACAGCCACTCATCGAGGGAAGCGGCTTCCCAGATGGGGTAGAAGTGCAGGCCGATGGCGTTAGAAGACGGCACAACCGCACCGGAGATGATGTTGTTGCCGTACATCAGAGAGCCAGCCACGGGCTCACGGATGCCGTCGATGTCGACGGGGGGGGCGGCGATGAAGGCCACCACGAAGCAGGC
This sequence comes from filamentous cyanobacterium CCP3, assembly GCA_003022385.1. Lineage (GTDB taxonomy): Bacteria > Cyanobacteriota > Cyanobacteriia > Phormidesmidales > Phormidesmidaceae > Nodosilinea. The sequence goes on along the minus strand of PYGV01000283.1, from coordinate 3,496 downwards.
GGTCGCAGCGAGCAGGGTGGGAATCATCAGCACGCCGAACCAGCCCACATACAGGCGATTCTCGGTGCTGGTGACCCACTGGCAAAACTGCTCCCACAGGGAGGCAGATTGCTGTCTTTGGAGAGTCGTGGTCATAATGAAATAAGTGCAGTTAGGTTTACAAGGTGCTCATCCGTAGGGGGTGAGCGGGTATATATATCACTACATTAACCGCATTGTTGCGGTTTGTAAACCTTGCTATCGATAGAGTTATTTGGGGCTTTGGCTCAGTTAGAGACAGGCGATCGCCTCTGCTGCCAGGCCTTTTGGGCTCTAGCTACCTGCTGAGGAGCGGGGATGGCCTGAAACAAATCTAGGGCTTTGTAAAGAAAGGTCTCGGCATCGGCGGCCTGCTGGGGCTGGTCGGCCCGAGTAAGAGCGCACTGTAGGTAAGCCGCCGCCAGGTCGCCGTGGGCACCGACTTCATCGAGCAGGGCGATCGCCCTGCGGCAATCCTCCACCGCCCCTGAGGTATCTCCCCGCTGCCCCTTCAGCCGCCCCAGGCCCACCAGCGCGTTGGCCTTAATTTGCAGATAGTGACCCGCCTCCGCTGCCTGAATTGCGGCATTAAACAGAGATTCAGCGGTATCTAAGTCGCCCAGATTGAGATAGGTGTGACCCAAAAGCTGCACAAAAAAGGCGTGGCGTCCGCTCTGGCCACGGCCTCTCACCTGCTCAATTACTGCGTTGGCCAAAGCTTTCGCCGATGCTTTCTTGCCCTGGTAAGAGAGCACCAGGGCCAGGCAGGCGGTGGCTTTGTCGGCCCAGGGCTGGTGGCGAGTGCCGGTGGCGGTGGCAATCACCTGGCTAAACCAGGTGGCGGCAGCTTCAAGATTCCACAAATCTAGGTGATAGAGGCCGAGGCTGAGTTGGGAATCGACCACCAGCATGGTGAGGTAGTACCAGCGGTGGGTGGTGGAGTCGGGAAATTCAGCATGTAGACAGGTTTGGGCGATCGCCATGGCGTTCTGCTGACAGGCGATCGCATCCCCCAGCCGCCCCTGTATCCAGTACAGGTCGCCCAGAATGTTGGCCAACTCGCTGGCGTCGGCATTCTCAGCTGCAATGTGGTCGAGGATGGCGGTGATCGCATCAGTGACGGGCTGCACCAGACCCATGCGGTAGAGGGTGCTGCCCAGGGGCAAAAACTGCTGCCACTGGTTGTCGCGGCTGTGCAAGATCACCCGCGCCGCCGCGCCGTAGTCGCCGATGGCGACGTAGTGGTAGTAGGCTTCAAACGCCTGGATGGCATCGTCAAGGGTGGCGATGCGCTGAATGCTGTCGCTCCAGCAGCAGGCGGCGGCGCGATGGGCCAATTCCCACTCGGCAAAATCCTGGGCATCAGCCGTCAGCTGAGCCAGGGCACCGGCTCGCACTACCGGGTGCAGCCCGTAGCGACCCTGGCGGCACTCCAGCAGCGATCGGTTGCGCAGGGAGGTGGCGATCGCTTGGTGACGCGGGCCGGGTATATCGGCCATCAGGCACTGCACCGATTCCCAAGGAATCGTCGGCACATCCTGGTAGCGGTAGACGCCCAGGCGGCAAAACAGGCGATAGGCATCGGGGTCAAGGGCGCGCAGGCGGCGGATCTGGCTTTCAACCAAATTCTTGAGATCTACGGGGCCGAGCAGGTCTTGGCTGTGGGCCTGCCAGTAGAGGACGAGACTACCGTCGAAATCGGCCTGCACCGCCCCGGCGAGAATTTCCATCGCCTTGGCGTTGCCGCCGTAGGCGTTATGCATGGCCTGGAGTACCGCGTCCTCTGGAGGGATGCCGCGGTGCGTGAAATAGGTGGCCCAGGCCGCCACCGCCAACCCCGGCAGCCGGTAGTGGGTGATGGGGATGCCCGGTTCGCAGAGGCGATCGCGGCTGGTGATCAACGTCAGCGTTTGCCCGTGAGGATCGGCCAGCACCCGCAGCAGTTCGCCATAGCGGCGGTGAGCGGGGATGAATTGCCCCTGGGCGTCGAGGGCAGGCTCCAGGTTGTCTATAAGTATGGCAACGGTTTGCTGGCGCAGCTGGCGACGCAGGCGATCGAGCGTTACCCCAAACTCGCGCCCCGGCTCGACGCCAAAATCCTGCCGCAGCCATTCTTCTACCACCCATTCCACCGGGGTAATGTCGGTGGGGTCCTTGGCCATTAGCAGGTCCAACGTCAGATCCACTGACTGCTCAGACATGAACCGTTGGGCCAGGGTGGTTTTGCCGAGGCCGCCCTCGCCCTGGATGAGGATGGTGCGATCGCCCTGGGCGACCAGAGCGTTGAGGTGGGCGATCGCCTCCTGCCGCCCCACAAAGCTGGGATTGACCTGGGTTAACGCAGACTCCTCGACAGGTAAAGCCTCGCGCTGAACCACGGCATCTGTGAAACCAAGGGCAGCACTTGCCCCCGATATATCAATGCCCATCTTGAGCAGCGATCGCTTCAGGGCCGACTTCAGGGTCGATTTGGTTACCTTCTCGCCGGTTGCCTTGGAGAGCAGCCGCCACATTTGGTAGGCCACGTCTTTGATGTGGCCCTCGGTATAGCCGGCGGTGTTGGCAATGTCGAGGTACTTTTGCCCCTGCCACACCTGGCGCAAAATGGTGCGCTGCAAATCGTTCAGATGCCGCCCGGTGACGGTGAAGACAAGCCGATCTGCCAGATCTACCGCATCTGAAGCCATAAACGTGGGGTGCTCCTACGGCCACAACCTTAGCCGAGATTACAGGTCTCTACATCCCCAGGGTTGCGGATTCCGACTTTTTCCGCCCCCTGCAATGTCATCGTTTGACCGAGGGCCGACTGTTGCCGACTGACCCGCTGCGATCGCAGCGCTACGGTGAATTGACATAAGTCTAAAGCGTTCACGCGGGGTTAACGATGACTACGGCAATGGTGCTTGCAGCCTCTATATCGAGCGATGAAGATTTAGCCGGAGCTTGGCCGCCGCAGCTCGGGCTCGAACAGGCGCGGCGGCGGGTTAAAGCGCTGACCCAGCGCTATGTGTCGGTAGAGGTTTTGGGCGATCGCCTTGCCGACCTGCCCCACCAGTTTCGCCACCCCCAGCCTCGCCGCTGGAACCCGGTGAACTGGGCCGATATTTCCCCCGACCAGGTCAGCGGCATTCCCCTCGACACCTTTTGCGCCATTCTGCTGGGCACCATCAACACCGAGGCCCCCATTCGCGGCTATACCCAGGCCAGCCGCCAATACCTGGAGCAGTTCTACCCTCAAATGGCCCAGTTCGTTGGGGGCACTGTGGATAGGGACGGGCAGGTGATCGCCCCAGGCCTGTGGGAGCGAGAAGAAAAGCGCCACACCCCAGCGCTGATCACCCTGTACAAAAAGCTGGCGGGGGAGGCTCCAGTTCCCGTGCCCCACCGCGCCCGACCCTACACCCCCAGCGGCAACCCCCGCACCGATCTCTACCGCCACGGGCTGCACCGCCTTGCGACAGAATATGGAGCCGCCTGC
>PYGV01000282.1 GCA_003022385.1 filamentous cyanobacterium CCP3 | reverse complement strand
ACCCTGGCCCAGGCGGGGGCCCTCACTATCGCTCAGGATGAAGCCAGCTGCGTGGTGTTTGGCATGCCCAAGGAGGCGATCGCCCTTGGGGCCGCCCAGCAGGTGCTACCGCTGAGCGCGATCGCCCCCCACCTGCTAAACCGGGTCTTTCTAACCCGGCCTCGCTAGATCGGCGGCCTGCTGTTGAGGATGGTCTAAGGACGGCGCGCAACAGCGTGGTTTTACCAGGAGCCTGGGGAAATTACGCAACTATGTAAATAAGTGTTAATAGCTTCTCGCTCCGGGGAAAATTGAGGCGAGCTAGGCTTTCGTCGCGCTGTCCTAGGTGCGATCGCAGAGTCTAATTCAGGGTCTACGCGCTCCCTCAAGAGACTGGCTATGTTCTTGGCGGGCAAGCAAATGGCCTCGAGGCCCCTCAGCCGCTAATGGGTTCAGTGCACTGCTGAACACTCCCGGTCAAAGGCTGTTCTTACATCATCACGTTGCGCATGGCCCTCCTAGCCAGCCGTCACCCTGCGTAACTTAGGGAGCACTAACCAATGGCAAACACTGAGCACCTGAACATACTAGGGAAAGGCGTTGAAACCTGGAACGCCTGGCGCATCCAAAACCCCGGCATTCGCCCCGACTTTCAGGGGGCAGACCTGGGCCGGCTGCACCTTCCCGGCGTCGACTTTCGCCACGCCAACTTTTACGAAGCCAACCTGAGAGAAAGCGTTTTCACCCGCGCCAACTTTGAGTCGTCGACCCTGTACCGCTGCGACCTGTGTATGGCCGACATCAGCCACGCCAACCTCAGCATGGTTGACTTCTACAAAACCAACCTCTACACCGCCAACCTCAGCCATGCCAATCTGCGGCACTCGCACTTTTACAAAGCCGACATGCAGGAAACGCTGCTCACCGATGCCGACCTGGGGGAATCTAACTTTTATGAAGTCGACATGCGGGAGGCCATCTTGCAGTCGGCCAGCCTGGTTAGAACGACGTTTTACTACTCCAATCTCTGTAACGCCAACCTGTGCCAGAGCAACTTAAACTGCGCCAGCCTGATGGGGGCCAATATGGCCAAGGCCAACTTGCGTCGAGCCAGCTGCGTCGGCACCAACCTGTTTCGAGCCATATTGACCGGGGCCGATTTGACCGAGGCCGACCTGCGCGAGGCGGTTCTGCGGCTGGCCGACCTCAGCAATACTTCCCTCGAAAACGCCAACCTGTTTCGGGCCAACCTGTCTGAAGCCTGTCTCGACTACGCCCAGCTGGCGGGTGCCAACTTCAAAAAAACCAACCTGTGGCGCGTCAATTTGGGACAGCTGATTTTGACTCACCCCGGCCACGATAGAGACGCCATCACCATCGACTCTAGCGCTTTGAACTAGGGACTGTAGCGGTTGATAGACCCAATCAGCAGCCGTTACGGCCCCTAGCCTGGCGTTTTAAGTTGGGCAGGGCAACGCTAACGAGATACGGACTGTAGCGAAAATTGACGACACGCCCTAAGCCATGGATGACCTGACTTTAAATCGCATTAGCCGTTTAATCAGCCGCCACTCCGGCATCCACATTCGCGATCAGGACTATAAATCGCTGGCGGACAAGGTATGGCGGCGGGCCAGCAGCCTGCGGCTCACGTCGCTGGCTGACTACCACTCCTACCTGCTCAAGGAACTAGAGCAAGGTGCGGGCTCATCGGCAAGCCCGGTCGCTGGGGCCGGGCCCACTTCAGAGTGGCAGGAGCTGTACTCAATTTTGACCGTCAACGAGAGCTATTTCTTCCGCGATAGCAACCAGTTCAAGCTCCTGAGCGAGCGCATTTTACCCGATATTATTGGCCGCAAGCAGGCGGCAGCAGGCCCCGGTGCTAAACCCAGTCTGCGCATCTGGAGCGCGGGCTGCTCAACCGGAGAAGAGCTGTATTCGATTGCGATCGCCCTCGACGAACTCAACTTTCCGTGGGATCAGTGGAATACGCTGCTGATCGGTACCGACCTCAGCAAAACCGCCGTGGATAGCGCTCGCCTGGGGCTCTACGGCAGCTGGTCGTTTCGGCAAATGCCCACCGACCTGCAGCAAAAATATTTTTATGCTCACCACCAGGTTCATCAGATCTGCGATCGCCTGCGGCAGCGAGTTGCCTTTCAGGGGGGCAATTTACTCAATGACCCCTGCCCTAACCCGGCCATTGGCCTTGGCAATATTGACCTTATTTTTTGCCGCAACGTGTTTATCTATCTTGATAGTCAGGCGATTGGGCAAATTGTTCAAAAATTTCATCGGGTGCTGGGGCTGCAGGGCTATTTGTTCACCGGTCATACCGAGCTTTACAGTCAGGATACTAGCCAATTTAAAACCCTCTGTTTTCCAGAATCGATCGTTTACCAGAAGCAGCCTGGGCCGAGACCGGCTCCTCCTCAGCCTGCCCAGCCCACGACAAAACCTCTTGTCGAGTCGCTGCGATCGCGCAGTTCGCTCAAAGCCAAAAGCCTGACCCAAACCGGGCCTCGCCCTCAGGCTGCACCCCCTCAAACCCAAGCTCACAACCTAGAAAAAGCGCTGCAGGAGGCGGAGGCGCTGCTCGATCAAGAAGTTTACAGCAGCGCTGTTCACAGGGCCGAAGCCATTCTAAAGGCCCACCCCAGGTGCGATGCCGCCCGTAAGATTGCTGCCCGCGCCTACGCCAACACAGGTCACCACGAGCAGGCCAAACACCTGTGCCTCCAGGTCATTCGCCATCACCCTCTGAGTATAGAAATGCACTATTTGCTGGCCCAAATAGCCGAAGACCAAAACGATTTAGACGGGGCCAAAGTTCACCTGCGCAAAATCATTTACTTAGATGCCGATTTTGTCAAAGCCTATCTCGATCTGGCCAGCATCTACGAACGTGAAAAGCAGCTCGATAAGACTCAAAAAATGCGCAGTCACGCCCTCATGCTGTTGGCCAAACTGCCCCCCGATGCTCGGCTAGACCATTACAGCGATACGACCGTTGCCCAGTGGCAGAGCCATTTAATGTCAAAAGCTGACTGTTAGAAAACCGATTCCAAACTCAGAATGCCTTGCTGCTGATCGGCTTTCTGCGGGAATGCTAAGCCCGGCGGCCCTGTTCCTTTGCTCGTCAGGCTGCCTGTGCTCTGTTCTTTCGCGCCGCATAGTCCCTTGAGTAATCTGTCATGAACGCTACCTCCCACCTGCTATTTGCCCTGGACGATACTCTCTACGGACTAGCAGCCAGGGCAGTTCAGGAAATCTTTTTGCTGCCCGCCCTGACCTCACTACCTGAAGCCGGGCCGGAGATCGCGGGGGTGCTCAACCTGCGGGGTCAACTGTTACCCGTGTTGAATCTCAGGCTGTTTTTAGGTCATCCCAAACAGCCCAATAGCTTAGGACAGGCCGTCGTTTTGGTCCAGCACGAGGGTCAACGGGTGGGGCTAGTGGTAGACCAGATTCAAAACGTCGAGGCGATCGCCCCCCCCCACATTACTACAGCCCCAGAAACCTTCTGCACTGACAACACTCGGCCCGCCCTGACCTTTGGGCTAGCTCAACACGCCGACAGCGTGATTGTCCTGCTCAACCCGGAAGCTCTGGTGCAGGGCGCGGCGGGTCTGGCCCCATCGGGGTCAGCGCGATTGGCAGCGGCAGAGGGCATCGCCAACCGATTTATGACCCAGTTTGCCCCCGCTGATCAGCAGGTATTGCGAGAGCGGGCAGCGGGGCTAGCGCAGCTTCTGGCTACAGAAAATGCCTCTGAACAATTGGCTCTGGCCATTGTCAGCCTGGCGGGGGAGCAGTTTGCCCTGGGACTAGAAATGGTACATGAGTTTACACATGTCTCCCAAATAACGCCCATCCCCTGCTGCCCACCGCACATCGTCGGCAACATGAATTTGCGCGGCGAAATTTTAACCCTGGTCGATGTGCGGCGATTTTTCAATTTCTCTTCTGCCGCGACCGCACCGCCGCAAAAAGCTGTCGTCATGCGGTTGGGTCCGTTAGTGGCCGGAGTAGTTATCGACGATGTCTTTGATGTGGTCTACGTCAACGCTTCAGAAGTTGCGGCTATGCCTACTGCGGTTCACTCCAATGACAATCCCTACCTCAAAGGCGTAGCTCGCTATGGCGACACCATGATGAGTCTTTTAGATCTGCCCACGCTGCTAACTCAGGGTGAGCTAGTAGTCGATCAGTCAGGGTGAGTCGTCCCTAAATTAGTCAAACACTTTCTACGCAAGCCTTTGCATTTGCCACCCCCCACGGAGATAAACCATGAAAAACCACAGGATTTGGAAACTACGCCACTGGATTGTATTGGGCTACGCAGTCCCCGTCATAGCACTGATGGTTTCGGCGGGAGTTACTGTCGCTAACGCGCGTCAGCTGGCAATCATTTTTGAGCAAGTAAAACAGGCCCGAGAGATTAAAGAAAATATTGATCACGTTAATCTCAACGTGCAAATTATGGCACGCGCCACCCGTGGCTACTTGCTACAGAGAAATCCTACGTCTCTACTAGATTTTAATAAGGCAAAGACCGATTACCTGGCCCTAATTGAGCAGCTGAATGCTCAGGTTACTAATGACGTTCAGCGGCAGAATCTGACCGAAGTGGATGCGCTTATCAATCAGTTTATTGATCTGCATCAAGACATGATCAACTTGGTCAACCAAAACCAGAGCCAGGTGGGTGTACAGGCCTGGCGAGAGAGCAACGGTCGCGCTTTGAACAGCGAAATCGACAGCTTGCTGATGGCGATGGAACAGCTAGAAGATGAGATTGTGGCCACTGACGAGGCTTACCAGGTTGCTGCCCTGCGACGACTACAGCTTACGTTAATCGGTGCCGCAACCCTATCGGTTATTTTGTCGGCGCTGATTGGCACGCTGATTGTAATCAAAGCCTCGCGGCTGATGAACCAGGCCGCTGGAGACATTGCCAGTTCGGCTAGCGAGATTGCCGCCAGCGTCGAGCAGCAGGAGCGCACCAGCAGTCAGCAGGTGGCCTCGGTAAGTGAAACCAGCACTACCATGGATGAACTGGGGGCCTCGTCGCGGCAGTCGGCAGAGCAGGCCGAAGCCGCCGCCGCTGGAGCCCAGCAGGCACTGGCGCTGGCCGAGGGGGGCACGCTGGCCGTCGAGCGCAGCCTGGAGGGCATGACGGTCCTGCGGGAAAAAGTAGATGCGATCGCCGACCAGATTCTTCGACTCAGCGAGCAGACCAGCCAGATTGGCGGCATCTCCGGTCTGGTCAGCGACTTGGCCAATCAGACCAACATGCTGGCCCTTAATGCTGCGGTAGAGGCCGTGCGGGCCGGAGAACACGGTCGAGGCTTTGCCGTCGTATCGGGTGAAATTCGCAAACTAGCTGACCAGAGCAAGCGGTCAGCCGAGAAAATTAACGCTCTGGTAGCCGACATTCAAACCGCCATCAACTCGACGGTGATGGTAACCGACGAGGGGACTAAAAAAGTGGAAGAAGGGGTCAAGATCGCCGAAGAAACCGCCGAAGCCTTTGCTGGAGTGGCCGATGCCGTCAACAATGTCGTCCTCAACAGCCAGCAGATTTCGCTCAACGTCAAGCAGCAGGCGGTGGCCATCCAGCAGGTGGTAAGCGCCATGAACAGCCTCAACACGGGTGCCCAAGAAACCGCCAGCGGCATCAGCCAAATCAAAATTGGGACCCACCAGCTCAACGAGAGCGCCCTTCAGCTCAAGGTGGCGATTTAGCCCCAGCGGCGAACCACACAGACACCAGCGGGAAGCACCTACCATGATGATTGACGACATCGAGCTGCGCGATATTTTCAAAACCTCCAGTGCGGAGCGTCTGCAAGCCCTCGACGACGGCCTGCTGCACCTTGAAAGACATCCCGATGACCCGGAGATCTTGGCCAGCCTGATGCGCGAAGCCCATTCCCTAAAGGGGGACGGGAACATGCTGGGTGTTACCGATCTGGGCAAAGTGGCCCACCAGTTTGAGCACGTGCTGGGAGCTATTAGGCGGGGCGAACAGCCCCTCTCAGCAGGCCTGTTCGACCGCCTGGCTCGCGGCCTCACCGCCATGCGGCAGATCGCTCAGGAAGCGGTTACTGGCGAACCGGCCCAGGTCAAGGTGTTCTATGTGATTGCCGAACTGATGGGGGCTGAGCAAGCCGCCCCATCAGCTGAGCCAGACCATGCTCTGACACCAGCTGGTGAAGCGCCCCAGAGCTCAGCCCGTGATGGTGTTGAGGTTACTGCTGCTGACGCAACTGCCACCGATGCCATTGATGACATCGCAGATTTCATTTTTGCTGATGTTTCTCAGGCGGTGGCAGCTGATCTGAACGGTGCTGGGGCTGCGACGAACGGAAAGTCGGCTACCAACGGAGCGATCGCCCTCAACCGACCTGAACGCAGCGATCGCTACATTGCCGACAATGAACTGCGCAGCCTCTTCAAAACCACCAGTGAAGAGCACCTGCAAGCCCTCGACGATGGCCTGCTGCACCTCGAAAAATATCCCAACGACCAGGCTATACTCGAAGCCCTGCTGCGCGATGCCCACTCCCTCAAGGGCGACAGCACCATGCTGGGCGTTGGTGATTTGGGCAAAATCGCTCACCAGATCGAGCACCTGCTCGGCTTGGTGAAGCGCAACGAAGCGGCCCTGTCAGCCGATCTGTGCGATCGCCTCGCCCAAGGCATGGCGGCTATGAAGCAGCTTGTCCACGAAGCCACTACTGGTGAACCCACAGGTGTCAACGTCTTCTACGTACTGGCTGAACTTATGGGTGCATCCCACCCCACCCCACCCCCCTCACCC
>PYGV01000046.1 GCA_003022385.1 filamentous cyanobacterium CCP3 | reverse complement strand
TGCCCCGCTTCATCTATCCCGTCTCACTTGAGACTCTTTGCACGGCAAGCCTTTCAGAACTTTTCTGCACCACTAAGCGGTGAAGCCACAGACTAACCCTCACAAAAGAAGGCCGCCCGTGGGTGGCCTTCTTTTGTGAGGCAACGATTTAGAGAAAGACCAGGCGGCGGCCTGTAGCGTTTAGCTGGCGTCAGCAATATCGTGATCGATCAGCTCTCTGACATGGGCGGGCTGAAGCTCAAGCCAGTCGATCATTTGGTTCAAATTCCAGCCTCTGTACTGTGCGATCGCGCGAATCTGCTCCAGCGTAATGGTCGGGGCGGGATCAATTAGCCAAGATTTAATGCTATTTTTAGGTAGTTTTAACAAAGCTTCCAGGCTTTGTCTTTCGTGATAATAAGGCTCCTGTTTTAGCCACTCTAGTAGAACTGTGGTATTCCAGGGATAGTGATTTCGCATCGTGCAGAAGCTCATTTGCAATCGTCAAGTATTGGGGCAAAACATCGATAATTCCGATGCTAGAACCCAAAAGTGACAGCTTTGTGACTGGCATTTCTACATTAATTCTTGTTGTTTTGACCCGTTTTAGAACGAAAAATTTGTGTTCAGAGAATATATTTTGAGTTATAGCTTTGGCGTTGCTGAATTGAGGCATGAATCTGCGTAGGGGCAAACGACCGTTTGCCCCTACGAGCGACCTTGAATCGTTGATTCATACCTGTGTTCAGCAATCCCATAGCCTTTTGCCCACGCGTGATGCGCTCAGCGCCTTATGCCAGGGAGAGCCGTCCCCTTTAGGATGAGTATTGTTAGCCTCAGCTCTTTCGAACGCCTATGACCTCCTCCGCCTTCGCCTACCCGCCCAGCCCCCAGCACGACCAGGTCGATACCTACCACGGCGTGACCGTGCCCGATCCCTATCGCTGGCTCGAAGACCCGCAGTCTGCCCCCAGCCGCGAGTGGATTGCGGCTCAGAATACGGTCACCGATGGCTATCTGCAAACGCTGCCGACGCGACGCGACATCAACGATCGCCTCACCCAGATCTGGAACTACGAGCGCTACAGTACCCCCTTCAAGCGGGGCGGGCGGTATTTCTACTTCAAGAACGATGGGCTGCAAAACCAGAGCGTGCTCTACACCCTGCCCAGCCTAGGGGTCGAGCCCCGAGTGCTGCTCGACCCCAATACCCTCTCGGAGGATGGCACCGTTTCCCTCAGCGGCATGGCGGTGAGCGAAAACGGGGCCTACCTGGCCTACGGGCTGTCGTCGGGCGGCTCCGACTGGGTGGAGTGGCACGTGCGCGATATCGAAACCGGGGCAGACACCGACGATCTGCTCAAGTGGGTGAAGTTCTCCGGCGCATCCTGGAGCCACGACCACGCAGGCTTTTTCTACAGCCGCTACGACGAGCCCGATGAGACCACCAAGCTGGAGGCGGTCAACTACTACCAAAAGCTGTTTTACCACCGCATCGGCACGCCCCAGAGCGAGGATGTGCTGGTCTACGAGCGCCCCGACCAGAAGGAGTGGGGCTTTGGTGGCGGCGTCACCGAAGACGGGCGCTACCTGATCATCTCGGTGTGGAAGGGCACTGACCCCAACAACCTGGTGTTCTACAAGGACCTGAGCGACCCCGACAGCCCGGTGGTGGAGCTAATTTCGGAATTTGAGGCCAGCTACAGCTTCGTTGACAATGACGGGCCGCTGTTCTGGTTTACGACCGATCTGGAGGCACCCAAGGGGCGGCTGATCGCGATCGATATTGCTCGACCAGAAAAAGAACACTGGCAGGAGATCATTCCTGAAAGCGAGGACACTTTGGAGGGGGTGGGCCTGCTGAACAATCAGTTCGTGGCCGACTACCTGAAAGACGCCTACACCACGATTCGCATTTTTTCGCTCACGGGCGAGCTAGTGCGGCAGGTGGTGCTGCCGGGCATTGGCTCGGCGGGGGGCTTTGACGGCAAGCGCGAAGACACCGAAACCTTCTACAGCTTCACCAGCTTTACGGTGCCCCCCGCCATCTACCGCTACGACATGGTGACAGGCGTTAGCACCCTCTACCGCCAGCCCGAGGTCGATTTTGACCCCGACGCCTATACCACCACCCAGGTGTTTTACGCCAGCAAAGACGGTACACGGGTGCCGATGTTCATTACCCACAAAACCGGGCTGGAGCTAAATGGGCAGAACCCGACGCTGCTCTACGGTTATGGCGGCTTTAGCATTTCGCTGACACCGTCGTTTTCGGTGAGCAACCTGGTGTGGATGGAGATGGGCGGGGTGTATGCGGTGCCCAACCTGCGCGGCGGCGGCGAGTACGGTGAAGACTGGCACCTGGCGGGCACGAAGCTGAACAAGCAGAACGTGTTCGACGACTTTATTGCGGCGGCGGAGTGGCTGATTGCTGAGGGCTACACCTCGGCGGCAAAGCTCGCGATCGCGGGGGGCAGCAACGGCGGCCTACTGGTGGGGGCCTGCATGACCCAGCGGCCCGATCTCTTCGCGGCGGCCCTGCCCGCGGTGGGGGTGATGGACATGCTGCGGTTTAATCAGTTCACCATTGGCTGGGCCTGGGAGTCGGACTACGGCTCACCCGCCAATGAGGACGAGTTTAAGGTGCTCTACAGCTATTCGCCCCTGCACAACCTGAAGTCGGGGACGGCCTATCCGGCGACGCTGATCACCACCGCCGACCACGACGATCGCGTCGTTCCGGCCCACAGCTTTAAGTTTGCGGCGGCGCTCCAGGCCGCCCACGGCGGCGAGGCGCCGGTCCTCATTCGCATTGAGACCAAGGCGGGCCACGGGGCGGGGAAGCCCACCGCGAAGGTAATTGAAGAGGTGTCGGACAAGTGGGCCTTTTTGGCGGCAAATTTGAGGATGGTATAGGGGTCGGGGGCGAAGCCGGTTGCGGCGGCGTTAGGCAACGCGGGTCAGCTAGCTGGTGGGCCAGCCGTTTTGATCAAGCTGGCAGTGCAGTCTAGCTCTCCGGCACAGACCGGCTCCGGAAACGAAAAGTGCTCCAGCACCCGAGGATGAATTTCGCCAAATTCGCCCACTGACTGACCGTCGACGAGCACCGTGGCGGCGCGACCAGCAATGTAGTAGGGTGCGTCGCACCGGGCCAGATCGTAGCTGACGCCCAGCGCCTTGAGCATGGTCTGCATGTAGGCTTTAGCGGTCGTAAACGAGGCGCGGGCATCAAGGCTGGCGAAGCCCCAGCACTGGCTTTCATAAATATCGCCCGGGGCGGTAAACCGCAGCACTTCTCCGGTTTCGTAGATGTTAATCGGCTTGGGGGCGCTGATGTTGCGGGCCAAAATATCGAGCAGCCCGGCCTGTAGAGTAGGGCGAGTGGCGCTGTAGGTACGGCTTTTGGCATTGCCGGTTCGTAAATAGGGGGCCACAAACAAATCGAGACTGTCGGGGTCGCTCAGCACGTAGCTTTTGACTTCGGTCAGCTTCATGCGCTGGGCCAGATCGCCTACCTTAAACATGACCTGGCGCAGCGGGTCGGCCTCGCCCATGTGAAACTTGACCGCCAGCGGTTCGGCCTGCAGGGTGGCGATGCCCAGGGCAACCAGCAGATCGCCCGCAATATCGACCTGGCTAAAAATATCGGTGCGGTAGGTGGGCACATGCACAACATTAGTACCGCTGACGTCTAAATCCATCCGAGATAGCACGTTACCCAGGCCGCTTTTGGGAATGGCGGTACCCATAATTTCATTTAGATACTTGGCCGAGAACGGCACCGCGCGACGGGCGAGGCTGGGGGAAACGAAAGTGCTCTGGGGAGTGACAATCTCGACCGTTTGCACCTCAGCCCCGGTATCCAAAAAGTTGTGGGCCAGAATGTTGGCGGTCTCCAGCACCGTTTGCGGCAGAATGCCGGTGACATCGATCAGCAGGTTGCGGGTGCTGGCCGTGACCTCTCCCACCCCGGCCCCGTTGATAACTGGCGGCATGGAGAGCACGGTGCCGGTGGCATCGCGCAGGACGGGGGCATGGTGGTTTGCTTTGAGAGTATGGGCGTAGAGTTTGCCCGCCGGGTGGGTTTGCAAGATCTGCCGCGCGGTCATGGGCTGGGTGCTGTGCAGGGGCACAAAGGTCAGCTCATCTAGCGACTCTGCGCCGTAGGTCACATCGCCGCTGATCTGGTCGAGGTCGTAGACGCCGATCGCAATTTTTTTGCGCTGGCGACCAAAGGTTTGGGTGACTTTTTCCTGAAACTGCACCAGCACCTCCAGCCCCCCGTCTTGAAGGTCGGCCCCGCGCACGACCAGGGCGGCAATGTGGGGGCGCAGGGGCAGCACCTCGGGCTGCACCACCACCCGGCGACCAGAGAGGATGAGCTGATCGGGCATGGTGCGGGCCAGGCCGTTGTAAATGTTAATGGCGCGGGTAAACCCTTCTGCCGCCAGTAAATCTGGGCGCTCGGCAGTCACCTCGACCTCCAGGGTTTGCTCGCCCAGAGTGGCGTCGAGGCCATAGTCAAAGGCCTGCTGGGCCAGCTGCTGTGGAGGGGTAGCGGTGAGCCGCTGCAGGTAGGCGAGGGGAAAGGTGACGGTAGGCATGGGGGTGAGATGTTGAATGGGTGGAAAAGGGAAAACGGGAAGCCGTTTTGACCCAATTTTGTCGTTGAACTATAGTTAGAGGCAATTATCAATCCCTCCCTCTTGTCTGGGCTCATCACCAAGACAAAACGTTTGATTTCATCGGCAAACTTCCAGAATACGGTTATTCTGCGGCTAGAGCGGTTTGACTAGAGCCGACAGCTTAGGTTGCATCTCCCAGGCTATGACAGATACCCCGCCCCAGCGAGATTTTTTTATTAGCTATGCCACGCCCGACGAAGTATGGGCCGAGTGGGTGGCCTGGATTCTGGAGGAAAATAGCTACACCGTCCATCTGCAAGCGTGGGACTTTACCCCCGGCAGAAATTTTGTGCTGGAGATGAGTGAGGGGGCGACTGGGTGCGATCGCACCATCGCCATCCTTTCCGACAATTACCTCAACGCCAACTTTACCCAGGCTGAGTGGGCGGCAGCCTTTCGTCAAGATCCGCAGTCGCAGGAGGGGCTGCTGTTGCCCATTCGGGTGGGCGACTGCAAGCCCAGTGGGTTGCTCAGCCAGATTATCTACATCGACATTGTCGGCAAACCTGAAGCCGAGGCCGAGCGCACTATTTTAGAAAACGTTGCCGCCGTTATTAAAAAACGAGCCAAGCCCGACCGACGACCGCCCTTTCCTAAAGCCCCTCCCCCCGCCGACCAGCGATCGCTGCCCAACAAAGTTAACTTTCCGGGGATGGTGCAAACGCCGAACCCGTTTATTCCACTGACCGGGGCGGTGGAGAACCCCGAGCAATTTTTTAACGGCGAACCCACCCTAAGCCGCATCTTTGAGCTGCTCAACAGCGGCAGCAGTGTGGCACTAATCGGCGATCGCAACCTGGGCAAGTCATCGATCTTGCGGGCCGTGCATCGACAGGCGGCACAGCGATTGCAAACGCCCCGGCAGACAGTGCTGATCAACCTTACCCGCATCTACAGCGAAGACGACTTCTACGCTGCCCTTTGCAAAGCCATTGACATAGAACCGTGCAGTGGCCGCGAGCTAGACCAGGCCCTCGATGCTAAACGCCTGCTGTTGCTGCTCGACGAAGTAGAGCGGATTAGTCAGCAAGAGTTTAGCCGCCGAGTCCGTGAGCAGCTGCGGGGCTCGGCGGAAGGTAGCGATGCCCCCCTCAAGCTGGTGGTTGCGGCCAGCACGCCGCTCAAGCAACTGTTTCCAGATAGTCACGAGGCTGGCATGGTTTCACCCTTTGAAGATGTTTGTATAGAAGAATATCTTCAACCCTGGTCGTCCAAGGGCATGCGAGACTTTATTGCCACACGGTTGGCCAATACTTCCGTTACCTTTAGTGAAAACGAGATTACCGAATTCATTACGGCGGCAGAAGGCAAGCCCAAACAACTCATGCGCCTCTGCAATGAACGCTTCCGCGACAAACTAAACCCGTAGGATGGGCACCGCCCACCACCCCACCATGCCCCAAGACGACCTGGCTAACCTGCGCCTAGACCTGGCTCCCAAACTCAACCGCCCCCTCTCGTTGTTGAACCCTCTTGATTACCTACGGTTATTGTTTTGGGTGTTTTATTTCCCTCAAGCATTGAGGTGGTACATAAATCAAATTGGAGCTACATCTTTTTCTAAGATAGATGTAGCTTTGCATAGAGAATCTGAATTTAAAAAAGATGCCTCACTACAGATAAATCTCTTTTTTCAGGGGATTATTCTGACTTTTCTAGTCCCAGTTTTCCTAGGTAACATCCTAGGAAAAATAAACATAAACATTAATTGGAGAGTATTAAACTTTACCCTTCTAAGTGCTGATGGCTTCCTGAAGTCTGGCTATATAGGGGGAATGATAGAGGGAATTTTGATAGGCATCTCTCTAGGAGTGATTAGCAGCTTGCTCTTAGGGATAAGATTTGGTGTCCCCTTTGGAATCATCCTTGGCGTCGGTGGAGGCTGTGTATTAGGTCTAATGCCAGGATTATATATGAGTGCTTCAATTTCACTAAGAAGAATTGCTGACATTGAGATCTTATTAGGTATTGGATTTGGACTGGTCTTTGGGCTGGCCTTAAACTCCTTGTCAGACAGAAGCCTGGATATTAAATCATTAATGATCGGCGGATTTTTGGGGGGATTAATACTAAGTCTTTTTGGGGGAATTCTTGTCAACTTTAAAGTGTGGTTTTTGGGTGAATCTCTAATGTCAATTCTAGAACTTGATAATGAACTTGATGGCATCAAAGAAGGTTTGACGCTAGGTATAAAAGATACCCTGAGTGGGGGATTGATAGGTGGTCTAGTTGGAGGCATAATGGTACTGCGTCCTGATAGTTGGATGCTGGGAAGTTTATGTAGAATTCTGGGTTTGGGCTCTGACCATATTTGGATAAAGCTAGTTTCAAGTACTTATTTGAGAGTTGCGATAATTGAAAAGATACTGAAGTGTGGCTTTCAAGAAAGCTGGGATACAGGGATTCATTGTTCTGATCAATTCTTAGAATACTTAAATCAGCCTAAATATGTTTTACGCACTATTAATTTTGAACTTAATAGTCTCGATCCAGATGATGTCTTAATTAAATCAAGTCGTTTGTTAAGCACCTTTGCTGATGACAGATTTTTTACTTATGCTTCAACCAGAAGGAGGGAGCGATTCGATGCAAGACCCTCTGCCTATGCAGCAGCAGCAGGTTTTGTATGTCTCAATAAGGAACAACCTGCCCAAGCTGCCCAAGCCTTTGCTGTCGTCCGTGACATTCGCCACGGCGAAGAAATGCACGGTCTTGCCAGCCTGCTTGCCCTCTTCGATGCCGCCGAAACCGCTGAGCAGATAGCTGCCATTGAGTTGCCCAATTTGCCCCAAGATCGCACTCTTCGTCCCCAAACCTGGGACGCCATTCGCCGCTTCTATCACGTCATTTCGGACACCAAAACTGCTCAGGATAGCGCCTCACGTGCTGCCCGCGCCTTTGCCACCAACCGCGCTTTGGGCGAGCTGCAACGCATTATTGAAAACGAAGCTGATTTGCCCGAGGCAGAGCGATCCCTGGTAATCGAAATTGCCAAAACCTGGCAAAATGCTCTGCTCGACATCACCGCTGCCGTGGGTGAACTCAACCTCACCCAGCCTGTGCAAAACCCCTACGTCATTGGCGACCCGGTGGAGGGTGATTTGTTTGTGGGTCGCGAAGATATTATGCGGCAGCTCCAAGATCCGTGGATGGGCAACCACCTACAATCCGTCGTCATCTACGGTCATCGTCGCATGGGCAAAACCTCCATTCTCAAAAACGTGGGGCGAGTGCTGGGGTCGGGGCTGCGGGTAGCCTATGTCAACCTGCTCAAGAGCGCTGGGGCCAACAACCTCAGCGATGTGCTGCTGGCGATTAGCGATCAAGTTGCCGCCACCCTGGCCATTCCCCCGCCCAAAGATACCGATATGGCCAACAGCCCCGCCCGCACCTTCGAGCGCTTTCTGCGCCGCGCCACCAATTCCCTGGCCGATGGCGAAGGGCTGATTATCGCTCTGGATGAATTTGAAAAAATTGAGGAGCTGATCAGAGCCAACAAGCTAGAGACGAGCTTTTGGGATTATCTACGGGGGCTGGTGCAAGATAGCCCCAAGGTAGGGTTTGCCCTGGCTGGGCTGCACAGCCTTGAAGAAATGTCCTCAGATTATTCAAAGCCCTTCTTTGCCAGCCTAATCAACATCAAAGTCGATTTCTTTACGCAGGCTACCGTGCAAGCCCTGTTGCCCAACCCCGGCGGCGACTTTCCCCTCGACTACGACTACGATGCGCTCGATTTGATCTATGCGCTCACTGCCGGGCAGCCCTACCTGACTCAGCTTTTGGGCTTTCAGCTGGTGCGCCGCTACAACGACCAGGTGTTTGAGCAACAGCAGCCCCGCGAGGCCAAATTTACCGTCGCCGACGTGCAGGCTGTAGTTGAGCGGCCCGAGTTTTTTGCCCAGGGCAAGCCCTACTTTGCTGGAATTTGGGCGCAGGCCAGCCACGATGCGCCGGGGCAGCAAACGTTGCTTCAGGTTCTTGCCCCTCATCCCGAGGGGGTATCGGCAGAAGAACTTCAGCGCAGCGTTGAGCTAGACCCGGCTACATTCGGTGCTGCCCTAGATACCCTTAAACATCACGATGTGGTGCGAGTCGATAAC
Organism: filamentous cyanobacterium CCP3; assembly: GCA_003022385.1. GTDB lineage: Bacteria > Cyanobacteriota > Cyanobacteriia > Phormidesmidales > Phormidesmidaceae > Nodosilinea. The sequence goes on along the minus strand of PYGV01000046.1, from coordinate 15,815 downwards.
GACACGGCTCAGATCATTGTGGAGGTTTTTCGCCGCTGGGTTATGCAACAAAAATACCCTACTTAGCAGATTCCTTGATTTAAAGGGCTGCACAGCAGGGTAAATTGCAAAGCTAGGTTAGACGTGCGGCTGACTTTTTTATCAAATGTAAAAAGAATTCACTCTTTTACGAAAGTCGCATGATAGCTGATGCGGCGATATCAAGCCGTTCTACTACTTCTTAGCAACTAGCTCTTTGTCGCGCTGGCCGCTGCCTTCAAGGGCTTCGCCTTCAATGAACGATCGCAGCATCCAGGCCATTTCTTCGTGCTCTTCCATAAGGCCGGTCAGAAAGTCTGAGGTGCCTTCGTCATGAAACTCTTCGGAGGTCTGATCGACGAACTCACGCAGGTTGCGAATGATTTGCTCATGGTCAACAACCAGGCGCTTGACCATTTCGTTGGCGTTGGGCAGATCGCCAGGGTGCTCTTTGATCGAAGAGTTCTTAAGGAAGCTGTCGGCGGTGCCAAGGGGGTAGCCATTCAGGGCGCGAACTCGCTCGGCTACGGCGTCGATACTGGTGGTCAGAGCTTCGTACTGCTCTTCCCACAGCTCGTGCAGGGTGCGAAATTGGGGGCCAACGACATCCCAGTGATACTTCTTCGTCTTAATCAGCAGCAGGTAGGCATCGGCCAAAACCTTGTTAAGGAGCTCTACAACGCCTTGGCGCTGCTGCTCGGATAGACCAATGTTAATGCTCATAAATTTGGTTACTCTTTGATGTTGTGACTGCGTTCTTTAACATCTAATCGCAGCGACTCAAAAATCTCATCTACCCTCTGTGGGAAACCGGGCAATAGCAGTCTCTTCCCTCTGGTCGTTTTTGCCGCACAAGTCCCCCGTGGGTTAGATGTTGGGGGGGGCTATTGGTAATAGTTTGGAGGGCAGACGTGATCGAAAGTGACTCTCTATATGGCTAGTTCATCTCCGCTGACCGGCGTGATTTTGGTAGATTGTGCGCGAGCTAATGCCAGTGCAGGGCTCGCGATCGCAGCCGAGCGGTGTGGCTATGGCAACGACACGGCAAAATTTCAGACCGCGCTGAAGTCGGCCTGTAGCGAGATGAACGTAGAGATTGAAGGCCTTTCTGACCTGGAAGATGACGAACCAGCGGTGGTGCGCGCCGATCGCGGCATGGAAGTGGCCCCCGACACGCCCAGCGATCTGTAGACAAACATTAGGCCCGATCGCCCGGTAGGTGGAGCAATCGGGCCTGGGGCACTACGCCTTAGTGACGACGTGGCGCTGGGTGAGGCGATCGAGCTGCTTCACCAGCAGGCTGAGGAAGAGGCCCACGTCGGTGACGACCCCAATCGACTCTAGGGAACCGCGATCGGCCAGCTTGGTGACAACGGCGGGGTTGATGTCGACGCAGACCATTTTGACGCCAGCCGGGGTCATGTTGCCGACACCGATCGCGTGCAGCATGGTCGAGAGCATCAAGATCAGGTCGCAGCCTTCGATCAGGCGGGCGTAGTCGGCCTGGGCGGCGATCAGGTCCATTTTGGTGTCGGGCAGGGGGCCGTCGTCGCGAATGGACCCGGCCAGGGAGAAGGGCACGCTGTTTTTGACGCACTCGTAGAGCACGCCGCGGGTCAGCACGCCCTGTTCGACGGCGCTGGCGATGCTGCCGCAGCGGCGGATGGAGTTGATCGCCCGCAGGTGGTGGCGGTGGCCGCCCCGCACCGAGGTGCCCTGCTTCATGTCGACGCCCAGTGAGGTGCCCAGCATGGCCTGCTCGATGTCGTGGACGGCGATCGCGTTGCCCCCCAGCAGCGCCTGCACGTAGCCCTCGCGAATTAGCCGCCCCAGATGGTCGCCGCCGCCGGTATGAATCACCACTGGGCCAGCTACGACGGCCACCTTGCCGCCCTGGTCGCGCAGCCGGCGCAGATCCCACGCCACCTGCTCGACAATCAGCTCTACCCGGCGCTCGCTCGACACGCCAGAGCCCATAAAGCTAAACTCTTCGGCGCTGGCGGTGGCGGCGGCGCGGCTGCGGTCTTTGGTGCTGCGCACGCTGCGAATGCCGTCGTAGCCGACGATCACCTGGTCGCCCACGGCCAGGTCGCGCAGCAGCTTGCAGGTGGCCACCGGCCCTTGCTCGGCTCCCTCCTCCGACACCACAATCACGCCGTCCATGCGCTGGCCCTGCACCCGCACCCACTGGCCCTGCACCCGCACCTCGGTGGGGTAAATAGTCGAGCTGTAGAAGTCGTCGGGGGCCACCCCGGCCTGGTCGATGGTGACCAGGCGGGCATCCTGCTGGTCTTCGGGCAGCGCCACCGCGCCCAGGTCAATCAGCTGAGCCATGATCTCGTCCATCACCTCGCGATCGGGGGCTGAGACCCGAATCTCGGCTGAGGAGGTGCTCTGGCGCTGCTCGCCCAGGTTAAAGTTCAGCACCTGGAAGCTGCCGCCCCCTTCCATGATCAAATCGAGCGCCCGGCTGACCAGACCCGAGTCGAGCAGGTGGCCGGTCATGGTCACGGTGCGGGCCAGCAAGCCACTTTCTCGCACTGGTTCGGGGTGCAGTGGCTCAGTCACGCGCAGAGTCAGGCACTTGGCCGCGCCCCCCGCTTTGAGAAATTCGGTCAGGGGAGTTTCAACCACTTCAAAGCCCGCCTCGGCCAGGCGCGCCTTCAGCTCATCGCTGACCTGGTTCATGATCACAATGCGATCGATATTGACCGCGTTGCAGGCGAAGTTGATGGCGTCGGCTTCGTCAATGGCGATCCGCTTTTCGGGCGGCACCCGCATTTCGATCAGGCGGTTGGAGTAGGCATCGAAGGCGGGGGGATAGTAGAGCAGATAGCCGCCCGTCAGCGGGCAGAAACAGGTGTCAAGGTGGTAGAAGCGCTCGTCCATCAGGTGCAGCGACAGCACCTCAATGTTGAGCCACTGGGACACCAGCCCGTGGGAGTCAAGCTCGGTGCGAAAGCCGTAGCCCGCCCACAGCCAGCGCCCCTCGCGATCGAGCAGGGCGTCGCCAGCCCCCTCAAAGGGCAGCTCGGGCGGCAGCGTAAACACCTGGTGCCCCTGGGCCTCAAACCATTCCTTAAAAAAGGGCTCTTCGCCCTGGCGCTCGGGGTGCAAAAACCGGCTCAGTACCACTCGATTACCCAGGATCAACCCAGCGTTGGCGGTAAACACCATATCGGGCCAGCCCGGCTGGGGCTTGACCAGGTCTACATTGGCGCGATCGGCAATGATCTGGTAAAGGCTCTGCCACTGCTCCTGGGCTAATTCCATTGATGAGCGGTGAATGTTGCCCTCCATCCAGGGGTTGATTACATAGTCCACCTCGTAGTGGTGGGGGGCACACATGAGAAAGCGAAGCGCGGAGGTCATAGGAGAATGTTGTCGTTAGGGGACTGAATCGAGCAGGCGGGCTAGGCAACGGAGGCCGTTTATCCTGGGCCGCTCAAACAAACAGCCACTTAAATAAACCAGCCGTTCAAAAAATAGCCGTTCAAAAAATAGCGTTGAGGGCCAACACACTATTTTAGGCCCTCAACGCCGTGAGTTGATTCAGTTGTCAGGAGTTCTGAAGATTAGGAACGTGACTGGCCTCCGATCGCCCGGTGGAAGCGCCAGGGCTACTGTTCGGCAGGCAACTCGGTGAAGAAGTGGGCGTCGGTGAGCCGATTGTTGGTGATAATAGCGCTGGTCAAGTTGCCGTGGCGCAGGCGGCGAGCAGTTGTCAGCTGAGCCGCATCAAGCACTTCGGGAGCCTCAAAGAACACGCTGGTAGACGAAACCGCCTGAGTCGAGACCCTGACGGGAACTAGAGACGCCTGGGTAACCAGATCAGCCGCCTCCGCCTGGTTGCCCGACGAGTCAAACCCTACGGCCAGCATAAATGCCGCCAGGCCAATCAACAGGGCCAGGCGAATGTCAATCACCTGAAGCACCTGGATGGCAACGTCTTGCACAGAAGACCAAAAGGTTGTCGATGACTCGGTATCGTTAAGCAAGGTAAAACTCCTCTAGCACTACTGACCCAGCTACAGAGGTTCGCCAGGGTCAGCCCGTGCGCCCATTCGTCGAACCTTTGGGAACTTCACTGAGGCGCTCGCGGCAGCTGCCGGAACAGCTATAGGCGCAACTCAATGGTTTTCTTAGCTAAGTTATACACATAACGTCACAAAGTCACAAGATGTTAAGTGTCATTCTCGCGGTCAAGCATTCCTGTGGAAGTGTGCAAACGCCCCCGTTACAAGGAGGTGCGAGCATTTTCAAAATTAGTCTATGAAAGTGTCTCACCCATAGACTCAGATCAATGTATTAAGCAGTTCTACTTATTGAATGATCCTTGTCTGGGGTGCCCCCTTTCCGTTTTGCTCCAAACGTTGCCTCTTTAGAAAGGCCGCCTAAAAGGTTCCCAAAAAACGCAGGCCGCTACTGGTTCAGCGCGGCTGTCTAGACACTATTTTTCAACGCAAGGGGGCAGGGAATCTAGCGTGGCAGATGTATTTCTGCGGTGCGGTACCCGCTGGGCAAGGTGGGCTTTGGCTCCAGCCGGTTTGAAGACGGGCTAAAGGGGAATGGCGCTAAAGGGGCTCTAGCCACAGCGAGAAGATCCAGTTGCCGTCGCTCAGTTCTGACCAGTTGCCGGAGGTGTTCCCGGTAATGTTGACAATAGACCCGTTGGGCACGCTTCTGACAAAATCAAACTCGTTGCCAGGGCCAGCGTAAACGGGGGTTGAGCTGCCATCGGTAATGACGCGCCTCTGGCTGCTGCCAACCGGAGGCGAGGTAGTGGGGTCGGGGGAAGGACTGGGAGATGGTGAGGGCAAAGGATTTGGTATAGTGGCATTGTTGAGGGCTTGCCTAGTAGCCTCATCGGCAGTACCGGTGGCCGGCAGCCCGTTAACCCGCTGAAAGTCGCGCACCGCCTTCTGAGTGGTTTGGTCGTAGATACCGGTGATCGCGAAATTAGCGGGTAAATAGCCCAGTTGCTTCAGCTGCCGCTGCACCTGCATGACATTGCTATCGGGAATGGTGGCACGGTAGAGAGCTTGCCTGGTAGCATCATCGACATTGCCGGTAACCGGTAGCCTGTTGACCCGCTGAAAGTCGCGCACCGCATTTTGAGTGGTTTGGTCGTAGATACCGGTGACTGCTAAATTAGCGGGTAAATAGCCCAGCTGCTGCAACCGTCGTTGCACCTCCATGACCTCGGCAGGGAGCATCTGCGGCTTCGAGTCCTCCGACGGCCTGTCCGGGCTGACCTCGTATTTGGGACCGCTGTACTGGAGGTGACTACTATCGACCCAGTTGCCGTTAGTCAGCTGGGCCCAGCCCACATTAAATCGCCCCGTCAGAGGGATGCGGCTGCCGTTGACAAACTGCCTTACTATTGGGTACTCGCGGCCCGGACCAGAGCGAACGTTGAGGCCAAAATTGGGTGGAGTAATGACCGTGGCCAAGGTGCGATCGTCAATCAGGGGTGGCTCTACCGGTACTTGCCCTACGGAAGAGGCGCTGACCAGGTTGCCCGCTACCCAGGTGCCGTCCACAAGCTCTACCCAGCCGTTGCGGCGATCTCCAGATACCTGCAGGGCGCTACCCCGGCGCACCTTTTCATAGATACCGTAGTTAGTACCGGGCCCCCAGCGCTTGTTGAGGGCATAGCCTACGGGCGTGGCGACGTAAACGGTGCTACCCCAGCCGCCGTCCGCCGCCGCTGGGGTAGCCCAACTGCTGCTCAAGACCGTCGCTCCTGCTGCGATCGCAACAGCATGCGTAAGCCATCGGCCCCGGTTCATTGGAGCGATCGCTGGCGGCGGGTCGGGTTGAGGCTCTAGGCCGGTTTCCCAGACTAGCCACAGCAGGTTTTGGGCCAGGCTATCCATAGGTCAACGGAGGTGGCAGAAAGAATAGGGTAAAACTACCTCAATCATACTGGTTTTTACCGAATACCCAAGGTTTACCGCCAAAAGACGGCAGGCTAGCCGCACCAGGGGCCAAAGCTACCGCACGGGAAGCAGAGGGCAGGCGATCGCCCCCTGCGACCTTTTGTCAGGCTAGGCGGCGGCCAGCGGCGGCACAATCAGCAGCGTCAGCCCGTAGCGGCCCACTACCGTGACCCAGCTCGACGGGGCCAGGGCCGTACCGGCGGCATCGATCACGCCTTCGTAGATGCGAGCCGGCCAGTAGGTGCCCTGATAATAGACCCGGCCCTCGATCTGGGCGGTGATGGGGCAGTCTACCCGGGCGGTTTTGGGGGTATCAAAGAGTTCCAGGGTGTGGGTCAGATTCATCGCTATCCTCCCGAGGGTGCTTAAGGAAGTGTTGAGTGCTTACTCGTAAGTGATGGTTGAGTACGGCCTGTGACAGGCCAGGCGGTGTAGCGGTGCTCCAGGGTTGGCGGTCCTCTTCAGCCCCCAGGACTCAGACTGGGCCTAGGGTTGCGCTCCCCATCGTGAGCGAGGGCGCTAAACCAGGGCGGCTCTAGACCGGTAATGAAGGACGATAGAGGGTGTGGTACTGGCACAACGTCAGCCCTATGACAGATTTTGAATCGTTTGGAGCCGAGGCCCAGTTGGTACCAGCGATCGCTACCCTGCCCCCGCCTCCGCTGGTCCTTATAAGTAGAAGCTACCAAAATTCGAGCAGGATTCTGGCCATGTAGAGCTGGCCCAGCTGAATGAATTCGTGGCAGTATCGCAATATTTATGGTATAAATAACTAAAACTAGCCGCACTTGTCATGACCTATCCAGCGCTCCTGGCCGCTCCCGAAGACTACGGTTTGCTGACCGATCTGTACCAGCTCACCATGGCCAGCTGTTACGCAGGGGAGGGCATGGCCGATCGCCGAGCCAGTTTTGAGCTGTTTGCCCGCCGCCTGCCCAGCGGTTACGGCTACCTGATTGCGATGGGGCTGGCCCAGGCAATCGACTACCTGACCAATTTGCGGTTTTCAGAGCAGCAGCTAGAGGCCCTGCGGCAGACGGGGCTGTTTGAGCAGGCCCCAGCAGACTTTTGGCAGCGGTTAGAAACCGGGGCCTTTACGGGCGACCTGTGGGCGGTGCCCGAGGGCACGGCGGTATTTGCCAACGAGCCGCTGCTGCGGGTGGAGGCCCCCCTGTGGCAGGCCCAGCTGGCCGAAACCTATCTGCTCAACACCCTCAACTATCAAACCCTGGTGGCTACCCGTGCCGCCCGGCTGCGAGATGTGGCCGGACCCGCAACCAAGCTGCTAGAGTTTGGCACCCGCCGCGCCTTTAGCCCCCAGGGGGCGCTGTGGGGGGCACGGGCGGCCCTGGCGGCAGGGCTAGACGAAACCTCTAATGTGCTGGCGGCGCTGGAGCTGGGGCGGCAGCCAGCGGGCACCATGGCCCACGCCCTGGTGATGGTCTTTGCCGCTCTGGAGGGGCACGAAGACGACGCCTTTAGGGCCTTTCATCGCTACTTTCCGGGGGCGGCCCTGCTGATCGATACCTACGACACGGTGGCGGCGGCAGAGCGGCTGGCGGACCAAGTGCCCCCCGTAGCGGCGGTGCGGCTCGATTCGGGCGACCTGGTGGAGCTGTCGCAGGCGGTGCGATCGCATCTGCCCCAGGCTAAAATCTTTGCCAGCAGCGACCTGGATGAGTACGAAATTGCCCGGCTGCAGAGGGCGGGAGCCGCGATCGACGGCTACGGTTTGGGCACCAAGCTGGTCACCGGCGACCCGGTCAACGGCGTGTATAAGCTGGTCGAGATCGACGGTATAGCGGTGATGAAAGAAGCGAGCTATAAGGCCACCCTGCCTGGGCGCAAGCAAATTTTTCGGCGCTGCGACGGTGGGCAGGCGGTGGGCGATCGCCTCGGCCTGATCGACGAGGCGACGACCCCCGACGAGCAGCCCCTGCTGCAGCTGGTAATGAAGCAGGGCCAGCCCCTGCAGGGGTTAGAATCACTGGATGCGATCGCCGCCCGCACCGCCGCCTCGGTGGCCAGCCTGCCCCTGTCTGTACGGCAGCTGGAACATCCGGCCCTCTACCCCATGGTGCTGTCCGATGCGCTGGAGGATCTGGCAGCGCGCACCCGTCGCCGTCCGGCACCGCTACCCCAGCGCTGAGATGGGTCCCCTGCCCTCGTCTGACCTAACCGTCCGCCACCCTATGGATTGTTCTGAGACGCTTCGTATCGCCCTATTTGGCACCAGTGCCGACCCGCCCCACCGGGGCCACGCCGCCATTTTGAGCTGGCTGGCCACCCAGTTTGACCACGTGGCCGTGTGGACAGCAAACAATCCCTTCAAGGCGCACCAGACCGACTTGGGCGATCGCTTTCGCATGCTTGAGCTGCTGATTGACGAGCTAGACACACCCTCCGGTCGGGTGCAGGTCCACCCCGAGCTGAGCCACATGCGCACCGTCGTCACCCTGGAGCGGGCCCGGCAAATTTGGCCTAATGCCCAGTTTTCTCTGGTCGTCGGGGCCGATCTGGTCGAGCAGTTGCCCACCTGGTACCGGGCCGAGGAGATCTTCGCAGTGGTCGATATTCTGGTGATTCCTCGCCCAGGCTATGGCCTCACCGAGGCAGGGCTGGCCGATCTGCGCCAGCACACCAGGGTTACCGTAGCGGCTATGCCTGCGATCGATGTGTCGTCGTCCCGCTACCGGCAGTGCGACGATGCCCCTGACCCCGCTCGCGCCCCCAAGCTCACCCCAGCGGTGCAGGCCTACATTGCTCAACACCACCTCTACCCATGTCCGCAAAACTCCAACGAACCTCTGACCACCCTCTGAGTTCAGTCCCTTTGGCCGACTTCAAGGTGGGGGTCGACAACGTCATTTTTTCGGTCGATACCCAGCAGAATCGGCTGCTGGTGCTGGTGGTCATGCGCCCTGATCCACCCTTTGCGGGCTACTGGAGCCTGCCCGGCACCCTGGTGCGCCAGGGCGAATCGCTGGAAGACGCCGCCTACCGCGTGCTGGCCGAAAAGATTCGGGTCAACACCTTGTATCTGGAGCAGCTCTACACCTTTGGCGGCCCCGATCGCGACCCCCGCGAGTCGCCCACGGCCTTTGACGTGCGCTACCTGTCGGTCAGCCACTTTGCCCTGGTGCGCTTCGAAGATGCCGAGCTGATTGCCGACGGCGTCAGCGGCATTGCCTGGTATCCGCTGGCCCAGGTGCCCCAGCTCGCCTTCGACCACAACGAAATTTTGGCCTACGGCTACCGCCGCCTGCGCAACAAGCTGGAGTACAGCCCGATCGCCTTCGACGTGCTGCCCGAGGTCTTTACCCTGGGGGATCTCTACCAGCTCTACGTCACCGTCTTGGGGGAAGGCTTCTCTGACTATTCTAACTTTCGCGCCCGGCTGCTGAAGCTGGGCTTTTTGCAGGATACGGGCCGCAAAGCCTCGCGCGGAGCCGGGCGACCCGCCAGCTTATACCGATTTGATGCGGCTGCGTTTGAGCCCTGTAAAGATAAACCAATGGTGTTTATTTGATTTAAGTTATGAAAGTCAGAGCACCTAAAAATCGAACCATAGATCTCACAGATGAAGATCGAGATAGATTTTTGCAGAGATTGATCAGCGTGGAGGTTGATCAGTCCAGCGCCGATATTCTCAATAAAACTATCTGTCAAGATGTGTTGGGTGCCCTGCCCCACCTGCCCCACGGTTTTGTCGATTTGCTGATCGTTGATCCGCCCTATAACTTAACCAAAGACTTCAACGGCACAACCTTTAAGCAGTGCGATCGCGCCACCTATTCCGAATGGTTAGACAGCTGGATAACTCAGCTCAAGCCCCTGCTAAAACCTAGTGCCTCTGCGTATTTCTGCGCCGATTGGGCCACCTCCATGGCCATGTATCCCGTTTTAGAAAAGCATTTTTTGATCAAAAATAGAATTACTTGGGAGCGCGAAAAAGGGCGCGGTGCCCAGGCCAACTGGAAGAATGCCAGCGAAGATATCTGGTTCTGCACGGTGTCTGATCACTACACATTTAATATTGACGCCGTCAAGCTCAAACGCCAGGTGATGGCTCCCTACCGCAACTTGGCCGGACAGCCCAAAGACTGGGATGACTCAGATTCTAAACCCTACCGCCTCACTCACCCTTCTAACTTGTGGACCGACATTACCGTCCCCTTCTGGTCCATGCCTGAAAACACCGATCATCCGACCCAAAAACCCGAGAAACTAATCGCCAAACTCATTCTCGCAAGTTCTACCCCTGGTGATGTCGTCTTCGACCCGTTTCTTGGCAGCGGCACGACTTCGGTGGTGGCCAAAAAGCTGGGGCGACAGTATGTGGGTGTTGAGCACAATGCTGACTACTGCTGCCTGGCCGAAAAGCGTTTGGCCTTAGCCGATTTAGACTCCAGCATTCAGGGCTATGCCGATGGTGTGTTTTGGGAGCGCAATACCCTGGCCGCCCAGCGCCGCCGCCCTAAACCATCCATACCCACTGAAGCCTGAGCATCTGCCGCTGGCTGAGCGGAGTCGAAGCAGCGGCGACCTGAGTAAACTACCGCCAGCGTCCTGGTTGAAATTCCTCTTTCTATTGGTTAACTCCTATGAAATTTGCGATCGCCCAGCTTAACCCCACTATTGGCGACCTGACCCACAACGCTCAGCAGGTGCTCGAAGCCGCCCGTCAGGCCGATCGCCTGGGGGCTCAGGTGCTGGTCACCACCGAACTGGTGCTGTGCGGCTACCCGCCCCGCGATCTGCTGCTGCGCCCCGGCTTCATTCAGGCGATGGCCGACACCTTAGACAATCTGGCGAAGGATTTGCCGCCCCACCTAGCGGTGCTGGTGGGGTATGCGGCGGCCAACCCCAAAGCCCGCTACTCCGGCGAAAAGCCGCTGTTTAACAGCACGGCCCTGCTTCAGGGGGGGCAAGTGCAGCAGGTGTTTCACAAGCAGCTGTTACCCACCTACGATGTTTTCGACGAAAACCGCTACTTCGCCGCCGGTCAGGGGGCGAGCAGCTTTACCCTGCCCTGCGGCGACTGGGGCATTCGGGTGGGCGTCACCATCTGCGAAGATCTGTGGAACGACGAAGAGTTTTGGGGCGGTCGCAGCTACCCTCGCAACCCGATCGCTGATCTCGCCAGCGAAGGTGTCGATATTGTTATCAACCTCTCTGCATCTCCCTATTCAGTCAATAAAGTTCAGCTCCGCGCCGCCATGCTGGCCCACAGCGCGGCCCGGTTCCGCTGCCCCATTCTCTATGTCAACCAGGTGGGGGCCAACGACGACTTAATTTTCGATGGCACCAGCATGGCCTTTAACCGGCAGGGCGACCTGGTGGCGCGGCTGCCCGCCTTTCAGGCCGGACTGGCGGTGGTGGAGTACGACCCCGTCGGGCACGATCTGTGCCCAGCGGCCATCACGCCCCTGCCCAGCGATGAAAACGAAGCCCTCTGGTCGGCCCTGGTTCTGGGGGTGCGCGACTACACCCACAAGTGCGGCTTTGCTAAAGCAGTGATTGGCCTCAGCGGCGGCATTGACTCGGCGCTGGTAGCTGCGATCGCCGCCGCTGCCCTTGGCCCCGACCAGGTGCTGGGCGTGCTCATGCCCTCTCCCTACAGCTCAGAGCATTCGGTTACCGATGCGATCGCCCTGGCCGACAATTTGGGCATTGCCCACCAGACGCTGGCGATCGGCCCCCTGATGGGCGACTACGACCAGGTGCTGGCCCCCATGTTTACGGGCACCAGCCCCGGCATCGCCGAAGAGAATATTCAGTCGCGCATTCGGGGCAACCTGCTGATGGCGATTTCGAATAAATTTGGCCACCTGCTGTTGTCTACCGGCAACAAGTCAGAGATGGCTGTAGGCTACTGCACCCTCTACGGCGACATGAACGGCGGTCTGGCGGTGATCGCCGACGTGCCTAAAACACGGGTCTATGCCCTCTGCCGGTGGCTCAACCGGCAGGTTGGCCAAAGTGGTGCGGCGGTAGCCCTGGGAGACCTGGGCGATCGCGCCAGCGCCCTCACCGATGGCCTCATCCCTCAGCACATTCTCGATAAGCCCCCCAGCGCCGAACTCAAGCCCGGCCAGGTAGACCAAGACTCGCTGCCCTCCTACGACGTGCTCGACGATATTTTGGAGCGCCTGGTGCAGCGCCACGAGTCGGTGGCCGATATCGTCGCCGCTGGCCACGATGCCGCCGTGGTCGATCGGGTGGTGCGGCTGGTGGCGCGGGCCGAGTTCAAGCGGCGGCAGGCTCCGCCCGTGCTCAAGGTCACCGATCGCGCCTTTGGCATGGGCTGGCGCATGCCGATCGCCAACCGCTGGACCAGTGAGGTGCAGGCCGTGGCGCAGCCATCCGACCCTGAGCCCCTGTTGCAGACCTAGAGTGCCTATGGTTGCCATTGCAGGATTTTTGCGGCGGGGCGACGATAGCCGAGGGCAATCGCGCTAGCCTAAACATAGCCCTTACCCGCGTTTCCATGCCGACCTCAGAGTCTTCAGCCCCCACCGCTTGGCCCACCGCCGCCAGTGTTGCCAACGGCTTCGATGCCCAGCACCCCCCCGACCCCAAGCTGATCGACGCCTGCGTGCACTGCGGGTTTTGCCTCACCACCTGCCCCAGCTACCGGGTGTTGGGCAAAGAAATGGACTCGCCCCGGGGCCGCATTTACCTGATGGATGCGATCAACCAGGGCGAAGCGCCCCTGTCGGCCACCTCGGCCCAGCACTTCGACTCGTGCCTGGGCTGTCTGGCCTGCACCACCGCCTGCCCCTCGGGAGTGCAGTACGACCAGCTGATTGCGGCGGTGCGGCCCCAGGTCGAGCGCAACCACGATCGGCCCCTGCCGGAGCGGCTGGTGCGATCGCTGATTTTCAGCCTCTTTCCCTACCCCACTCGGCTGCGGGCGGTGGCGGGGCCGCTGTACCTGTATCAAAAGCTGGGCATCGCCAAGCTGGTGCGAAAAACCGGGCTGCTGGCCAAGCTTTCCCCCAGTCTGGCGGCGATGGAGTCGCTGCTGCCCCCCATCACCGCCGAGAGCTTTACCGACGACCTGCCCGAACTCGTGCCGGCGGTAGGCCCCAAGCGCTACCGGGTGGGCATGGTGCTGGGCTGCGTGCAGCGGGTATTTTTTTCTGACGTGAATGCCGCCACGGCGCGGGTGCTGGCCGCCAACGGCTGCGAGGTGGTGATTCCCCACGCGCAGGGCTGCTGCTCGGCGCTGCCCGCCCACCAGGGGCAGGAGGCCCAGGCCCAGGTGCTGGCCCGCCAGATGATCGACTGCTTTGAGGCCGCCGAGGTCGATTTTGTGGTGATCAACGCCGCAGGCTGCGGCCACACCCTGAAGGAGTACCACCACATTTTGCAGGATGACCCGGAGTACCGCGATCGCGCCCAAGCCTTTGTTGCTAAAGTTAGAGACGTGCAGGAATTCCTGGCTCAGGTGGGCTTGACTACGCCTCTGCACCCGCTCACCGAGGGCACCCTGCCCATCGTCTATCAAGACGCCTGCCACCTGCTGCACGGGCAAAAAATTAGCCTACAGCCCCGCCAGCTGCTGAAGCAAATTCCCGGTGTAACGCTGCGGGAGCCCATTGATGCGGCCCTGTGCTGCGGCAGCGCTGGGGTCTACAACATGCTGCACCCCGAGGTCGCCACCGAGCTGGGTCAGATGAAAGTGAAGAATCTGCTGAATACGGGCGCGACCCTGGTGGCCTCCCCCAACCCCGGCTGCTCGCTGCAAATTCAGCAGCACATGGCCGGGCAGCCGCGCCCTATTCCTCTTTTTCACCCGATTGAGCTGCTCGACTTCTCAATGCGCGGGGTGCCGCTGCCGCTAGAGACTAAAGTTTGACGGGCGGGGGTATTCTAAAATCTAGGTCGTAACCCGGCCATTCCCTTCATGTTTCTGCCGCAATGACTCCCGTTCACCACCGTCGCCTTCAGCTTAAAACCCAGCTGCTTCAGCAGATCGAAACCCTGGAACCCGAGGATGCGATTCTGCCTGACGAGCACCCCGCGATCGATCAGATCATCTGTGAACTCGAAACCCTCAACCCCATCGATCAGCCCCTGCGCCAGGAGCACTGGCCCCTGCTGCTGGGGTCCTGGGCGCTGGTCTACGCCTCGCGGGGTACGGTGGTCACCCGCCGCATCGGTCGCCAGTTTCCACTGCCGGTCGGCATTCAGCGGGTGTGGCAGCGCTTGATTGGCCCTGAGAGCGCAGGCGCAGCGATGGTCAAAGACCGTCCCTTGGGGACAATCTCCAAAGACCGAGTATCGGGAGCAATGGTCAAAGACCGATCCCTAGGGGCGATCGCCACCGAAAATGGAGCCGTGCTCTCGCTGCCATTTCTGGGCGAACTCACCGCCATCGCCCAGGGCATCTGGCAACCCTTTGAGGAAGGCGAAAGCGCTAGCGTTAGTTTTGGGGCTTTTAGCATCCAGGCCACCCGCCTGCTGGGCATCACCGGGCTAAACCTGCCGCAGATCACCGTGCCCGTGCTAGAGTTTCTGCGCCAGGAGGCCCTGTGGATTACGTCCTACCTTGACGAAGATTTGCGGTTTGGGCGTGGCGCTACGGGCAATTTATTTGTGTTTCGGCGCTAGCTAGCGATCGCGCGGCGATCGTCCTCCCAGCTGCCGACCATCCAGTTCACGCTTCACTGCGATCGCCCACTTGTCTACCATCGTGATCATGGCAGGCATGTCTTTAGAGGCTTTGCTCTGCCAGCCCAGCTCGGCCACCACCTGGTTGAAGGTTCGGTTTTTGGTCATGCGGTAGGCAATTTCTTCGACCTCCGCCCAGGTCAGATCACTTTCGACAAAGGCCTGAATCATCACGTTGAGCAGGTGCTGGTAGCGGTTGCCCTCCTGCGCCGTCATCATACTGTGAGGAATATCGAGCACTTTGTTAAACAGCACGTGCCAGCTGGTGGGCTGGTGGCTGAGGGCGGCGGCAAAAAAGTGCTGATGGTCGAAGTTACTGACCGCGCGATCGCTCTCGCTAGAGATCGTAAAGGTGGGGGCGATCGGCGCCTGTTTGACCCGCTGCTGGCACAGCTGCCCCAGCTCAAGGACGGCCCGCAGCGCCGGGGTCGTAAAGCCTGAGTAGCCCAGCGGGGGCGCTTGAGCCGCCGTCGCCGGATCGACGATTGACTTGGGGGCCGTGGCCCAGGCAAAGTAGGTATCGATTTTCTTTACAAACAGGTCGATTACCCTGCTGCTGGCGCTGAGGTAAGGCGCGCACAGTACCGCGCGATCGACCTGGGCGGGTTTCTCTAATGCCAGCCAGGCCGCCAGGGTGCCGCCCCCCGACAGGCCGCCCACCACGACGCGATCGCCCAGCAAACTGACCAAATTCAGCCACTGCAGGGCAAACGTTTGGTACACCTCAGGGGTGGTGGGCAGGGGCGGCGGGTTGTCTTTGCCCCAGTTTCCAGCCCGACCATGACCGGGCAGCAGCGGGGCCACCACGTTGTAACCCGCCCGGTAGAATTGCTGGCCAATCCGCTCCATCTGGTAGGGGCCAGCGGTAAAGCCGTGAAAAAATAAACAAGCGCGATCGGTAGGCTGAGCCTGTAGCCAAACTCGCGTGTGCAGAGCTGCATCCATCAAACCATGGCGAGCTTCCTGCTGCTTTAAATCGTGCTCAAGTACCCGTTTCAGGCGGATGTAGCTGGTCATAGGGGGCTACAGTCGCCTCAGCAGGCTAGGCCCGTGGGTATCGGTGCCGCAGGTGGTCAGCAGGCCATGGTCTTGAGCCAGCTGCTCAACCGAGGGGGTATGGCGGGGGGAGGGCATCCACTCTTCGGGGGTGGCGTAGGCGTGGGAGGGTTCAACCCC
>PYGV01000281.1 GCA_003022385.1 filamentous cyanobacterium CCP3 | reverse complement strand
CTTTGAAAATTTCCGTAAGCGCTTGCTAGCTTGCTTTTCTGATTAGAAAAACTTATCACCATGCTGCCGGAAGAACCAGTAGTCAGAGGCTAAAAAGTGGCGGGTGATCAGTAATAGAACGATATCGGCCTTTTCGAGATTGGTTCTGATCTCCTGTGCCCATTCCGTCCCTGCCTCGATGTCACGGTCTTGCCAAGTATGAATTTTGCCCTCTCGCTGGAGCAGCTTAAGGTGATAGTTGACCAGCTCATCTTTGAGCCCTTCGTCGCGACGCGAGTAAGAGATAAATACATTTAGCGCCTCGTCTGCCATGCCCTGTGTTGCTCTCGCGGTTGCCCTATTATAGTTTCACCCTTGCGGACAAAGTTTCCTAGCCATCTACGGTTGACGGGGAGCTTCTGTAGCATTACTCTTTTACCTTAAGCCGTTCACCCGAGCGGTGGCTTTGCAGAACTCGAAAACCTTAGCGCTGTCTGAAGGTGCTGACGACACCAACAGACAGCTGACCCCGCAGATCTTGCACGCAGATTGCGAAGCTAGGTTCATGGTACCCTAGCCCCCTCAGTTTGCACGTCAAGCGTGGGTGGCTGGGGTTTTCGCGTTCTGTTTTCCTCAAACCACAAAAGGAAACAGAACCGATGTTTAACCATCTCGAACCAGACGCCAACAACAATCACGACACTCACGCAGGGGCCGAGTCCCTGCCGCTGCCGCCGAGATCTGGAGCGAACGATAAAGGCACCCGTTCCCTCACCCCAGAAAAAGTGCGCCACATGCTCTACGGCAGCCTCGCCGCCATCGATCGCACCATCAAAATTCTCCACGCCTTGGGCTATGCCGACCCCAACGACTGGAGCGACCCCATTCCGGTGCCGCCCGGTGCTGAGGGGGCGATCGCGCCCCGCGCTCAGTGGATGGTCGTGCTGACCAAAACACTACATCTAGAACTACATCTAGACTAGGTCTGTCAGGCCCAGTAGCTCAGTCATCCCTGGGCTGCTGGGCCGCACTGCCTGCCCCCTGCCAGCCATCCCACAAACCGATGGTCTATGAGCAAATCTTGCAAATTTCTGACTGCGTAGGCTTTACCCGCTAAACTAACGAGCTACAGCCCTTTAGTTTAGTGCCTCGCTACTAGTCACCACCCCTGGAGGGTATGGTTTATTGAGGGGTACAGCCGGGCATCTGGGTGAGTATCAGTCTGGGTGCGCCGTGTTATCAGGAGGTTAGCCGTGGTCAAAATCGTCAGTCGCCAGTCTTTGGGAGTGCAGCCCGTCTATGACATTGGGGTGGCGCAAGACCACAACTTTTTGCTGGCCAATGGCCAGGTGGCCGCTAACTGCTTCAACAAATCGCACTCTACGGCCTACGGGTTTGTTACCTTTCAGACCGCCTACCTGAAGGCCAACTACCCGGTCGAGTACATGGCGGCGCTGCTGACCTCCAACAGCGGCGACCAGGACAAGGTGCAGATGCACATCGCCAACTGCATCGCCATGGGCATTGAGGTGCTGCCGCCGGATATCAACCGATCGCTGGTCGATTTTACCCCCGAGGGCAAGAGCATTTTGTTTGGCCTCTCAGCGGTGCGCAACGTGGGGCTGGGGGCGATCGAGTGCATTCTCAAAAACCGTGAAGCAGACGGGCCGTTTCAGTCGCTGGCGGAACTGTGCGATCGCGTCGACCTGCACTCAGTCAACCGCCGTGCCCTAGAATCGCTGATTTTGGCCGGTGCGCTGGATAAACTTGACCCCAACCGCAACCAGCTGATGCAGGATCTGGCGCTGGTGATCGACTGGGCCCAGGGCCGGGCAAAGGATCGTGAGATTGGCCAGGGCAACCTGTTTGATATGATGCTGGGCGGCGATACCCAGGCTGCATCCCCCGCCAGCGGCTACGAAACCGCCCCTAAAGCGCCCCTGGTGGCCGACTTTGAAGCCCAGGAAAAACTGCGGCAGGAGAAAGAACTGCTGGGCTTTTATATCTCTGACCATCCGCTCAAGTCGGTGCAGCGATCGGCGCGGGTGCTGGCCCCGATCAACCTGGCGGAGCTGGGCGAGCAGCCCGACAACATAACCCTGAGCGCGATCGTCATTCTGGCCAGCGTCAAGCCAGTGGTGACTAAAAAGGGCGATCGCATGGCGATCGTGCAGCTCGAAGATCTGACTGGTCAGTCGGAGGCGGTGGTGTTCCCCAAATCCTTTGAGCGCATCGGCCAGCACATTGTCGCCGACAAGCGGCTGATGGTCTGGGGCAAGGTCGATCGCCGCGATGATCGCGTTCAGTTCATCATTGACGATGCCGAACCCGTTGAGGATGTGCGCATGGTCATGGTCGAGCTAGACCCGCGCCTGGCAGGAGATATCGAGCAGCAGCACCGCCTGCGCAACGTGATTCGCAATAACCAGGGCGACGACCCCAAGTATGCGCGGGTGCCGGTGATTGCGGTAATTGGGGCCAACCAGCAGCGCCAGTTTGTGCGGCTGGGAGCGCAGTTTCGCGTCAAAGATCCCGAGGCGGCGGTGACGGCTCTGATCAACGCAAATTTTCAAGCCAAAGCGACGCCGCTGATCAGCGCCTGATAGTTCTCTCGGCGAGAAACCCGGTTCCTTTTGCGCCTAGTGGTCCGTCAAACTCAGATCCGCAGGAACTCAACAAAGCTGACGGCTGCTGGGGTTTACTTTGTTGCACCCAACCTAGGCGAACCCTAATTTCTAAGTTTGACGCTACAGTAGGTGCTGGTCAGCTCGGTCCAGTAGCGATCGAAGCAATCGGCAGTAGCAGTATCGAGCGGGGCAGTGCTTTCGCAGTTGGCCATTACCGACTCGGGCGGAAACAGGGGTTCGCTCTCCTGTAGCTCGGTCGACAGCAGGGCAAAGGCCGACTGGCTGGGGGTGGCAAATTCATTGCCCATATCGTCTGTCCTCGTGGCACGCAAAGGGGAGGGCGGCTTTAGAACAGATCAGGTGCCAAACTGGTAGCCATCTCGTTTTGGTTGAGCAATCCGTCTCCATCGGCATCATAAGACGTCATAAAGGAAGATGTCATAAAGGAAGATGTCATAAAGGATAAACGACTTCGCTCAGCCCTCGGTTATTTTTAGGGCAACGGCTTAACTTCACAGGTAGAGTCTCGTCCTGCCCGAAGTACCTATAACGGGCTAGCGACTGCTTCAATCTGATCCAGTGAAGGGGTATATTCCCCTTTTGAAGTTCTCTCTATAGTTGTGCAATTCTCACTGATAATTTCTGTTGTGCTGATCAGGGGAGCGTTGTGTCGGCGCAGTGATCGTTGTTGATCTCGCCATTGGCCATTCGGGTATTACAAAAACGAGCGGTACTGAGGTCAGTACGCACCAGATTTGCGCCGTACAGATCGGCGTTGGTAAAGTTAGTGCCGTCTACAGAGGCGTCTCGAATGAGCGTTTCTCGCAGATCGGCCCCGGTGAAGTCAGCGCCGTCCAGGCGGGCGCCAATCAGGTTGGCGCGGTAGAGTCTGCCATCGGTCAGGGTGGCCCGGCTCAGGTTAGCCTGGGCAAAACCGGCCTGGGCGAAGGAGGTTCCATCGAGGCGGCTGTCGCTGAGGTCGCTGCCGGACCAGTTGCTTTCGCGGGCTTCAGCGTTTTCTAAGTTGATGGTGGTGGCGTTGACCTCGACCAGGCGGCTGCCAGTGAGGGTGACCCCGCGCAGGTTGGCCCCGGTCAGATCAGAGCCTGACAGGTCGGCCTGGCTGACGACGGCCTGGCTCAGGTTGGCCCGGCGCAGGTCGGTTTGGGTCATCTGGGCGCGGGGTAGGCGGGCCTGGCGCAGGTTGGCTCCGGCCAGATTGGCCCCGCTGAGGTCGGCGTCTTCTAGGCTAGCCCCGGCCAGTACTGTGTCGCTGAGGTCACAGCCCACGCAGCGGCGGCTAATGAGAAACTGCCTGAGCTGCTCGCTGGCGGAAACGGGCGCGGCGACTAGGCCCAGAATGGCCGTCAGCGCGATCGCCCACTGACGGCGTTTACCCCTGCCAGCATCTCTGAGACGGGGATGCAGCCGTTTTGTGGTGCCGTGCGCCATACCAGTGCCATTCCTCTAAAAAATAGGCTCAAAAGCTAGGGCCAAGTCTAAAGATTGCTTCTACAATGTGTCAGCATCTCTGCTTTCAACGGGGGTTTGAGCCAATCCGGACGAGCTTATGCCCTGCTGACAGTTTAGATTCTACAGCTCGCTCTCGGTAGTTCGACGTTATGGCATCTACACCGGCCTCTTCGCTCTTGAATTCGCGTCGGCAGCGCCTTAAGTCGAGCCGCCAGGTTAAGCCGTGGGAGTGGTTTTGGCTAACGCTGTGGATACTGCTGCTGACCGGGTCGGGGATCTTTTGCGGCTGGGCGCTGATGTGGCTGACCCGCATTCCGCCCCTGCCCGACTGCGACCAGGTGACGCCCTTTCACTCGGAGAGCGATTTGCTCTACTGCGCCAAGGCCCAGGCGCGTACGGGCGAACCCAACAGCCTGGTGCAGTCGGTGCTGCTGACGGCCAACTGGCCCAGAACTCACTCTAAGTACGACGAGGCACAGGAGGTTCTAACCGATGCCTCAGAGCAAATTTTGGTGCTGGCCAACCGCTGGGCCCAGGCGGGCAAGCTCGACGATGCGATCGCTTTGGCCGAAAAAATTCCCCTCAATACGCCCCTGCGCAAGTCGGCTCAGGCGGTCATTTTTGAGTGGCGCCAAGACTGGGAGCAGGGTCGGGCGATCGAGGCCAAGCTCAAACCAGCGCTGGCGGCTAGTGACTGGGAGCAGGCCAAAACGCACCTGCAGGAGTTTAAATCGCTCCAGAGCGATTACTGGCGAACCACGCGCTACGTCTTTTGGCAGCAGCAATTTTTAGTCGAGCAGCAGGCGTGGAATCAGCTGCTGCAGGCCCGCGATCTGGCGGGCACCAACAAAATTGAAAATTTGCGTCAGGCGGTGGTGCTGGCGCGGGGCCTTGACCTGCGCAGCCAGGTGTGGCAGGCGGCCGAACAGGATATCGACGCCTGGAGTAAGACCGTGCTGGATGTGGCCCTACAGCGCTGGCAGGTGGGCGATCGCGCCGGAGCCCTGGAGCTGGCCAGCGTGGTTCCCCCCAGCTCTCACCTGCTGCCCGCCGCCCAGGAACTGCTGGCCCTGAGCCATGCTCAAACGCTGGCCAATCAGGCCGATCCGAGCGGTGTGGCCCCCCGCTACAGCCATATGTTTGGGTTGATAGCCGCCGTGAGCGCCGTCAATCAGCTCCCGGCGAACAGTCCCTACGCGGCAGCTGATCTATCGTCGGTAGACCAGTGGCGTGAGCAGCTTACCGATTTGAGGCGGCTAAAGTTTAGCGATATGGTGGCCCACCTGGGCCAGCGCCCGACCTACGAGTGGGCCATTCACCAGGCCCAAAGGGTTGAACCTGACCGCCCCCGGCGGATTCAGGGTCAGACGATGGTGGCCCAGTGGCAGGCCAACCTCCAGCGCATTGCCGATCGCCCCATCCTCGTAGAGGCCCGCAGTCTGGCCAAGCCCGGCACCATTGCGGCCCTCGAAACCGCGATCGCCAAGGCGTCAGAAGTCGAACTGGGTCGCGCCCTGCGGGTCGAGGCCCAAACCCTGGTAGCCGGGTGGCAGCAGGAAATTCAGGTGATCGAAGACCGCCCGATTCTCGATGCAGCGGTGGCGCTGGCCGAGCAGGATAAGCTCCAGGAGGCGATCGCTGAGGCCAATAAAATTGGTTCAGGCCGGGCGCTCTACAGCCGCGCCCAGGGGCTGGTGCAGGAGTGGACCGCCACCATTCAAATCGCCGAAGACAAGCCAATTTTGGATGAGGCCAAGGACCTGGCCTACGGCGGCAGCCTGACGGCGGCAATCAACCTGGCGGGCCAGATTGGGCCAGGGCGGGCGCTCTACGACGAGGCCAGAAACGCGATCGCCCTCTGGAAGGCCGAGCGTGCCTACATCTGGTCGATTTGGGAGGCTGAGGGCCGCCCGGTGCCCGGTGGGGACAGTTCCTCAACCACCGAGTCAGAATGACGATCGCTCCTCTGCGCCTCATGCTAATCGATGAAGACCCCGTGTTTCGGCTGGGTCTGCGGATCTGGCTGGAGCAAACCGCCGGGTACAGCGTGGTGGCCGAAGCGACCCGCGCCGACGATGCCCTGGCGATTTTGGCCAGTCGCGCCGAGCGCCCCGATCTGGCCAGGGGCGCGATCGCTGACGCCGCCGGGGCCGCCCCGACCGATCGACCGCCGCCCGACCTCGATCTGGTGATTCTCGATCTGGGGCTGGGGGCCGGACAACCCGACCAGCTGCCGGGGCTGCGCCTCTGTGCCGACATCAAGGCCCGCTACCCCAGTTTGCCAGTGCTGGTGCTCAGCGCCCAGGCTGAGCCCGTGCTGGAGGCCGCCGCTCGCCAGATGGGGGCAGACGGATTTGGCGCTCGCGGCATGGCCGTCGCCGATCTGGGCGATCTGGTGCAGCGGCTGGCGCGGCCCAACCAACCCTCAACCCAGGAGGAACGGCCGCCTGCCCCGGCGCGATCGCCTGCGGTATCGATGCGGGAGGTGCCGATGGCCAGCGGCAACCCTTCCCCCAGTGCCCTCACCCGGCTGCGCTTCAGCCTGAGGCGATCGGCGGTGCAGCAAATTGAGGTGGCCATGGTCGCGATCGAAGTCGAGCAGCGGCGGGGGCGCGGATCGCTATTGGAGGAGGCGGTGCTGGCCGGGCGCTACCGGGAGCTGCGGGCCGCTCGCTGGCTGATGGGCAAACTGCTGGCCACCCCCAGTCTGGAAGATTCAGGGCCAGCCGTTGCGACGCAGCGGGCTGAACCCGAGCTAGAGC
>PYGV01000280.1 GCA_003022385.1 filamentous cyanobacterium CCP3 | reverse complement strand
ACAAAAGGGCGTGCCATCGCTGCTTCAGCATCTATACACCACCCTCCATTATGCTCAACATCATACTGGATTGGTATTAGAAGTTCTGCCTGACCGTGGACAGCCACGATACAGATTTCCTAGGCTGAATTTTGAAACGTTTGGATGCCGCTCAAAACTGGGCTGAATGCGATCGCCCACCCGTTTGGCTAAGCCAGTGTGATCTGCCCTACATTCAAACGGGACGCTGACCCTCTAAACCATTACAAGATACCTAAGGTCACTGGTTGAGGTGGCTCAGGCCAATAGACTCTAAACAGTGATACAGTGATCGATCTTTGATTTGGGCCACCTCTAGGGAGAGAAAGGGCGCATGAATTCGCTCGGACGACATATTCTAGTTGAGTTTTTTGGCTGTTCATCGGACATTCTCAACGATGTACCGCTGATTGAGAGCAGCATGGTCGGTGCTGCCGCCGATGCCGGGGCAACGGTGATTAGCTCCGTGTTTCACCATTTTTCGCCCTTTGGCGTGTCGGGGGTGGTAGTGATTCAGGAGAGTCACCTGGCCATTCACACCTGGCCCGAATACCGCTATGCGGCGGTCGATTTATTTACCTGTGGCGACACCGTCAACCCATGGATTTCGTTTGATAAGCTCAAGCTTGCCTTTAAGGCCGACTACGGCTCGGCTCTGGAGATGAACCGAGGCCAACTCGAACTGCTAGAGCGCGTTGACGTTGACCTGGGCGAGCTGCGTGACGAGGTTACCAATAAGTTAATCACTCCTAAGCAGAGTCGCAGCGTCTGGTTTACCGATAAAAATGACGATATTGCTTTGTCAATTCGCCACAAGGGCGATCGCGTTTTTCGTGAAAAATCTCCCTACCAAACTGTTGAGATTTTCGACACCTTTGCCTACGGCAAAATGCTCACCATCGACAACATGGTGATGTGCAGCGAAAAGGATGAAAACGCCTACCACGAGATGATCATCCACGTGCCGATGCTGCTCAACCCCAGCTTTAAGAACGTGCTGGTCATTGGCGGCGGCGATGGCGGCAGCGTGCGCGAAATTTTGCGCCACCCCCAGGTCGAGCAGGTCACCATGGTCGAAATTGACGAAGCGGTGGTGCGCGCCTCCAAGGAATTTTTGCCGTCCCTATCCGGTGCTCTGGAGGACCCCAAACTCGACCTTCGCATTGAGGACGGCATCGCCTTTGTGGCCAACGCCCCCGACGCTAGCTACGACCTGATTGTGATCGATTCTTCTGATCCGGTAGGGCCGTCGGAAGGGCTGTTTAGTACCGAGTTTTACAAACAGGTGTATCGGGTGCTCAAGCCCGGCGGCGCGATCACGGCCCAGAGCGAGTCGCCCCGGTTTAACCAGCGGGCTTTTGTGGATATTCACCACTGCCTGAAGGGTATTTTTGGGGAGGAAAACGTGTTTTGCTACCTGGCCTTCATTCCCACCTACCCCACGGGCATGTGGAGCTTTAACTACGCCACCAAGGGCGCAGCCCACCCGCTGAAAGAGATGGATGCGTCTACGTCTGAGGCTTTTGCCGCGGAACACAGCTTGCAGTACTACAACGTGGGCATGCACGAGGCGGCCTTTGCCCTGCCCACCTTTGTGCAAACTATGCTGAAGGGGTAGAAGGAACTGTTGGAGATAGGAGAATCATGATTTCTCCTATCTCCGGTTTTACTTAACAGAGGAGTTTGTGGTTTTCAGGTCAGGCTGGTATGGCGATCGCGCAGGTTGAACTACCCATAGAGCAAATTGCAGAGTTCTGCGATCGCTGGCAATTCACAGAATTTGCTCTGTTTGGCTCTGCTCTGCGCAATGACTTTCACGACAGCAGCGATGTTGATGTAATGGTGCAATTTCACCCAGAGGCTCACCCGACCTTTCGCACCCTCGACCAAATGGAATCAGAGCTGATGGTTCTATTTTCTAGGAAGGTCGATCTAATTGTGGCTTATATCAGTCAATGCTCAAAGGCCGATTTTGTAGGGGATATTCAGCGCCAGGATGCAGTTATTCGCAGAATTTTAGTGATTGCTGAAGCGGCAAGGCGTGTCTCAGAGACAACTCGACAAAACTTGCCCAATAGTTCTTGGCAAGAAATCAACGGTATGCGAAATCGCCTAGTTCATGGTTACGATGACATTAACCTCGATATTGTTGGGGAAGTAGTCCAATTAGAAATTCCTCCTTTCATTGAAGAATTAAAGGTACATATCCCTCCCGAAAAATGAGAAGAACTACGTTGCGATGACTATCTCAACCGCCAATTTGCATACCTTCGACCCCAGTGGCGTGGGCCTCGACAACGGCAACCTCTACGGCCTGCCCTGTGACTACGACAGCGCCGGCATCATTGTCTTTGGCATGCCCTGGGAGGTCACCGTGTC
Organism: filamentous cyanobacterium CCP3; assembly: GCA_003022385.1. Lineage (GTDB taxonomy): Bacteria > Cyanobacteriota > Cyanobacteriia > Phormidesmidales > Phormidesmidaceae > Nodosilinea. The sequence goes on along the minus strand of PYGV01000280.1, from coordinate 4,456 downwards.
GTACCACACCGGCACCGCCCAGGGACCACGGCGGGTGCTGGAGGCCTCGCCCCAGCTCGACCTGTACGATCGCGACAACCCCGAGGGTTGGCAGCAGGGCATCTACATGCCGCCCATTCCTCAGCACCTGTACGATCTCAACATTCAGGTGCGCGAGGCGGCAAATCGCGTCATTCAGGCGACGGAAGAGGGGGTGGCGATCGCATCTCAGCCCCTGCTGCAGACCGACCTCGACAACGTCAACTACGCCTGTGAGCAGATGACTGGCTGGCTCTATGCCCAGGCGACTGCCGCCCTCAACCGGGGCAAGCGGGTGGGTGTCATCGGCGGCGACCACAGCGTGCCACTGGGGTATCTACAGGCCCTAGCCGAGCGTCACGAAGATTTTGGCGTGCTGCACATCGATGCCCACGCCGATCTGCGTCAGGCCTACCAGGGCTTTCGCTACTCCCACGCCTCGATTATGGTCAACCTGCTGAAGCTGCCCCAGGTGAGCAAGCTGGTGCAGGTGGGCATCCGCGACCTGTGCCACGACGAAGTATCGTTGATTAAGGGCTCAAAGGGGCGCATTGTCACCCACTACGACTCGGTGGTAAAAGAAAACACCTACCGGGGTATGCCCTGGATGCAGCAGTGCGAGGCGATCGTGGCGGATCTGCCCGAAAAGGTTTACGTTAGTTTTGATGCCGATGGCCTCGATCCCAAACTCTGCCCCAGTACCGGCACCCCCGTTCCCGGCGGGCTGGAGCTGGAGGAGGTATTCTGTTTGCTCCGTCAGGTGGTGCGCAGCGGGCGGCAAATTGTTGGCTTTGACCTCTGTGAAGTGGGTGACGGCGAGTGGGACGGCAATGTGGGGGCCAGGGCGGTGTATAAGCTCTGCTGCCTGATGGGGCTATCCAATGGAACGGTCTAGTAGGTTACTTCAGAAACGAAAGGATCCACCCTCCCTCTAGACGCTCTTTTCCTCAAAAAAATAGACCCCGAGTAGAGACATTCGATCGAAGAAACGCCGTGGCATTATGATAAAAATGGCTGTGTTGTTTTGAATCTTAAAAAGCACCTATGGATATTTTGTCGTTTGGCTGGGTGGCGCTGCTGGTGACATTTACGTTCTCGCTGTCGATGGTGATCTGGGGTCGCAACGGGTTCTAACCCAATGCCTGTATAGCTATGGAAGCAACTCTGCAAGCTCAAGCCTTTAGCGTGTTAGCGACGATTGCCCTGGGGCTGATGGTCGTTGTCACTGGTGGTGTAATTTATTTAACCGCTGCCGACTGGCGCGATCGCCGCCGTCGCAAAAATGACCAGCAGGCGGCTCCCAAACGCCGCGCTAAGTCATAGCTTGGCCAACACCATGACCAATTCATCTGTCGCCCCCTCTAGGGCGGCTGGGGCACGGCAACTGGCGCTGAACGTGCTGCTTCAGGTACAGGCGGGAGCCTATGCCGATGTCGCTTTGCACCGCACCCTGGCTCAGGGGAATCTCAGCGAGAACGATCTCCCTGGGGAACGCTCCGCGGAACGCGCCTTTGCCACCGAGTTGGTCTACGGTACCGTTCGTCGCCAGCGCACGCTGGATGCTCTAATCGATCAGTTGGGTACCCGCCCTGCTGACAAGCAGCCCCCGGTGCTGCGGCTTGTGCTGCACCTGGGGCTTTATCAATTGCGCTACTTGACTGCCGTACCCGCTTCGGCAGCGGTAAATACCAGCGTGGATCTAGCTAAGGCCAATGGTCTGGGCCGTCTCTCTGGCGTGGTGAATGGCCTGCTGCGCCAGTACATTCGTCAGGCTGAGGCAGGCACAGATCCGTTAGTTCTGCCCGATCAGCCTGTAGCTGCTCTGGGTATACAGCATAGCTATCCCGACTGGCTGGTGGCTCTCTGGCTCGACCAGCTTGGCTCAGAAGAGACAGACCAGCTCTGCCGGTGGTTTAACCAGGTGCCCTCGATTGACCTGCGGGTAAACCGTCGGCAGGCCACGGTTACTGCCGTAAAGGCAGCCTTTGATGCCGCTGATATTGCCGTGGCAGCTATACCTGGAATTCCCTATGGGCTGCGCTTGGTCAACCACCAGGGAGCGCTGAGCGATCTGCCCGGCTACGAAGCAGGCTGGTGGAGCGTGCAGGATGCCAGCGCTCAGCTAGTGGGGCTACTGCTCAACCCCCAGCCTGGCGACACTGTACTGGATGTCTGCGCGGCACCGGGAGGAAAGGCGACCCAGATGGCTGAAATGGTCGGCCCAGAAGGAAAGGTGTGGGCCTGCGATCGCGCCCCTTCCCGCCTCAAAAAAACCGCCGCCAACGCCGCCCGGCTGGGCCTCACGAACCTGCACATTCACGCAGGCGACAGCACCGACCTGACCCCGTTTCACCAGCAGTTTGACCGAGTGCTGGTGGATGCGCCCTGCTCTGGCCTGGGCACCCTGCACCGCCATGCCGATGCCCGCTGGCGGCAGACCCCAAGCAGCATTGCCGAGCTGGCCGAGCTGCAAAGCGCCCTGCTGGCCGAAGCGGCTCGCCGTCTTAAGCCCGATGGTACGTTAGTTTACGCCACCTGTACACTCCACCCTACCGAGAACGAGGCCGTAATCGCCGCTTTTTGCCAAGCTCATCCTAACTGGCGTATTCAACCTCCTGAGCCAGGGTTTGGGGGCGGGCTAGAGGTTGCTCCCCAAGGCTGGGTGCGAATTTGGCCCCACCGCCAAAGTATGGACGGCTTCTTTATGGTGAGGCTACAGGCGACTTAGAGGTTGGCTAAGCAATTGACTCCAGGCTGGTGAGCAGTACCCTACGGTCTGCCAAATCCTTCAGCGACCAATAAAAATCCCTGGCTTGCGGTTGCCGGATAGGCGCGAGCCAAAACCTCAGGCTTTTTCTTCGGCTTCCAGCTTTTCGCGCGACTCGCCCCAGTAGGCGCTGACGGTAATCACTTCCTGGCTACCTTTGATCTCTGACGTCCAGCGGTAGACGGTGTTTTTAGGGTTTACCCCCACCTCTAGGAGTTTGGCCCCCATGTAGTACTCCATCGAGTCGCGGGTGCGCTTTTTGAAAAATTCAGATTGATCCTTAGGCACCGTGCGCGAGAGGTGGGCCTGGGTATGTTTGGGCTGGGCCATGATTATTCAGCGAAATCGGCAAAAATCGGTCAGATCGCTTTCTATGATAGCTAGGGAATGAAACCCGGTACAGACTCTATTGGTGGAGAAACAGGGAAACTGGGGAACAACAATCCTAACAACAGGCGATCGCTCGGAGATACTGCGGTGAGACAAATTAACCTTAGCCAGACTATGCTTACGGCCGCGCTACTCATGGCGATCGCAGGCTGCAACATGCCGCCGCCCTCCGAGTCAGCCTCACTCGAGGCTACCGCCGAGAGCGATTTACCCGCTGACGAGGTGATTTTACAGACCGTGCTAGATCAGGCAGAAAGCCAGGACATCTGCGACGGGTTTTATCAACCAGAGGTGGCTGAAGCCGAGTCGCAAGTGTATCGTCTGGGCGATCGCGCTCTCGTAGAGCTGCAGTGCGCCACAGCCGCCTATCAGTCGGTCTATGCCTATGTAGCGGTGCAGCCCGACAGCACCTTGCAACTGCTGGCCCTAGATGTGCTTTATCCCGATCAGGCAGGGCAGTTTGAGCGCAGCAGCGAGGCTACCATTGGAGGGCTAACCAGCTTTGACCCAGAGACGAGTCTCTTAACCGTGTTTAGCAAGGCGCGCGGGCTGGGCGACTGCGGCTCGCTGGCTGAATATCGGTGGACAGGGAGTGATCTGGAGCTGGCTACCTTTCGCTACCAGGAGTGCAGCGACTCGCCAGGGGAACTGGTAGACCCGGCCAACTATCCCCAGGTCTACCCCTAGCGGCCTCGATCCACACGTATCGTCATGGAAGCGGTGGGATGAAGCACGACATCATATGTCAGCCCTGTGATCGCTCAATTGGAGCCTGGAGCGGCCTCTGCCTCGGCAAGCACCCGCGACAGTCGCACCCAGTGACACGGGCTTAAGCGCTAAAACCCCCAGGTCCGTTTGGGACCGATATCGAGGTGAATGATGTTGGGAATATCGCTGTAGATACCGACTCCCCCCGGCCAGGTGAGCATGACCGCGTTGGCGACCTGACGACCGCTGAGCCCCTGCACCTGGATATCGGCGGCCTTGCCGTACAGGTGCTGGCTGTAGATCGCTCCACCCACGGCCGCATTGATAGCGGGCGGGCGATACCAGGAGGTGATTTGAAAGGGTCGGTTGAGGCGATCGCGCACTGGCTGCAGGGCCCGAGCCAAACCAATAATATTGTTCACAATGGTTTCAGTCTCGGGAAGGCGAGAGGCGTTTCTGGTGGCCTCACCCCAGGTAAAGCTGCCGCCAGGAATAATCGGCTGGTCGGTGTAAAAGGTGGATGTATTGCCTGGTAGCTTAAAGGGGCGACCCACGTACTGCGGGGGCGGGGGC
>PYGV01000279.1 GCA_003022385.1 filamentous cyanobacterium CCP3 | reverse complement strand
GGCCACGCTGCTAGCGGCGGGGCAGCTGGTGGGCACCGAGGGCTATACGGCGGCGGTGGCAGGGGGCTGGCTAGCGGGAACGAATGCGGCCCGGCTGGCGCTGGGTCAGGAGCCGCTACGTCTGCCGGTGACAATGATGCTGGGGGCGCTGGTTGATTTCATTACCTCGGCGGAGCCCAAGCACTTTCAGCCCATGCCGCCGAACTTTGGCATTTTGCCGCCGCTGCCAACCAAGGTGCGCGGCAAGAAAGAGCGCTACGGCCAGTACCGCGATCGCGCCCTCAGCGATTTAGACCAGTGGGCCAGCGATCGCAATCTGGCGCTGCACCATTTGCCGTTGAGCGTCATAGCTTGAGCACATTGCTTCGTGTCTACCGAGTGGTACAACCCGGCAGATTTTTGCCTCTACCTCACGGACTATTGCATTGCCTTAACAGTTTGCTAAAATTTTCAACGATTAAGGGAAGGTTATAATTAGGTTAATAATATCAAGGGGGTGACCTATGACCCAATTCAATGCTTCTAATCGCCGCGATCTCGATAACTTTCTCTGCCCCCGCAGCCGCTACTACGGTGAGTTCTCGCCCCAGCAACTTACCTTTAATGCCAATCTACAAGAGTTTGCTCACCGAATAAGCTATATTTCGGGCCTACAGACTGGTGGCAAAATATCGCCCGACGAGGCCTACAGCCAAATTAAGTCGCTTTACAAACAGCTGAAGCAGAGCAAGAAAGGGCTAGAAATTTAGGCCTGTAGTTGCTAGACAGGCAGCGTTAGCATAGGTGAAAACACGGCGATCGCGTCTTTACTACCTACAATTCAACGGTAAATGCGGTCATTCTTTGCAGCTCAGCAGGGGGTGGCCGTGTGTTTTTGTGCTTACAGATACCGATTGAGAACTAACGTTCGTTTTATTGACTACGTGCGGCATCAGGAAAAGCTCTAAATCACAAATCTTATGATGAGACTAGCACGGCTAGATTTTGGTCTCAATAAAAGACAGTTCAGACTTATTGCTCGACTTTTGTCTTTCAGTGAGACTCGCTGCGCCCTTTATGAGTCCAATTTCGGATTTGCTAAGTCTCGAATTTGGACTAAGCTCCTTATGCCTAACCCGATCTAAGCGCCCTTGAGGAAAGGGGCCGGGGACGACAGGGATGCTTGTTTTTGGAGTGGCGATCGCAGGACATGTTGAGATCTTTTGTGAATCCAGGGATCTCAATCAGAGTCCAATTTTACTCAAATTGAGTCTATTTAAGGGATTTTTTGGTCTCAATATTAGACACCTCGGATAGCGCTATGCTCTAGTCTGATTGCGGTGGGTTGGTTTTTTGATGGTGCACAAACTTCCGCGTTACTCGGCCAGGCGGGTGCGGCGCGATCGCAAAATGCTCTATGAAGTTGAGGGGCGCTGCTACCCTGGCGTAACTACGGTGCTGTCGGCCACAAAACCTCCGGAGGCGCGGGAGGCGTTGCAGCGCTGGCGGCAGCGGGTGGGAATCGAAGAGTCTCAGCGCATTTCGGGTCAGGCTTCGTCAGCGGGCACTCGACTGCACCAGCAAATTGCGGCCTACCTGAATGATGACAACGTTGACATTCCGGCTGATTTGACGGGCTACTGGAGCTCTATACAACCCGTGCTGTCTCGGGTAGAGGCGGCACTTTTGGTAGAAGGGGCGGTGTGGCACTCAGCAGGATATGTTGGGTTTCCCGATGCGCTGGTGGTTATTGACGGACAGGTGCATCTCTGCGACTGGAAAACGGCACTGCGACCAAAGCAGTTTCAGTGGTTAGGGGATTATTTTTTGCAGATTGCGGCTTACCGAGCGGCGGCGACTGAGGTCTATGCCGAGTTTGGGTTAGAGGTGGAGAAGGGGTTGATTGCGATCGCTTTAGCCGATCGACCCGCTCAGCTTTTTGAAGTCTCTCTAGCTGACATGGATGACCACTGGGTGCAGTTCCGGCGGCGGCTGGGGGAGTTTGAACGGCGACGGCAGAGGCCGTAGGTCACCGGGGCCGAATAAAAACGGGCGATCGCGATCGCGAGCCCATGACTCCATGCTCGCGATCGCCCGTCTGTAGCTCAAGACGCCCTAGTTGGAATGCCCCTGAAGCTGTCCACGGATGGCCCCATCGGGAAACTGAGGGTTGTGGACGTTGATGTAAAAGTCAGCGGGGTTGTTCAGAATGCGCTGCACAATGCCGACTTCGCCAGTGGGAAATTTGCCCTCTTCGCCCTCAGTTAGACAGTCGCCCGCGTTGCCGTCTTGGGGGCCAGCCAGCGCGGCAACAACCGGGCCATTCTCTCCCATGGCTCCTTCGTGAATATGTGCCGCCATGCCTTCACCCACAGGAACTAGCTGCACGCCAGACACTTCTAGGACGTAACACAATGTAGTCGGATCGCCGTCAACGCCAAAGACGTAGGCACTGCCGGTGCCGGTGGCGTCTCCCACCATCTGGCTAGGATCGCTGCCGACTTCGGCGCTGCCGTCGAGGTGGGTCTCCAGAATGGTATTGGTGTGGCCTGCATAGGCGCTTTGGGGCAGGGTAACGCCAAAAGTCAGGGCTGCTGCACCCAATGCGAGGCTAAACCCCTGAATCTTGTTTTTCATGTTTGTTCTCGTTCGGTTCTGTTTTTGGTCAACGTAAAAATGGCTTGGAGCAGCTATGCCGTTGGGCTGGCCGCTCCTGTGTTTTTAGTACGGGTGAAACGCAGACTTGGATTCATCGTCAGCCAGGTGATAATTGCTAGATCACAGCTCGACTGGGTTAGCGCAACGCTTTGGTTTGACCGATCGCCAGCGCCAGGGCTCCAGCGATCAGGCCCCAGAAGGCAGAGCCAATGCCGAGAAGGGTGACGCCGGAGGCGGTGACAAGGAAGGTAATCAGGGCGGGTTCGCGATCGCGCTCTTCTTTGAGGGCGGTAAAGAGGCCGTTGCCGATGGTGCCGAGCAGGGCTAACCCCGCGATCGCCAGCACCAGCTCGGGCGGAAAGGCGGCAAAGACAGCGGTGACGGTGGCCCCAAACAGGCCGAGCAGAAGGTAGAAAAACCCGGCGGCGATCGCAGCCACGTAGCGTTTATCCGGGTCTTCGTGGGCTTCGCGACCCATGCAAATGGCGGCGGTGATGGCGGCCAGGTTGATGGCAAAGCCGCCAAAGGGCGCGAGCAGCACCGTGGCGGCCCCCGTCCAGCCGATGACGGGCGAAATGGGGACTGCGCCATAGCCCGAGGCTCGCAAAACCGCCACCCCCGGCACGTTTTGGGAGGCCATGGTGACGACAAACAGCGGCAGGGCAACGCCAACGAGCGACGCCAGCGAGAACTGAGGCCCAGTAAAAACGGGCCGAGCCAGCTGCAGACTGACGGTATCGAACTGAATTTGTCGCTGAAGGGCGGCGATCGCAATGCCAACCGCCAGCGCCCCCACCACGGCATAGCGAGGGCTGGTGCGGCGCATAACTAAGTAGATGCAGAACATGGCAAAGGTCATCGCAAACTGGGTTTGCATGGCCGTAAACACCTCCAGCCCAAAGCGCAGCAGCACCCCGGCCAGCATTCCCGCCGCGATCGACAGGGGAATGCGGTTCATCAGCCGCTCAAACCAGCCGCTAAACGCGGCCAGAGCAATCAGCAAACCCGACACCAAAAAGGCCCCGATCGCCTCAGCCATCGGCACGCCTGCAGCGGCGGTAATCAGCATGGCGGCCCCCGGCGTAGACCAGGCGGTAACCACCGGAGCCCGGTAGCGCAGCGACAGACCGATGCTGGTGAGCGCCATGCCCAACCCCAGCGCCCACAGCCACGAGGCGACTTCGGCTGGGGTGGCATCGAGGGCCTGGGCGGCCTGAAACACCAGCACCGCCGAGCTGGTAAAGCCCACCAGCACAGTGACAAAGCCAGCAATGATGGCCGATAGCGAAACGTCTTTGAAAAATGCCCTAGTCATGGTGGTTGCGGTGAATGCTGGGCAAAGGCTACCGAACCTCACCCCGGCCAGTCTTGGACGAAATTGCCCTGACGGTACTGACCTGGGGTAACGCCAAAGGCTTTCTTAAAGGCGCGGTTGAGGTGGCTCTGGTCGCAAAAGCCGTGGGCGATCGCAATGTCGGCAATGGGCTGGTCGGTGTGGAGCGATCGCTTGGCCTGCATCAGCTGCCAGTGGCGCTGATAGCTGTGGGGCGGCAACCCCACCTGCTGCCGAAAGCTGCGAATTAAATAGAAGGGGCTCAGCCCCACCTGCCGGGCCAGGGTATCGATAGAAATGCTGTCGGCGTAGTGGGTTTTGAGGTAGCTCTGCACCTGAGCCAGAGCTTTGCTGGTTGGCTCGGGCTGCCGCCAATGGCGCTGCCTGTCGCCGTAGCGATCGATTAAATAGGCCATCAGTTCCAGCAGCAGGGAGTCTCGCTCTAGCTGGGGCGTGGGCTGACTCAGGGCGACAAACAACCGGCTAAACATCGCCTGTCCAAGGGCATCGGGGCTGGTCTGTAGGGCGATCGGGAAGTAGGGCAGCTCTGGCCACTCCAGCTGAGCTAGAATCTGTTCCATCTTTGGCACAGTGATGTAAAAGTTGCGAAAGCCCCAGCCGGCCTCAGCCTGCACCTGCCCGGTGTGCACTTCGCCGGGATGGATCAGCTTAAAGCTGCCGGGGTTGGCGTAGTGCTGGTCGCCCCGATAGAAAAAGCCGCCCAGGCCCGAATGGGTAAAGCCAATGGTGTAGGCCTCGTGCATGTGTTTGGCAAAGGTGTGGCGGTAGAGCTGGGCGTTGTATAGCTCAATGCCCGCCACCCCAGACGGCCACAGCCGAGAAACCTCAGCGTTCTGCGTTCTAGCTTGCGGTTTTGAACGGGTCATCGGGCAACCATAGCAGCGATAAACGGGCGCAGGTAATCAGCCCAGCGGGCATAGCCTACTCCATTTAAATGCAGTCCATCGGCAGTGCAGGCCCCATCAAGCTCGCCATCGACCACAAATAACGGGTGGAGATCGACATAGCGGTAGCCTAGAGCCTCGGCCAGAGCAGCGATGCCCTGATTGAGCTGAAGAATTTTGGGGTTTATCCCCGGAAAGGCTGCATCGCTTACGGGCAGCACACTCTGCACATAGACCTGGGTTTGGGGTGCGCGCTGCTGAATTAGGGGCAAAATTTGCTGGTAATTGCTTAGCACCTGATCGGGCGATCGCTCCAAAAAGATCAGGTCATTGATGCCGATCATCAAAAAAATTGCCTGAGATGGCGACTCCAATAGATTGGGCAAACGCCGCAGCACTCCGCTGGTGGTGTCGGCGCTAATGCCGCGATTGTGAATTGTCGCGGCAGGAAACCAGTCTGACCATTCCCCCTCGTCGGTAATGCTGTCGCCCAGGAAAAAGAGGCTGTTTGAGCCCATGGGAAGTTTCTCAAACTGGCTCTGACGATGGCGGTAGTAGGGACTCTGGAAGATAGCTGCTTCGCGGCTGGACTGAGGACGCGATCGCTCTTGTAGATACGCCCATCCTCCCCGCCGAGCGATGACTAAAACCGCAGCGGCCAAAACTATAACGTTCAGGCTGACAGAAACTAGACTAACCCAGCGGACGGCAGCCATTGGTCTTACTCACTAAAGCCTCCCCACCACCGTAAAGCATCACAGCAAGAGAACCCAGCGGAGTAGTTATGGCAACAGGAAGCAAAAGGGCCGCAGACTTTCGGCACAGGCAAACCCTAAAGGCCCTAAAGGCGATGCAGTTGTCTCATGTCAAGACTAAACTGAATTATATCGGGTCTTGAAATTTTCAGGAAAAGTCTTAAGGTGAGACGAATTGTGTGACCCCGTCTATGGTTCTTTGAGGCTGATTGGGTGAGCCAGTCTGAGCTGCTTCAGCTACCCTTGCAGAGAAAGGATAACTGGTGTCTGACCACAAATATCCTCTGGAAGGCCGCGAGAGGGCCTTTGAAGGGGTCAGAAATTTAGTCCAATTTTAGTCCAGCAAAAATATAGCTTTCGTCAAATCAAGCTATCGCAAGACTTCTGGGGCTTTGATAATTTGCGTGACAGGCAACTATTCAAGCCCCGAGAGCTGTCGCAAGATTTCCTGGGTCATGGGGTGGTCAGACATCTGATCGACCTGTCCGGTTTCCAGCGCTTCCTGTACCAAGCTCCTAAAGTTGTTGTAGCCAGTCTTGTTGTAAGGGTGATTCTTGGGCAATGCCTCAGACAAAATAGCAAGCGCCCGCAAGTAAAGAGGTTCTGCTTCGCCATAGCCCCCCATCGCACGATACAACCCAGCTAGATTATTCAGACTGGTGGCTATAGAGGGATGGTCAGACCTCAATTGATGTTCTCGAATGGTAAGCGCTCGCTTGTAAAGGGGTTCTGCCTCACCATAACGACCCATTGAGTCGTACAGCCCAGCTAGATTATTCAGGCTGTTAGCCACAGAGAGATGGTCGGCTCCCAACTGCTGTTCTCGAATGGCAATCGCTCTTTCGTAGAGAGGTTCTGCTTCGCCATAGCGCCCCATAGATTTATACAGCTCGGCTAGATTATTCAGGCTGTTGGCCACATCGGGATGGTTGGCTCCCAGCTGCTGTTCTTTGATGGCGAGCGATCGCTCGTAAAGAGGTTCTGCCTCACCATAGCGACCCATTGAATCGTACAGCCCAGCTAGATTATTCAGGCTGTTAGCCACAGAGAGATGGTTGGCTCCTAACTGCTGTTCTTTAATGGTGAGTGAGCGCTCATAGAGGGGTTCCGCTTCGCCATAGCGTCCCATCTCACGATACAACTCGGCTAGATTATTCAAGTTGATAGCAACGGTAGTGCATTTTAGTAAAGGACAGAGAAAAAGATGGACTCTTCCCTTTCTGCCAACTTCTTTCTGACTTGGCGATT
>PYGV01000278.1 GCA_003022385.1 filamentous cyanobacterium CCP3 | reverse complement strand
GTTAAAAAGCAGGAGACCAGCGAGCCGTTGACCGGGTAAGGCGGTGACGTACCCGGTACGCTGAGGGCCGCCACCGTCCACCCGGCTTCGCCCAGAATGTCCCACAGGCGCGGAAATTTAACCGCTCGCCCGTCGGAAATCGCCATCGAGTGGTAGTCGCGATCGCGCCGATTGCGAAACCCGTAGATCCCCAGCTCGCCGGGGTCACGCCCGGTCATCATGCAGCTCCAGGCGGGCACCGTAATGGCAGGGATGCTGCTCTCCAGCCGCCCGTAGCTGCCCAACTCCATCAGCCGCGACAGATTGGGTAGGTCGTGCCGCCACTGGTCAAACACCAGATCGGGGGCCATACAGTCGAGGCCAATGCTCAGCAGGCGCGGGGTAGGCATAGGAAATTTACAGCGCCCCTTCGATCTGGGCGTTGAACCCGTAGACCCGGCGCTCCCCGGCCAAAGGCACCAGTGTTACATCGCGCTCGTCACCGGGCTCAAACCGCACAGCCGTACCGGCAGGGATATCGAGCCGCATACCTCGGGCTGAGTCGCGATCGAAGCTGAGGGCCGCGTTGACCTCAAAAAAGTGAAAGTGGGAACCGACCTGGATGGGGCGATCGCCCGTATTGGCCACCGCTAGCGTCACCGTCTCTTTGCCTGCGTTCAGCTCAATTTCACCCTCAGCGGGCAGCAGTTCTCCGGGAATCATGTCGGGCCTCCTAGGTTGGCAATTAGATCTTGACGGGCTCGCTGGAGCGATCGCTCCACTCGCGGCAGGGCTTCCTCTAGCTCGCGGCGGGCAATGCCCTCAGGTTCGGCCTCCAGCAGGTGGTTAAGGGCCATCAGGTGAGCGGTATCGAGGGCAGTTTCCATCGGCACTTTGACGTTGGGGATGACGCCTGTGCCGTCCCAGTTTTTGCCGGTAGTGGGGTTGATCGCCTGCCCCGTGGGCATAAACACCCAAAAGTGGTCGTGCAGCCGAAAGCCCCGGCCTGGGTTAGCGCCACCGCGCGTAGTTTCGCCCACTACCGCGCCACGCTTCAAAACCTGCACATTGTAGGCAAACTCCTCCGCCGCCGAAAAGGTCTCGGGGCTGGTGAGCACAAACACCGGCTTGTCGAGGTAGCGCTGCCCCGGCAGGTAGGGAACCGTCCACCACTGGTGGGTTTCATCGGTCTCGCTCCAGTACAGGTCGTTGAGGTGAACGGGCGGATGGGCCGGAAATAGGTAGCTGCACAGCAGCGCCACCGTGGCCGGAGAGCCGCCCTGGTTGTGGCGCAGATCAAAGATCAGGGCATCGGTGTGGGCGACCAGGGTCATCGCCGCCGCCAGCGATTCTCCCGCAAACTCCGGCGGCTCAAAGCTGAACAGCTGTATGTAGCCCACGTTCCCCGGCAGGCGCTCGACCCGGTTGATATCGAAATTGCGGCGGCGGCTGGCCTGGTGCTGGCGCTTCAGATCTTGGGGGTCGGGGGCGGCTTCCGGTTCAATGTGGGGCAGCGGTACGGGGCTAAAGTGCAGGCGCAGGTTGCGATCGCCGCTCATCTCCTGCAGCTGAGCCGTCAGCGTATCCGCCAGCTGCTGAGCGCCGGTAATGTCGCCGTAGCCCCCAGATTCCATTCGCTGCTCAAGGTCGCCCTGAATCTTCTCAGCCACCTCAGGAAAGACGTAGGCATCGAGCTGAGCCGCCAGCGCCGTCAGTACGGCCTCGCGATCGGCGGTGTCCAACGAAATATCCCCTGGGTCAGAGGCAGACATAGCCATGGGTTTACCGAATGGGATCGTGAACGGTGACGAGCTTAGTGCCATCGGGAAAGGTGGCCTCCACCTGCACGTCGTGGATCATCTCGGCCACCCCGTCCATGACGTCGGCCCGGCTGAGCAGGGTGGTGCCGTAGCTCATCAGCTCAGCTACGGTGCGCCCGTCGCGCGCCCCCTCTAGAATGGCTGCCGAGATATAGGCCACCGCCTCGGGGTGGTTGAGCTTAAGGCCTCGCTCTTTGCGGCGCTCGGCTACCAGCGCCGCCGTAAAAATTAGCAGCTTGTCTTTTTCCTGAGGAGTCAGTTGCATGGGGCGAAGGTAAGAATGACGGGGCACCAATGGAGTGGAGCTAACCGTAAGCTTTCAAGGTTTTGAGCGGCTTGTCAACCAAAAATTGAAACATAAGGCTCGTCGCTTTGAAAGTAAAGCTTAAGTCGCTGTGATTGGCGGCAGAACTGAGCTAGTCTGCTCTATGAAAAGCCCTGCGAAAGCGCCTTCAGAAAAGGCATTCTGGGGTTGTTACCGGTGATGCTACCTATGACTGCCCCTCTGCTTGAGATTTTGCCCGACAAGCCGGCCTTGGTGCAGCGGGCCTTGACCCTGGTGACCGAGGCCATTCGCAACGCCGTCGCCGACCACGACTACTGCACCCTGGCCCTGGCTGGGGGCAGCACCCCCAAACCCCTCTATGCCGGTCTGGCCGAGCAAGACCTGCCCTGGGAAAAGCTCTATATCTTTTGGGGCGACGAGCGCTACGTGCCCCTTGATCACCCCGACAGCAATGCCGGAATGGCTAAGACCGTCTGGCTCGATCGCGTGCCCATTCCCCCCGACCACATTCTAGTGACGCCTACCCTGGAGGGCGACCCAGCCGCCTCGGCTAGCCTGTACGAAGCGATGGTGAAATCGGTGTTTGGCGGCCTTCAGGGCACGTCCCACGACCAGATCCCTGAATTTGACCTGATTTTGCTTGGCATGGGCGACGACGGCCATACCGCCTCGCTATTTCCCCACACCGAGGCACTGGCGATAAGCGACCATCTCATTACCGTAGGTAATAAAGGCGATAATTCTCGCATTACCTTTACTGCCCCGCTGATTAACCACAGCCGCCAGGTCTTGTTTTTGGTGGCTGGGGCCGATAAGCAAAACGCTCTGGCCCAGGTGTTGGCCGCCGAGGGCGACGACCGCGCCTACCCCTCTCGGCTGGTGCGGCCCCAGGGTGAACTGCGCTGGCTGCTCGATCGCCAGGCCACAGGCGATCGAGATTTGGAATCCATGTCTCGCTCCTGAACCCAGCCAGGAAGGACTAAATAGGGGCTGTACTTCCCTCTGAATTGCCCTCAACCTAGACTATTATCTAGGCAGTGGATTCCCCTATCTGGCGGCGGTGGCGGCTGGGGCTAAAAGTAGGTCGGGGTCTGCCAGACTCTTCTATGATTGAAACCTACCGGGATCGTTTTTGATTGAGTAATGTGATTACCCTTTCGCTGCTGCACCCCCTCCACAAAACTCCGGTTCAAAGCTGGTCCTTTGGCCAAGAGTCTGTGATTTGTATTGGTCGCTCGACCGATAACAATGTGGTTCTCTACAGCGCTGTTGTCTCGCGCCACCACGTCGAAATTCGCCGGACCGACAGCGGTTGGGCCGTAAAGAGCATTGGCACCAACGGCACCTACCTGGACGGTCGCCGCATTACTGAAGTGCCCGTGGAAGATGGCATTGTCATTCGGCTGGCGCGATCGGGGCCCAACATTCAGATTCACGTCTCCGAAGAAAAGCGCGATCCCCTCAAAGAGCTGTTGATGAACCGTCGCCGGATCGAAGAAGCTAAGGAGGCCGAGCATAGCACTCATAGTGAGCTTCACGATGACTCCGAGGGGCTATCTCACCAGACCACGGTGATTAACCCCGAAGACGAGGCTGACCCCGAAGACGAGCCCGCAGGGGCCGCTAAAGACGACAAAAGCTGACCGAGGCCTGCGATCGCAGGCCTCAATCGTAAATCTCTCTAGAGAGCAGCCTTGAGCAAGTCAGCCTTATCGGTTTTCTCCCAGGTGAAGTCGGGCAGCTCGCGGCCAAAGTGGCCGTAGGCCGCCGTCTGCTGGTAGATAGGGCGGCGCAAGTCGAGCATGTCAATCAGCCCCTGGGGCCTGAGGTCGAAGTGCTTGCTTACCAGATCGGCGATCGCACTGTCGGCAATCTTGCCCGTGCCAAAGGTGTTGATCGAAATCGACGTGGGTCGAGCCACCCCGATCGCGTAGGACACCTGAATCTCGCAGCGATCAGCCAGGCCCGCCGCCACAATATTTTTGGCCACGTAGCGGCCAGCGTAGGCTGCCGAGCGGTCAACCTTGGTAGGGTCTTTACCCGAGAAAGCGCCGCCGCCGTGGCGGGCCATACCACCGTAGGTATCGACGATAATTTTGCGCCCGGTCAGGCCACAGTCGCCCACGGGGCCGCCAATAATAAACTGCCCCGTGGGATTGATATGGTACTGGGTATCGGCGTGGAGCCACTGATTAGGCAGCACCGGCTTAATAATTTCCTCCATTACCGCTTCGCGAATGTCGGCCTGAGAAACGTCGGGGCTGTGCTGGGTGGAGAGCACCACCGCTTCTACCGCCACGGGCTTCAGATTCTCGTAGCGCAGCGTTATTTGGCTTTTGGCGTCGGGGCGCAGCCAGGGCAGCACGCCGTTTTTGCGCAGGTGGGCCTGCCGCTCCACCAGGCGGTGCGAGTAGTAAATGGGGGCAGGCATGAGGGTATCGGTTTCGCTGGTGGCGTAGCCAAACATCAGCCCCTGGTCGCCCGCCCCCAGGTCTTTGTCGGTGGCAACATCGACACCGATGGCAATGTCTGACGACTGCTTACCGATCGCGTTGAGCACCGCGCAGGAGGCCCCGTCAAACCCAACGTCAGAGCTGTCGTAGCCAATGCCCAAAATGACGTTGCGAACGATGTCTTCGAGATCGACGTAGGTGTTGGTGCGCACCTCACCCGCGATCACGGCCATGC
Organism: filamentous cyanobacterium CCP3; assembly: GCA_003022385.1. Classification (GTDB taxonomy): domain Bacteria; phylum Cyanobacteriota; class Cyanobacteriia; order Phormidesmidales; family Phormidesmidaceae; genus Nodosilinea. The sequence continues at coordinate 2,111 of PYGV01000278.1, read as the reverse complement.
CGGTTTTGACCAGGGTTTCTACCGCCACCCGGGCGTTGAGGTCTTCTTTAAGAATGGCGTCTAACACGGCATCGGAGATCTGATCGGCCATTTTGTCGGGATGGCCCTCAGACACCGACTCGGAGGTAAAAATGCTGTACTCGCTCATGAAATAAGCCCAACCACTAGCAATAGGAACAGGAGCGGAGTCAGCCGGGGCTGATTCGCATTCCAAAGTTTATCAAAGTTTAGCTAGAGCGCTGGGATAGTCGAGCGGTAAGGGCGATCGCGCGGCAGACATCCCCATTGGCGAATCGTCGCCGTTGCCCCCCAGACTCGGCTAGCTGATCAAAGCCCCTGGCGCGGATCCATTAGCTAGAGCCTGAGCCTTTTGCTGCATGGCTTTAAAGATGTTGTAAAAACCGTTGGCCCGCGACGGGGTCAGGCTGACGTCGAGCTGGGTCTCCTTAATAAAATCGGGACTGAGCGCCGCAATTTCGTCGGGGCTGAGGCCGTTGAGAGCTTTGATCAGCAGCGCCACCAGCCCCTTGGTGATTTGAGCATCGGAATCGGCCTGGTAAACCACCTGACCATCGACCAAATCGGCGACCACAAACACCTGCGAAACGCAGCCCGGCACCTTGTTTTCAGCGGTTTTGTACTCCTCGGGCAGCGGGTCGAGCTTTTTGGCAAACCACAGCAGCTGCTCGTAGCGACGCTTAGGGTCGGCGGCCTTTTGAAAGCGGGCCACAATTTTCTGAATGGACTCGGGGCGATCGGCAGGCATGGGGAGGTAGGGGAAACAACCTGCTAGTAGTCTACCAAGCGGTGTCGAGAGATGAGGGAATGGGAAGATGAGGGGATAGGGAGACGAACAGGTGGATAAATTCAAAAGCTTCAACTTTGCACTTTGCACGTCCCCGTCCTCACCGCCTCACCCGCCTCATCCCCTCACCTTTTCTTTGAACTTCCCCGTCCTCACCGCCTCACCCCCTTATCTCCTCATCTTTTCTCCTGACTCTACGCCTTGCCGTCACTGTCCTTGCCGCTGACAAAGCGGTGGGCGACCGTTTCGGGCTGAATAGCCGACAGAATCGTGTGGCCCGAGTCGGTGATGATGACCGCACGGGTGCGGCGACCGTAGGTGGCGTCGACTAGCTGCCCTCGCTCGCGGGCATCGGAGATAATGCGCTTAATGGGGGCAGACTCGGGGCTAACGATGGCAATCACCCGATTGGCCGATACGATGTTGCCAAAGCCAATATTGATCAGCTTGATGTCCATAATATAAAAGGAGCGATAGCGGGAGATTCTGATACTGATGTCAGGATTAGCCCGGACAGGACAGAAATCCCAAGGCTTTTTTGGCACAAGGCGCTGCATTTGGGCCCAGATCAGGCCCAGATCACCTTATCTGCCATACTAACGAATCCCTCTAGCGCTGAGGGTTAATTTCAGGCGAAATTTCAGTTTTCTGGCGTTTTCGTTCCTTGGGCTACACCTTGCGGTGCTAAGAACCCTCAAGCGGGAGTTCTTGGCGCTTTAAACCGCTACTTGCCTACGTCTCAAGACATAGACTACCGCTCTCTCTTCCCGTCCGTCTCGCCCGGAGAATGCTACTGTGCAGCCCGTTGACTTTACGACTTTGATGGCTCTGTGCCACAGCCTACGGGCCGCTTGGGTTCCTGCCCGGTGTGAGACGGTGGTGCAGCTCGATACAACTACTCTGGCCCTGGCTCTGCGCACCCTCAATCGCCGGGGTTGGCTGACGATTTCGTGGCATCCGCAAGCGGCGCGGCTGCATCTAGGTGATGCTCCCCCCAAGGGGCAGGACACGTTTACCTTTAGCCAGCAGCTCAAGCATCAGCTGGGGGGACTCGCCCTGGGGGTGATCGACCCCATAGCCCCCTGGTAGCGAGGGCTGGATATGCAGTTTGCCCGTCGCCCCGGCGATCCGACCGAGTGGCACCTGTATGTGGAAATCATGGGCAAATATAGCAACGTGATTTTGACCACCGCCAGGGGACAAATCGTTACCGCCGCCCATCAGGTCAGCGAACAGCAGTCCAGCGTCCGCCCCATCCTCACGGGAGCTCTGTACGAGCCGCCTCCGGCCATCACTGGTCCGTTCC
>PYGV01000277.1 GCA_003022385.1 filamentous cyanobacterium CCP3 | reverse complement strand
ACCCACCCCAATCTCCCCATAAAACTCCAGCAGCTGCTTCGCCAGCGCCCGGTTGGTATAGCAGCTCATAGCACGGTGGTAGCCTGCCTCGGCTAATTCCTGCCGACGGGTGGGGTTCTCGATTAAAAGGCGCAGGTGCGCGGCTAGGGCGGGAGCGTTGGCTTCAGGGAAAACCAGACCCGCCTGGTCGATCACGTTGGGGATTTCGCCGGAGTCGGAGCCGATGACGGGGACGGCGCAGGCCATCGCTTCGATCAGCACGTGGCCGAATTGTTCTTTCCAGCCGGTGGCGGTGAGGGTTTTGAACTGGTCAGTGGTCTCAGAGGGCAGCACCAGGGTGTGCATCAGGTTGATGTAGCGAGGCACCTGGTCGTGGGGAATATCGGTGACCCAGCGCAGGCGATCGCCTATCCCTAACCCATCGGCCTTAGCCTGAATGCGATCGCGCAGTTCGCCCCGGCCCACCAGCAGCCATACCCAGGGCTGAGGTAGACCGCGCAGCCTCGCCAGGGCATCGCAGAGGGTGAGCAGCCCTTTTTCTTCGACAAAGCGACCGCAGTAGCCCACCACAAAGGCATCGCTGGGGATGTCGAGGGAGGCTGCTAGCTCAGGCTGGGGCCGGGGGCAAAAGAGGGTTTCGTCGACGCCGAGCTGGGGCATGACCCGGTAGGGACCAGTGTAGTTGCGTTGGCCAAAGGCCCGCCCGATAGGGCAATCGCGCAAAATATCGGCCCCGTCCTGGTTGCCCGCCACCAGCCCGTGGGTGTGGCGCAGGTTGTAGGCTTCGAGGGCCGCGATCGGAAACTTGAGCCGGTAGGGCAAATTCCACCAGGTGAAGAAGACATTTTTAGCCCCCAGGCCCAGCAGCCGGTTGAGGGTAATGGTTTGGGCGTAGGCCAGCGCCCTGGACCCCTGCTCTACCTGAATGACCTGGGGCCGAAACTGCCGCAGCAGCCGCACCAGGTCGGCGCCAAAGGTGAGCAAGCCCTGGTTGTTTTGGCTCAGGTTGCCGAGGGGCTGCACCCGAAAGTTGCCCTCCTGGAGCGGTTCGGAGACAATCAGCCGATTCTGCACACCGCCGGGCTGCCAGCGTCGGGGCACCCCTACCACCACCTCGATATCGGGCGAAAGCTGGGCCAGGGCGCGCAGCTTTTCGCGGTTGAGGTCAACGATGTAGGTGTGGCTGAGGACAAGCACGCGCATGGCCAGCGGCACTCCAGCGAGGGGCCATTTTAGGTTGCCCAAGGGACGGCGAGGAGCCGCCAAGGAAGGCGTTTTGGATTTTGGATTGGCGATTTTAGATTGGCGATTGATGGTGACTGTAAATTCACAGCTCGCTCAAGGGGGCAAATCCAAAATCCAAAATTGTCTCAGGTCTTGGCTGGCCGGTATTCGAAGCAGGCCCGTACCATGCCGTGGTCGGAAGATCCGTTGGCCTTGTGGTCGTCGTGGTTGAGGTGGTCGTTAACGATATCCATGCCTTTAAAGGCCCATTGGCGTTTGCGGGCGTTGTCGTAAAATTCCTGCGATACCAGGATATGGTCGAGGGATTCGCGCAGGTTCTGGTGGATGTGGGTGTAGTAGACGTCGCGATCGCTGCGGTACTGCTGCAGACGGCTAACGGCGTAAAGGGCCGTGTCGCTGCCCCCCTGGTCGAGCCCGCTGAGAATATAGTTGGGCTGCCCGGTGAGAATATTGAGGGTGTTGCTGGTGTGGCCGTCGTTGAGGTCGCCCAGTACCACGACCGCCTCGTCAGTGCCCTTGAGCACGTCGGTGAGCATCATGCGCAGGGCGGTAGCCTCGGCGGTGCGGCGAATGGTGGATAGGGCGCTGCCCAGGGCGTCATCGTGGCGGCTGTAGTAGTCTTTGTCGTCGCGGTACCAGCCCTCGGTATAGAGGGCTGTGGGAGCTTTAGATTTGAAGTGGGCGACGTAGACCGAAATCGGTGCCCCGTTTGAGCGCGGGCGCACTTTGAAGTGCAGCACCGGTCTAGAAAAGCCGTCGATTCTGACCGCTATGTCGGGGGTTTGAGGGTCGCCGCCGCCGCTCTGGAGGCGAAACTTGGGGGGAAAGCGATCGATCCACTCCGGCTCGCCGACCCAAATGTCTTTTTTGACGGCACCAGCGCAGACAATTTTTTGCCCCGTTTGCCCCGGCGGCACCAGCAGGGCGTAGTCGGCCAGGTCGGGGTGGTCAAACAGGTTGGTTAGAGCGTCCTGGTGCCAGAGTTCTTGAAACCCCCAGACATCCGACGGGTGCTGCAAAATGGTGCGGCGGAGCCACTCTAACTTGCGATCGTAGGCGGCCTCATCCCAGCCATTGGCGTCTCTATACATCCGCAGGCCGGGCAGGTTGTGATTGTAAAGATTGAGGGTTGAGACGGCAAACTGAGTTCGTCTAGCCATCGTTGCTATCTCGCTGTGAGGATGCCATGGTCTTCACCGGCTAACTTCACAGCGTTATTCATCCATTGCGGAAACTAACCTGGATTATTCATGAAGGATAAAAGAGGTACAGCAAAAAGAGCTTGAACCGCTTTGGGATCAAGCTCTTCAACCAAATAAGAGCCCGTATTCTGCCATGACAGGGTGTGAAAATAAGTCGATGTAGGTTTGGTTGAGGTACGAAACCAAACGTCCGCATGGGTTACGCTATCGCTAACCCATCCTACATTTGAATTGGCCAACTAGATTTGATGGAAGAGTAGACTTTGGTGGAACATCTGGTAGGACGGTGTCAGGGTTTGCAGCAACCGCAAGCACCAACCCAATTTATACCAGCAATACAGTGTTGAATGCGTTAACAGGCTCAGGATTTTTTAATTTTCTTTTCTCTGCAACCGACATTTCAAACATCGTAGGTTTTGGGAGTTTCATCTCTAGGATTGAATCCCTTGTACAAGGGGATATTTCAGTCACACATGATTACACTACAGCATCTACTTCTATTTCCACTCCTGGGTTACTTCCTGGATTAGTTGGCATGGGTTTAGCAGCAATTCGTAAGCGTAAGGCTGAACAAAAAGAAGCTGTGAAAGTGTAGCGATCGCTGACTCAATTCTTCCCCAAAATTCCCTGGATTGCTGCCTGGGAAGTTTGCTTTGGGAGGAAACAAGGAGTTGGGCGATCGGTGGGGACTCTAAGGAGAAAGGGGGGTGAGCGATTGGTCGATAACAAGCCTGCTGCCCCACGACCAACAAAGGCGATCGGCTGAGGAGAAGGGCGATTGGTAGCGGGTGAACAGGAGCGTTATGTAAGTTCTGCACATCGCCTCTTTGCGATTGCAGATCTCTTAAAAATAGCGATTGAGCTGGCAAAACATAGATCAATCGCTACTTTTTCCAAGACATCATACGGGGCAGTCCCCTCCTTAAAATTGGTGGGCTTCCTTAGCCAAGCCGACCAACAAATCTTGAGTTTGATAAACCACTAGTCAAGGCTATAGATCGATCGCGACGACTCCTGCGCCTCAACATTCTCCCGCAGCCACACCTGGCGAGGCGAGCCAATCGCAATGTGGTGGCGATCGAAGGCCATTTTCAGTCGCCGCCGAAACTCCATCGAGACTAGCCACTGCTTTAGCGGAACGGTCTTAATCCAGATCCGAATCAGAATGCCGCTGTGGGAAATATTCTGCACCCCAAAAAATTCGTGGGTGTCTAGAATCTGCGGTCCCCACTCCGGGTCGGCGGCTAGGTCATCGGCGGTTTCGCGCACCACCGCTAGGGCCTGGTTGACATCGGTGTTGTAGGCCACCTCTACATCAATTGTGGCTCGCGACCAGTGCCGGGTCATGTTGCGAACGTGGGTGATCGAGCTGTTGGGCAGAGTAATTAGCTCACCCGCCGGGTTGCGCAGCTGGGTCACGCGCAGGTTGAAGTTTTCGACAAAGCCATCGATGTCGCCCACCATGATCACGTCGCCAATGCGGAACTGGTCCTCCAGCAAAATCAAAAAGCCGTTGACCAGGTCTTTGACCAAGTTTTGGGACGCAAATGACAGCACCAGCGCCACCAGCGTCCCCAGGGCCAGCACCGACCCCGGCACCAGGCGCAGCCACTGCAGCACCCAGAGCAGGCCAATGATGTAGACCACTACGGTCTTGACGCCCTTGATCACCTGAGCGATCGTGTGGATGCGCTGCAGGTTGGTCGAGGTCATCGGCTGCCCCTTGGCAAACTTCTGAATGAAGCGATCGACGGCCAGGTTGATCAGGCGATCGCTGAGCCCGACCACAAACCAGGTCAGCAGAATCACCACCGGGGCCAGCACCATTTTTTGGGCCAGCTGGCGAGTCTGCGGAAACAGGTTAAAGCTGTAGGCTATGCTAAGCGCCCACAGCGACGCCACCCCCCAAAACAGCAGCCATCGTACCAGTCGCACCGCCTGGAGCTGGTGTTCGAGCTTGAGGTGCTGGTACAGCCCGTGGCGCAGCAGCGGATCTTCGTGGCCGTGGGGCGGGCGATCGCCCCCTTCGGCCTCGTGCAGCTGGGCTTCAATCAGCGCTGCCTCTGCGGTGCGGCGCTGGTGCAGCCGATGCTCATAATGCCCCAGCCATACCCGCAGGGCCAGCATCAGCAGGCTGAGCACCAGCGCCACAGCCGTCACCTTGGCCACTACCGTAACCTGCCGCCGCAGGGCCTCCGGCTGGCGCTGAGCCACCGCATCGCGCAGCTGCCGATCCAAGATTTCCTGCCACTGTTCGGCCAGGGCCTGTTTGCTGGCCGCTCCGTGGTACTGCACATCGGTATCGGTTACCGTCAGCAGCACCCTCGGTTCGGCCAGGCTGGCATCTTGAGCAAACAAAACCGGGTAGTTGTCAATCTCGTTAACGATGACTTCTAGGGTTTCCGGGTTGAGCGGCGCGGCAGCCGACTGGCTATTGGGAAACAGGCGCTGCAGGTTGGCTTCGATCTGCCTGGCCCGCATTTCCACCGGCAGCTGGTTCCCTACGTCGGGGCGGTTGAAGACGGCGGGTGAGGCAATCCGAAACAGCTCTTGGCCGTCGAGCTGAACCGCTGCCGACTCCAGGTTGCCGCTCCGTTCAACGTTAATGGGCAGCGACTCGCCGCTGCCACCAGACGAAGGGATGGGCAGCAGCTGGGCCATAGCGCTGGTCGAGGGCAGTGCTGAACTGGTTAGGACCACTAGCAGTAGAGTCATCGCTGCTACGGCAACCTGACGCAGCAGTCGGACACGGGTCCAGGGAAGAGTTTTGAGCATAAGACGGAGTTTTCCGCAAGCTTTCTAACACAAGTTAACCCTTAAACCCAAGGTGTCAAGTTAACTTGCGAACAGTTCGGGGCAAGCGTCTAGGGCATGGGGTCAATTTTGGCCACAATCCTTAATTCGCCAGCGCGGCCATACCTGACCTAAAAAAACAGACTAGAGCGTGCGGCTGGACTCAAGGCCGTACAGCGCCCTTACCGGCTCCTGCACCAGCACCGCCAGCGTCGCTACCCCGAGCACGGTACCCAGCGGCGTAAAGGTCAGCGCCCCGCAAGCCACTACGACGCTAAGCCAGTAGTGTTTGTGCCGCCGCAAACAGCCGCCCGAGACAATCAGCGCGATCGCCAGCACCAGCCCATAGACAAACAGCGCCAGCCCGATCGCCACAAAAATCAGCCCCACGGCAGCGGGCGGCACCTCACTGTCGCCGCCGGTCATACTTTCTGGGGCCAGCAGCACCACTCCACCGATCGCCACAAATACCAGCGGCAGCAGCGCCAGGGCCAGCACCAGCCCCGCTACCACGTAGTGCAGCATAGCCAACACCTTCAGCCGCTCAATGTCCTGACTGGGGGGCAGCGAGGTCATGATAGAAGAATTCCTATTGATACATCCTCTACATAGATCTTGTAGTGCCTGACGCCCCGGCATAGGATAGTGTGTCTCAACATTAAGCGGGCACAGAGCAAGATCGGCTGCGATCGCGCCCTCTACCGCGAACCATTCCCCAACCCGGAGCGGCCTGACCTATGGAAAGCGTCATCGTTTCGCTGTTGCCCTACATTCTCGGCAGTGCCCTGGTGCCCATGCAAATCATCATCGGGCTGCTGCTGCTGCACAGCCCCAACCAGGGGCTGCTCAAGGGCATGGCCTACGTTGGCGGCATGACCCTCACCCGCCTGCTCCAGGGCGTCGCCTTTGCGCTATTTCTGGGCGAATCGATCGCCGCCTCGGCGAGCAACGGCGGCAAAGGGCCGGTGGTGGCCACCCTGCTGCTGGTGCTCGGCCTGCTGCTGCTAGTCACCGCCTACAAAAAGTGGCGCAAGCAGCCCGACCCCGACGAGCCACCCCCCAAATGGCTGACCGCGATCGACAGCACCACCCCCCTGCAGGCCCTGGGCATTGGCCTCACCCTGCCCCTGATCGCCGTCAAGCTCTGGGTGTTTACCCTCAGCGCCCTGGCCACGATCGCCACCGCCCAGCTGGGGTTACGAAATGGCAAGATCGCCTACCTCCTTTTTATTTTGCTGGCCCAGTCCTTACTGCTGCTGCCCCTGGCCCTGCGCCTGGTCATTCCCCAACAGTCCAAAGCCATTTTGGATCGCGCCTCCGCCTGGCTAACCACCTACAACCGCCCCATTGTGATTGTAGTGTCCCTGGTGTTTGGCCTCCTGTTCCTGCAGTCTGGCCTCAGCGGCCTTCAGTCCCTACCCCGGTAAACCCCACCCTTCCCCCATTCTCTCATCGGTGTCCTCTTCGCTATTCTTAAAGCATTCCGCCCTTCGACTCCGCTCAGGGACCATCCCCTTCGACTTCGCTCAGGAACCGCCCTTTCTCCCTACGGGAGACGCTAGCGCGAACGACTTCGCTTAGGGACCGCCCTTTCTCCCTACGGGAGACGCTAGCGCGTTGGCGAAGCCTGTCCACAGGACAAACGACTCCGCTC
>PYGV01000276.1 GCA_003022385.1 filamentous cyanobacterium CCP3 | reverse complement strand
GATCGATGTGGTGCAGGCGCTACGGGGGGAATAGGGAGGGGATGGGAGTGCGCTGTGCCCTCCCTATTCCCTACGGAGAAAACGATGACAAATCCATGCCAAACTGCTGATGTTCAGGGGATTGTAGTCCTGTCTGGAGTACAGCTAGAACCTGGGCCATATTGCCCTGTAAAAGTGCTGTTTCGGCTAACCACAGACCCGGAAAGGTAGCGCTGCGAATAATACCATCGGCATCTACGGGCAGGAGTTGGTAGTCGCCATCTACCAGGTAGAACCAATCCAACCTGTTTTCGTACACCTGCCAGACCAGGTATTCGGGTACGCCGTTGCGGCGGTAAGCCTGTTTTTTGTCGCCCAGGTCTATGGCGGCACTGCTGGCGGCAATCTCAATCACCAATTCGGGAGTGCCTTCTAGATAGCCATCGGAACTGAGTCGGGCCTGACCGCCAGCGACTTCATCTACCAGCAGCACAATATCGGGCTGAGGTTCGTTGTCTAGGTCTAGGCGCACAGTGGGCTCAATGCCCAGGCGAAGCCCTGGTGTCATCACCTGGTAAGTCCATACCCAACCATGTATACGGCTGTGAGGTTCGGCGTGCTGCTGAAACCTGAGGGGTGAGGCCACGTACACAACTCCTTCAATGAGCTCGGCTTTTTTGACCGTGGAGGCTCTGTAGCGCCGCTCAAACTCAGGGCGGGTTAGGCGATCGCCGCTCTCAAGCGGAGCTGTTTTGACACCAGTGGTTGTGGCTGAACCAGCGTGATAAGTTGTCATAGCAATGGGGCGAGTTGTTGGTTCCATCCTACTGGGTAGGTCGAATCGTGGTTAGGAAGGCAATAAATAATGATGGAAACGTCGACGACTTCAGTCAGCCAGCCACTTCGTCTAGTTTGGGTAAGCGTAGCCCTGGGTTTTGGCTTTAGCGCGATCGCCCCTACCGCTCTGGCCGACACTCTCCCCCTAGCCGATCCTTCACCAGCGGCTGAGTTACCGAATTTGGAATCGACCCCTTCGGGAATTGAGGAAACTGCTGAAGTCGTGCCCCTCACCCTAACCGATTTGCTCAACCTCACCCTGGAAGGCAATCGCGAGCTGCGCAACCAGGCGCTAGGGCGAATTGTGCAGCGGCAGCAGCTCGCCGCCGCTGAGCAAACTTTTAGTCCTCGCTTTACTCCCACTATTCGAGCCGATGCAGCCCGCAGTGGGTTTGGTGGAAGTATCACCGATGAAACCCTGGGGTCGGTGCTAGCGGGGGGCGATCGCACCGACTTTGACCAGGAGGTGCGCCTGGATAGCACCCTCACCACCCGTTTGGGGACCAGCTTTGAGGTGGGCCTCACGCCCTTTAAGAGCGGTCAGGCGCTTCAGTTTCGGGTTAGTCAGCCGCTGCTGCGGGGCTTTGGGCGGGCCGTCAATGAGGCTCTGCTCAACCAGGCCCGCCTGGGCGAAACCCGCAACCAGCTGGCCCTGCGCGGCACCCTGATCGATACGCTGACCACCGCTATTTTTCGCTACAACGACCTGATCAACGCCCAGGCCCAGGTGGACATTCAGGCCCAGGCCCTGGAGCGCCGCCAGCAGCAGCTAGAGATTTTGCAGGCCCTGGTGCAGGCCGGACGGCGCGCCCCCATCGACCTGTTTGACCCGGAGCGATCGCTCGCCGATGCCCAGCGCAACCTGGTCGATGCCCGCAACCAGCTCGATCAGGCCAACAGCGCCCTGCTCAACCTGATTGGCACCGACCAAGATCTGCGCTTTGTGGCCTCGGTAGATGCGATCGCCCAGCTCTTTACCGCCGCCGCCGCCCAGGTCGCCACCTACGAGTCGGAAGAATTGGTGGTGCTGGCCCTGGCCCAGCGCACGGACTACCGCCAGGCCCAGCTGCAGCGGCAGCAGCAGGAACTCGATCTGCTGCTGGCCCAAGACAGTCTGCGCTGGCAGCTCAATGCCGTGGCCGACGGCACCCTGGGTGACAGCGATCGCAGTGCCGTCGGGCTAGTCGCCACGCGCACCTTTGGCGACCCCGCCCCCGAAACCAATCGTGTCGCCAGCGACATTGCCCTACAGCAGCAGGACAACACCCTGGCCCAGCTGCAAGACCAAATTCGCAACGATGTTGTGGCGGGGCTAAACGAGGCCCGAGCCAGCCTGCTCCAGGTAGAGGCCGCCGAGCGAGCCACCCTCAACGCCCGTCGCCAGCTCGAAGCCGACCAGGCCCAGTTTCGCTTCGGGCGCGGTAGAGTCAACCTGTTTCAGCTGATCAACCAGGAAGAATCGCTGGTGAATGCTCAAACCAACGAACTCGCGGCCCGCATTGCCTTCCTCAACACCGTCGCTCAGCTAGAGCAAACCGTAGGCATTACGCTAGAGCGCTGGGCGGGGGAGATTGAGCTGGGGCAAGAGGAATGGGAGTAGGTGCCCTACCTTTCTCCCCCACAAGACGGCATGATTAGACATGTAAGCTTTTCTAAGGTGAGGACCGTATGCTGGGGCGAATTAAACTGGGGCGCTTTAACCTGAGCCTGGTGCTGCTAGCCGTGGGGGGGGTGCTCACCATTGTTGGCTTTGTGGCTTACTTTCAAGACAACTCCACCCTCAATCTGGTTGGGTTTTTCTACGGCATTCCCGTGCTGCTGGGCGGGCTGGCGCTGCGGGCGGCGGAGCTAGAGCCTGCGCCCTACACCCAGCCCACCTCCCCAGAGGTCCTCAAGCTGCGTGAGGAGCAGGCCACCCCCACCCAAAACCAGGTGCGCCAGGATGTCACCCGCTACCGCTACGGCCAGGAGGCTCACCTGGATGTCGCCCTGCAAAAGCTGGGGCTGAGTCCGTCGGGGCAGGAGTGCCCTGAACTGAGCGGTCTCCACGAGGCAGAGATAGACGGCAACTATGCACTGGTGCTGGAGTTTGACTCGTCTACGCTGCCCTTTTCAACCTGGGTGGAGAAAAAAGCCAAAATCGAATCGTTCTTTGGCCCCAACGTGCGGGCTGAACTCAGCCAGCCCAGCGAGGACCAGGTGAATTTAGCCCTGATCACCCAGCTTGAGCCCGCCGAGACCGCTGCAGTAGACGCCTGACTTAACCCCATGATTCACCCCGTTTCGTTGCGCCGTCGCCAGCCGCCCTGGGCCGCGATCGCCTCTGTTCTGCGCGGTCTGGCCCTGGTCGCCCTACTGTGGAGCCTGAGCGCCTGCGCAGCAGCGCCGCTTGAGACCAGCTCCGCCTATCAAACCGTGGTCCCCAGCCCCGACGGCATTGGCCGACTGTATTTGGGTCGCGAAATTGCCCAAACTATGGGCCACCAGGGAGCGGGCTGGCTCGATCGCCCCAGTCGAGCGCTGCAAGAGCGACCCCAGGTAGCGATCGCGGCCCTCGATCTGGCCCCCACCGATGTCGTGGCCGACATTGGCGCTGGCACGGGCTACTTTGCCCGCCGCATCGCTCCCCTGGTGCCCAAGGGCAAGGTGCTGGCCGTCGATATTCAGCCCGAAATGCTGGCCATGCTGCAGCAGGAACTCGAAGCCAAAGGCATTGCAAACGTAGATCCCATCCTCGGCCAGATCGACAGTCCCAACCTGCCCCCAAATTCAATTGATCTAGCGCTGATGGTGGATGCCTACCACGAGTTTGCCTACCCCCGCGAGATGATGCAGGGCGTGGTGGCCGCCCTCAAACCCGGTGGACGGGTGGTGCTGGCCGAGTACCGGGCCGAAAATCCGCTGGTGATGATCAAGCGGCTGCACAAGATGAGCGTGGCCCAGGTGCGCCGCGAAATGGCCGTTGTGGGGCTGAAATGGCTCAAGACCGACGATAGCCTGCCTGAGCAGCATCTGCTGTTTTTTCAAAAGCAGGCTTGAGCAGCCCGTGTGAGACAATTAACAATTATTGCTGATCGTGATCCAAGGACGTCGACCCATGCTGAAGCGGCTGGCCACAGTGCTTTTAATTGTTTTTGCTGTTACCCTCCAGGGCTGCGTGAGCGGCGGTGGGCTACAGGCCTACGCCGACCAGTACTCGGGCTATGAGTTCATGTACCCCACCGGCTGGGTTGAGGTCAACGTGCCTGGGGCCGCCGACGTTGTGTTCCACGACATCATTCACGAGACCGAAAACGTTAGCGTGGTGGTCAGTGAAGTGCCCGATGGCAAAGACCTCGACGACCTCGGCACCCCCACCGAAGTCGGCTACAAGCTCTCCAAGAGCTTTAGCGCCCTGTCAGGCGACGAAAGCACCGTTGACCTGCTCAGCGCCCAGCGCATTGCCACCGCCGATGACAAGACCTACTACATTCTCGAATACCTGGCCGACCTGCCCGCCGGGCCGCGCCACAACCTGGCCAGCGCCATCGTGCGGCGGGGCAAGCTCTACACCTTCAATGCCTCCACCGACGAAGGCCGCTGGGAGAAGGTCAAAGACATGATGAAGCAGTCGGTGGCTTCCTTTAAGGTGTCCTAGCCCCGAAGCGGTTCTCGACCGAGTGAGGTACACCACTGCTGAGTTCTAGATCCCCCCAGTTTCTGGCTGGTTAAGCTTCACCCGGCACCCCCCTTATTAAGGGGCAGGGGGGATCCTCGCGACGTACTTCACCTCAGTGAAACCCGCTATGGAAACCGGGTTCCTTGGTCTACCCTCATACTGTCCTGATTTATTCGCGTAGAAACCCGGTTTCTGACTTCAGCCATGCCGACCTCTCCTCGCCCTCAGTTCGTGCTTGCCTCAGCCTCTAAGGGTCGCCGCCTGCTGCTGGTGGGGGCGGGCATTCACCCCTTTGTCTGCCCCAGCAACTTTGATGAAGACCAGGTGGCACACACGGCTCCGCCCAGCTACGTGGCCACCCTGGCCCGCTGCAAGGCCGAGTCGGTCGCGCCCCAGTTTCCCAGCGCGCTGGTGCTGGGCTGTGACTCGGTGATGGCCTTTCAGGGCAAAATCTACGGCAAGCCTGAGGATAGGGAAGATGCGATCGCTCGTTGGCAGTTGATGCGGGGCAATATCGGCGAAATTCACACCGGCCACGCCCTGGTCGCCCCCAGCGGCATTACCCTGGTGCGCAGTGCCGTAACGCGCGTTTACTTTGCCAATATCGACAACGACACCATCGCAGCCTACGTCAATTCGGGCGAACCGCTGGCCTGTGCCGGAGCCTTCTCAATCGACGGCAAAGGCGGCATGTTTATAGAAAAAATCGAGGGCTGCCACACCAACGTCATTGGCCTCAGCCTGCCCCTGCTGCGGGGCATGCTAGAAGAACTGGGCTACCGGGCGACGGAGTTCTGGTAGGGTTCTTTTGTGGATACTTTTTTCCGATACTATGGAGAAATGCTCGAAATTGGGCGGCCTTATGCTGGGGCTTGACGTCAGATATTCGTCTCGATGGGGTCGCAGGATGATAAGGTTTTTTGTTGTCGATCAATCTGTACAAAGAGGCGTTGGAGAACTATGAGCGCAGAGACTTTTGAAAAGGTCAAAAAGATTGTCAGCGAGCAGCTAGGGGTAGAAGAGGCTGACGTTAAACCCGAAGCTAGCTTTGCCAACGACCTGGGCGCTGATTCTCTCGATACTGTAGAGCTGGTTATGGCCCTGGAAGAAGAATTCGGGATTGAAATTCCTGACGAAGCGGCGGAGGGCATTGCCACCGTGCAAGATGCCGTCAATTTCATCGAAGAAAAAGCAGCCGCCTAGGCCGTTATCGCCGGCTCAGCCAGCGATAGGGTCAGGTTTTGAGGATAGGGTGTCAGGGCCAGGGCACAAGGTCAGTCCGCGGCCCTGTCAGACACCCTTAACTCTGATCTGCCCCACGGTCACCCCCCATTATAAAATTTCCCTGGTTTTAACCCGATTTTGGCTATGGCACACTCTGACTCAAAGCGCGTTGTGGTGACTGGCATGGACGCCATTACCCCCATTGGCAACAGCCTAGATGAGTACTGGGCAGGGCTGGTGGCCGGGCGCAGCGGCACCGATCGCATCACCCTTTTCGACCCGTCTCAGCACGCGTCGCAAATTGCCGCCGAAGTCAAGGGGTTTGACCCAGGCGATTTTCTCGATAAAAAAGAAGTCAAGCGCATGGATCGCTTCGCCCAGTTTGCGGTGATTGCGGGCCAGCGGGCTCTGGCCCACTCTGGGCTGAGCATTACCGACCTCAACGCCGAGCAGATTGGCACCTGCATTGGCTCCGGCATTGGTGGCCTCAAGGTGCTCGAAGACCAGCAGGAAATTTACCTCACCCGAGGCCCCAGCCGCTGTAGCCCCTTCATGATTCCGATGATGATCGCCAATATGGCGGCGGGGCTGACCGCCATTCAAACGGGCGCCAAGGGGCCGAGCACCTGTCCTGTGACCGCCTGTGCCGCCGGGTCAAACGCGATCGGCGACGCCTTTCGGCTGATTCAAAACGGCTACGCCCAGGCGATGATCTGTGGTGGCACCGAGGCGGCCGTAACGCCCCTGTCGGTAGCAGGCTTTGCCTCGGCCCGAGCCCTCTCCACCCGTAACGATGACCCGACAACGGCCAGCCGCCCCTTTGATAAAACTCGCGACGGCTTTGTGATTGGCGAGGGCTGCGGCATTTTGATCCTCGAAGAGCTGCAGCACGCCCTCAGCCGGGGGGCCACGATCTATGCCGAAGTTGTCGGCTACGGCATGACCTGCGACGCCTACCACATGACGTCGCCGGTACCGGGCGGTGCTGGGGCGGCTCGCTGCATTCAAATGGCCCTCAAAGATGCTGGCATTTTGCCCGATCAGATTAGCTACATCAACGCCCACGGCACCAGCACTGGCGCCAATGACCCCACCGAAACTAAGGCCATCAAAACGGCCCTAGGGGCTGCGGCCTACAAAATTCCGGTCAGCTCGACCAAATCGATGACCGGGCACCTGCTGGGGGGCTCGGGGGGCATTG
>PYGV01000275.1 GCA_003022385.1 filamentous cyanobacterium CCP3 | reverse complement strand
CCCCACCCGCCATACCCCTGCCCTGCACCAGTGGCTACAGCAGCGGGCCAAGTGGTACCCTACCCAGCCCAACGCCATTCCGATTCCCTACAACCCACTGCACATCGAGTCGCCGCCCCCGGTGCCCCTGCCCGAGCATCTGTGGGGAGACCGCTGGGGCTTTACCGCCCTGTCCGCCTACGACTTTGAGCAAACCCTGCCCCACGAACCCATTCCCCTGCGCCACCTGCCCACTAACCTGATGCCAGCTCGCCTGGGCCTGGCCAGCACCACTCCCATTCCTGGCGTGGTGGTCGATGCCGGACGGCAGGCGATGGCCCTGGCCCAGTGGATTGAGTCCCATTCCCCCGCCTGGTTGAGCTACCTGCGGGGAGAACCCGACGGGCTGATTTTAGAGGCTGGACTGAGCGATCGCTGGGTCTTCACCACCTTTAGCGATGCCGATGTGGCCAGCGCGGGCCAGCGGTTTGAGCAGCGCAAACGGCAGAGTCAGGGGCTCCACTTTCTGCTGGTGCGCCCCGACGACTCGGGCATGACCACCACAGGTCTTTGGCTTTTGCAACAGCTGCCTGTGCTGCTGTAGGACAAACCCCTAATCCAAAATCGCCAATCCAAAATCCAGAACGTCTTATTTCAGCCCCTTTCATTGAGGATCGGTTATTGCGACTTACCGACCGGCGCTGATAGCGGTATTCTAGCTGGGTTAGCACTCGCACGCAGTGAGTGCTAAGTTTGTCTCTGGAGAGCTGAAAGACAGGACATGGCAAAACGAGTTTCCTTTGATGAGGCGTCGCGGCAGGCCCTCGAAAAAGGCGTCAACGCCCTAGCTGACGCCGTTAAGATTACCCTCGGTCCCAGGGGGCGCAACGTTGTTCTCGAGAAAAAATACGGGGCACCCCAGATCGTCAACGACGGCATCACCATTGCCAAAGAAATTGACCTAGAAGACCCCTTCGAGAACTTGGGCGCGCGCCTCATGCAAGAGGTGGCCTCTAAAACCAAAGACCTGGCGGGCGACGGCACCACCACCGCCACCGTATTGGCCCAGGCCATGGTCAAAGAGGGCCTCAAGAACGTGGCCGCTGGCACCAATCCCGTCAGCCTCAGGCGCGGCATTGAGAAAGCCGTAAACGCCCTGGTGCGTGAAATTGCTGCTGTGGCCAAGCCCGTCGAAGGCAACGCTACCATTGCCCAGGTCGCCACGGTGTCCGCTGGCAGTGACGAAGAGATCGGCCGCATGATCGCCGAAGCCATGGACAAGGTCACCAAAGACGGCGTCATCACGGTAGAAGAGTCCAAGTCGCTCTACACCGAACTGGATGTAGTCGAGGGGATGCAGTTCGATCGCGGCTACATTTCCCCCTACTTTGTCACCGACCAGGAGCGGATGGTGACCGAACTCGACAACGCCCGCGTGCTGATCACCGACAAAAAAATTGGCTCCATTCAGGATCTGGTGTCGGTGCTGGAGCGCGTCGCCCGCGAGGGTGCCCCGCTGCTGATTATCGCCGAAGACATTGAGGGCGAGGCCCTGGCCACTCTGGTGGTCAACAAGGCCCGGGGTGTGCTGAATGTGGCCGCTATCAAAGCGCCCAGCTTTGGCGATCGCCGCAAGGCCATGCTGCAAGACATCGCCGTGCTCACCGGAGGTCAGGTAATCTCCGAAGAAGTAGGCCTCAGCCTCGATACCGCCGACCTGTCAATGCTGGGCACCGCCACCAAGGCCACCATCACCAAAGACACCACCACCCTGGTCTCCGATGCGGGCAACAAAGGCGACATCGACAAGCGGATCGCCCAAATTCGCCAGGAACTAGAGCGCACCGACTCTGACTACGACAAAGAAAAGCTCTCCGAGCGGCTGGCCAAGCTGGCGGGCGGCGTGGCCGTGATCAAAGTTGGGGCCGCCACCGAAACCGAACTCAAAGACCGCAAGCTGCGCATTGATGACGCCCTCAGCGCCACCAAAGCAGCGGTCGAAGAAGGTATTGTCCCCGGCGGTGGGGCCACCCTGCTGCACCTGGCTCCCAAGCTGGAAGCTCTCAAGGCCTCCCTCAACGCTGAAGAGGCGATCGGCGTTGACATCGTCATGCGGGCGGTGGAAGCCCCCCTGCGCCAAATCGCCGACAACGCGGGCCAGCAGGGCTCAGTCATCGTCGAAAAGGTCAAGGCGATGGACTTCCCCATGGGCTACAACGCCCTCACCGGTGCCTACGAAGACCTGATTCAGGCCGGTATCATTGACCCGGCCAAGGTCGTGCGCTCTGGTCTACAGGATGCCGCCTCGATCGCGGGCATGGTGCTCACCACCGAAGCCCTGGTAGCCGAAATTCCTGAGCCTCCGGCCCCCGCTGGCGATCCCGGCATGGGCGGCATGGGCGGCATGGGCGGCATGGGTGGCATGGGTGGCATGGGCGGCATGGGCGGCATGGGCATGATGTAGCCCACCCCTGGCCATCCCTAAAATCGCCATCTTTGAATAAATGATTAACCTCTAGGGGTGCAGCTACGGCTGTGCCCCTATGCTTTTTAGGTGGCAAAAATAAAGGAGTAAGGTGATGTCGCAGCAAGGACACAGTTCAGACTCTGAGGCGACCTCGCCTGTTGGTTCACCGCCCAAACCGTCGGTGGCGGGTCGCCCCGGCCCCGCGATGGTCAACCCCAGTGGCCCTCACTGCGACCTCGCCCCTGTTGTCGATCGCGATGGCGATGGTTTGTTTGAATACCGATATTCGCCCCCTGGCGCGCTTCCCGGTACGCTGCGGATTCCGCCCGATGCCCTACCCACGGAGCTGTTTTTAATCGACTACGGCCCCGATGCCGTGCACACCGCCACCATCGACCATCCCGAGGAGTGCTCTGCGCTGGGGGTGAGCGACAGCGTAACCTGGCTCGATGCTCGCGGGCTGGGCACTGAGAAAACGCTGATCGACATGGGCCAGACTTTTGGCCTGCATCCGCTGCTGCTCGAAGACATTGTCAACGTGCCCCACAGGCCTAAAATCGATTTTTACGACGACAAAATTTTGATCATCATGCAGATGGTGCGGCCCAAGCCTTCGGGCACCGGGGTGGGCAGCGAGCAGGTCAGCTTTGTGCTGGGCCAGGGGTTTTTGATCACCTTTCAAGAAGAGCCCGAGTGGGATTCTTTTGGGCCAGTGCGCGATCGCATTCGTCGGGGCACCGGTACCATTCGCCAAAAAAATGCCGCCTACCTCACCTACGCCCTGCTCGACACCATCGTTGACAGCTTTTTCCCGGTGCTGGAGGTAATTGGCGAGACCCTCGAACAGCTGGAAGATGAGGTAGTTGCCAACCCGACCAGCGCCACCATCAAAAAAATTCACCGCATGCGCCGGGGGCTAATGAAGCTGCGCCGCTATATTTGGCCCCAGCGCAGCGTGATCAACAGCCTGATTCGCGACAGCGACGAGCTGATCAGCCAGGAGGTACGCGTCTACCTGCAAGACGTGTACGACCACATTGTGCAGGTGGTCGACATCATCGAAAACTACCGCGAAATTGCCTCCAGCCTGATGGATGTCTACCTGTCATCGATCAACAACCGCATGAACGAGGTGATGAAGCTGCTGACGGTGATCTCCTCTGTGTTTATTCCGCTCACCTTCATCGCTGGGGTCTACGGCATGAACTTTGACACCGAAGCCTCACCCTTCAACATGCCCGAACTGGGCTGGTACTGGGGCTATGTCGCCTGCCTGGGGGTGATGGGGGCGATCGCCGTGCTGCAAATCTACTTTTTCTGGAAACGCGGCTGGTTTGACAATTTTTCGACGACAAAACGCTGATACCATAACAACGCCCATACCCCCGCACCACGATGGATCTCAAAGCCCACATTCGCGATATTCCCGACTTCCCTCAGCCCGGCATTTTGTTTCGCGACATTACGCCGCTGCTGGGTAACCCCGCCGCCATGCAGTACAGCATTGATGCCTTTGCCGAAAAGGTGGCCGAGCACCGCCCCGACTACATTGTGGGCATTGAGTCGCGGGGTTTTATGTTTGGCATGCCACTGGCCTACAAGCTGGGGGTGGGGTTTGCCCCAGTGCGCAAGCCCGGCAAGTTGCCCGCTGCCGTGTATCAGGCCAGCTACGCACTGGAGTACGGTAACGACACCCTGGAGCTGCATCAGGACGCTTTTCCGCCGGCTAGCCGAGTGCTGATTATTGACGACCTGATCGCCACCGGGGGCACCGCCGCCGCCACCGCCCAGCTGATCGAGAAAACGGGCTGTACCGTAGCCGGGTTCGGATTTGTGATTGAGCTGGTGGGGCTGGCGGGACGAGCCAAGCTGCCCAATGTACCTGTCACCGTACTGTTGCAGTATTGAGCGCCAGCGCGTAACGCAAACAGCGCATTACCACAAACCACAGCACCGCAATCACCAGCACCAGACCCACCCGGTTTAGCCACCAGCTCGACTCCAGTGCCAGAGCGTTAAACGCTGCGTGGGAGAGCATCGCCGCCAGCAGCCCGTTGCGCACCAGCCCCCGCCTCTGGTCTGGGGGCGAAAACTTAGCCAACCCCAGGCCATAGCCCCACAGCGACGACCACAGAGCCTGACCTGGGGCCGACAGCAGCCCCCGCAGGGCAAACATCGTCAGCACCGCCGTCCAGGCCGAGGTATTGACGGCGGCACCCGGCACCCCCAGACGAGCGACGGCAAAATAGGCGTAGAGCATTGAACCAACCACCTCCAGGGTGGCAAAACCCAGGCCAGCGGCGGCGGCAAAAATAATGCCGTCGACGGGCTCATCGAACTCAGGATGGTTGTAGACACCCCGCCTGACCACCCAGAACTTGGCGAGTTCAGCCAGCACCGGTACAACGGCGATCGCCATCAGCCAGCTCGGCAACGGCACCAGCTGCCGCACCAAAAAGACCGGCACATAGGCCAATATCCCCAGCAGATAAAGCTTGAGCACCAGCGATCGCGGCTCAGGGTTAAGTTTGTCGCGAGTGTAGAAGAACCAGAGCAGAAACGCCAGTGGAGCCAGGGCCAGGGCGACAATGCCCACCACCGTAGCCAGCAGGTTAGGATCGCTCGCCAGATTTGCCATAGTCAAACGAGGGGGTTAAATCGTCCCTGGATCATACATCGGCTGGCTGAGGGGAGGGGTTAGGTGGGTAGGTGAGTGGCTGCATAAATTCAAAATTCAAAGTTCAAAATTTTGAACTTTGAATTTTGAACTCCCCCTTCACCTTCCCCATCTCCTCACCAACAAAGACCACAATCTTTGTAAGATAGGGTTTCACAGCAACCATTGAGGTGGCAAACGATTCATGCAGGATGTGTTGGTCATTGGCGCGGGGCCAGCGGGGTTATCGCTGGTGGCAGCTCTGGCAGAAGCGGGGCTAACGGTGCAGGGGTTGGCCCTGCACGATCCGGCGCAGCCCTGGCCCAACACCTACGGCATTTGGGCTGATGAACTCGAAGATTTGGGTCTGGTGCAGTTTCTAGAGCATCGCTGGAAAGACTGCGTCGTGCATGTCAACAGCGGTAAGCTGCCCCTGCACCGCGAGTACGGCCTGCTAGACAGAGACCGCCTGCAAACCCACTGGCTGGCCCAGGGCGACCAGCACCAGGTGAGCTGGCATCAGGGCAAAGCCTGCCAGGTTGAGCATTTCCCCAACTACACCCAGATTACGACCGAGACAGGGGATCGGCTGACTGCCCGGCTAGTGGTTGATGCCACCGGCCACCGGGCAGCGTTGGTGCAGCGTCCGGTGGCGTCAGAGGTAGCCTTTCAGGCGGCCTACGGCATTGTCGGACGATTTTCTAAGCCCCCCACCAATCCTCAGCAGATGGTGTTTATGGACTTTCGCGACGACTACCTGCCCCCCAGCGATCGCCAGGGCCCGCCCACCTTTCTCTATGCGATGGATCTGGGCAACGACCTGTATTTTGTCGAAGAGACGTCTTTGGCTCACCATCCGGCGATCGCGCTGGAGACTCTAAAACAGCGGCTGTATCAGCGTTTGCGCCATCGAGACATTGACGTTAAAGATATCCACCACGTTGAGCAATGCCTGTTTCCGATGAACCAGCCGCTGCCCGATTTTACCCAGCGAGTGGTGGGCTTTGGCGGGTCGGCCAGCATGGTGCATCCGGCCTCGGGCTATATGGTGGGGGCACTGCTGCGGCGCGGTCCGGGGCTGGCCAATGCGATCGCCGCCGCGCTTAGCTCACCCCAGACCACATCGGCCCAGGCCGCCCGACAGGCTTGGGAAGCGCTATGGCCCGCCGAACGTGTTCGCAAGCACTATCTCTATTTGTTTGGCCTCGAAAATTTGATGGCCTTTGATGCGCCCCAGCTGCACCAGTTTTTTGCCGCCTTTTTTAGCCTGCCCACCGACGACTGGGCCGGGTTTTTGGCCGATAGTATGACCCTGCCTGAGGTAGTGCAGGCCATGATCGGGCTGTTTGGCCGCGCCCCCAACCCGGTACGCCTGGGCCTGATGCGATCGGTGTTTAGCCACGGCCACCTGCTGGGGCGCACCCTGATGAGCTAACCCAAGACATGACGTATACTCAGGGGTTATACCCCTGATCCAGGTCCAGCAGTGAAGTTCTGCTGGTAGACCAACTAACAGATCCCGATCTGGACCTGGTTTATACCAGGCCAATGGAGACCGTTAACGTCTGTGGGCTGCTAGGGTATAGCCGGAGATCATAGCTCGGCTAACTTCTGCACCTAATGTGGGCAACCTGACTGTATTCCACGGGTAGCCGCGCTGTTTCTACCCGATTGTTGTACCTGTCGCTGTTGAGTCCATTATGGAGAATCCTTTCATGGCTGAGTTACCTAACGCCGCCCAGCCCGCACCGCCGCCGCCACCCAGACCTCCCCAGTCGGCGGCCCAGGCTCAGACTTCGGC
>PYGV01000045.1 GCA_003022385.1 filamentous cyanobacterium CCP3 | reverse complement strand
TCTCCCTGGTGGCCCATCAAAATCACCGAGTCGCCCAGGGCCAGATAGGTCGCCCGGCTAGGATGAATCACCACCTCGCCGTCGGCCCGCCGCAGGGCCACGGTGATAAAGGTGCCCTGTCCCTTGACTTCAATGTCGCCGATGGTGCCGCCAATCAGTGGGGAACCGGCTCCAATCACCAGCTCATGGAGCTGAATATCCAGCTCCGCCAAAAATTCGTTTAGTCCCTGGTGACCGTTGGTCTGCGCCAAAAAGTCCACCGCTGAGGGATGCGAGATCAGGTGGGCCATGCGCAGGGCGCTGATGCTGGCGGGCAGCACCACGTGGTTGGCCCCAGCCAGCCGCAGCTTTTTCTCGGTAGACGGCATTTCGCCCCGAGCCAGGATCATTAAATTGGGGTTCATCTCCCGCGCCGTCAGGGTAATAAAGACGTTGGCGGCATCGTTGGGCAGCACGGTCGCCAGCGACTTGGCGCGATAAATGCCCACGGCCTCCAGAGCGGTTTCGTCGGTGGCGTTGCCTTGGTAGATCAAATAGCCCTGCTCCTGGGCCAGCGCTGCCCGCTCAGGGTCGCTGTCGAGAATGATGAAGCACTCGCGATCGCGCTTGAGCTTGCGGGCCACCAGCTGACCAATGCGGCCAAAGCCGCAGATAATAACGTGATCTTCTAGGCGTTCAATTTCCTGAGTCATACGTTTAAGGTTGAGGGCACGACGAATTTCACCTTCCGTAATCATCTGCACAAAGCCCGAAACGGTGTAGGCCACCGACAGCGCTCCGGCAATAATCACAAAAATTGTAAACACCTTCAGGGGTGGCGAGTTCAGGGGCTGTACTTCGCCGTAGCCCACTCCAAAGATAGTGATCACCACCATGTAGATGGCATCGAGAAAATTCCAGCCCGCCACCATGTACCCAATCACTGCGGCCATCACCGTCAGTGAGAAAAAGACAATCCCTGTAACAATCCGCCGAAACGAGCTATTCAGCATCCACACCTCAGACAGTGCCCAAGCCTCGACAGAAAACCGGATCAGTTTTCAAATAAAGGCTATGGTAATTGACAGTCCGCCGTTTAAAGAGTGCGGCACATAGCAAATTAAATATGGATGCGATACACTAAACTTAAACTCATAACGACTTCATTTAATTTTTCTACTTAACCCCTAAGGCTCAGCAGCCGGGGCCATCGGCAGCACAGTGCCCTGGCCTGGGTTCTGCTTTACTTTTGTCCCTCCACCACGATTGATTCTTTGACTATGACAGCTACCACTCTGCAAAATCCCCTGCTCATTGGTGCCGGCCTGCCTCCCTTTGACAGCATTGAGACCGCCCACATCGTGCCGGGTATCGCGACGCTTATCAACGACCTCACCGCCGCTCTTGAGGCCTTGGAAACCCATGTTGTGCCCACCTGGGGTGGGCTGGTCGAGCCCCTCACCCGCATCGAAGAGCGCCTGAGCTGGAGCTGGGGTATCGTCGGTCATTTGATGGGGGTAAAAAATAGCCCCGAGCTGCGAGCCGCCTACGAAGACGTGCAGCCTGCCCTGGTGCAGTTCGCCACTCGCCTGGGCCAGAGCAAGCCTATCTACGAAGCCTTTAAGCAGCTGCGTGCCAGCGACCAGTGGGCCAGTTTTGACCCCGCCCAGCAGCGGATTGTCGAGTCCTCCATTCGTGAGGCTGAGCTGTCTGGAGTCGGCCTGGAGGGAGCAGAAAAAGAGCGCTTCAATGACATTCAGCAGGCTCTGGCCGAGCTCACCACCAAATTTGCCAACAACGTGCTCGACGCCACCAAAGCCTTTAGTCTCACCCTCACCACTCCCGATGAGATCGACGGCCTGCCGCCCAGTCTGCTGGCCCTAGCCGCCCAGCTGGCCCGCGATGCTGGCGAAGAGGGCGCCACCCCCGCCGCTGGCCCCTGGCGCATTACTCTTGATTACCCCAGCTTTGGGCCGTTTATGCAGCACAGCCGCCGCCGCGACCTACGCGAGCAGCTCTACCGTGCCTTTGTCACCCGCGCCTCCGCAGGCGACCTCGACAACAGCCCCAATATCGAGAAAATCTTGGAGCTGCGCCACGAGATGGCCAACTTGCTGGGCTACGCCACCTACGCCGAGCTGAGCCTGGCTCGCAAGATGGCCCCCTCTGTTGAGGCGATCGAAAAGCTGATGGGTGAGCTGCGGGTCGCCAGCTACGACACCGCCGTCAAGGAGCTAGACGAGCTCAACGCCTTTGCCCGAGCCAAGGGTGCCGCCGAAGCCGACAGCCTTACCCACTGGGATACCGCCTTCTGGGCCGAGCGCATCCGTGAAGAAAAGTACGGCCTCAACGACGAAGAACTGCGGCCCTACTTTCCGCTGCCCCAGGTGCTCGACGGTCTATTCGCCCTGGCCCACCGCATCTTTGATGTCACCATTGCCCCTGCCGATGGTGAAGCACCGATCTGGCACCCCGACGTGCGCTACTTTCAGGTGCTCAACGGCAGCGGCGACCCCATTGCCCACTTTTACCTTGACCCCTACAGCCGCCCCGCCGAAAAGCGCGGCGGGGCCTGGATGGATGACTGCATCAACCGGGGCAAAATTGACGGGCAGGTGCGGCTGCCAGTGGCTTACCTGGTGTGCAATCAGGCGCCGCCGGTCGACGGCAAGCCCAGCCTGATGACCTTCCGCGATGTCGAAACCCTGTTCCACGAGTTTGGCCACGGCCTCCAGCACATGCTGACCAAAGTGGACTACACGGGTGCCGCAGGCATCAGCAATGTAGAGTGGGATGCGGTTGAACTGCCCAGCCAGTTTATGGAAAACTGGTGCTACCACCGCGACACCCTGCTCACCCTGGCTCGCCACGTCGATACCGGCGAACTCTTGCCCGAAGACCTGTACCAAAAGATTGTTGCCGCTCGCACCTTTATGACCGGCAGTGCCATTCTGCGCCAGGTTCGCTTCGGCTGGACAGACATTGAGCTTCACCACCGCTACCGTCCGGGCAGCGGTGACACAGTGCGGCAGGTCAGTCAGCGCATTGCCGAGCAGTCCTCGATTCTCAAGCCCCTGCCGGAGGATGCTTTCCTGTGCGCTTTCACCCACATTTTTGCCGGGGGCTACGCGGCGGGCTACTACAGCTACTTCTGGGCTGAGGTTCTGAGTGCCGATGCCTTTGCGGCCTTTGAAGAAGCGGGGCTGAATGACGAGGCGGCGATCGCAGAAACCGGGCATCGCTTCCGCGATACCGTACTGGCCCTGGGCGGCAGTCGTCACCCAATGGAGGTGTTCAAAGCCTTTAGGGGCCGTGAACCCAGCACCCAGGCGCTGCTCCGCCATCGAGGGCTAGCCGTAGCCTAGTCAGTACTCCAAAGTCGGGTTGTTGAGGGGTTAAGACCCTGCTTGGGCGGTTGAGATCAACCGCCCATTTTTTTGGCTGGGGCGCTGCCAAGGGGCCAGATAGGGTGCCCGACCTGCGGTCGCCCTCTGGGTCGGTCTTTGACCATCGCGCCCGGCACCACGACATGCTGCATTGTGTCTCAGGTCCCAGGTCAGTAGCCGCGTAGCGGCTGATCAACCGCTTTGGCTAGCCGCAAACGATTGAGCCTTTCAATACAGCAATAGACAGTATAAGAAAGCATATAAAAGTATATTGGCGATCGCTGAGAAACATCCGACTTCAAGTGTCTCTGTCCAGCAATTTTTCTCAATGAAAAAATAGGCTTACTAGTAAAGATAGGCCAACCACGATATTTGCAAAACTTTATTTGTTAATCGATGTAGAGACGGCTAAAAGCTATACCTATCGAGGTTGTCAGTGCACGTCTATTGGACGATGAGGCATTGAAGGCATCTTCTTATGCTTGATAAAGACGAATTAAAGGAGGCTTTATATGCCTTTACATCGACTCAAAGATTACTATCCTAATTATCGCGAAACCTTGGCCGATGGTCAGATGGGAGATCTCGATTCTTACTCCATCTACACCCAGGGAGAAGAACGGGTAGGCACCGCCAAAGATTTGCTAGTAGATGACTCGGGCCGTTTCCGCTACGTAGTGGTTGACACAGGTCCGTGGATCTTTGGGAAAAATGTTTTACTGCCCATTGGCCTGGCCAGTTTTGACTACGATAAAACCCGCATTTATGTAAATGGGCTATCTAAGTCCCAGGTAGAAAATCTGCCTGAGTACAACGAAAATACTGTTGTCGATAATCGTTACGAAGATAACGTGCGTAAGCAGTATCAACCGCTCGCCCAGGGCCGTTCTAGCCGTCAATTTTTAGGCAGCAACTACGCTACGCCTAACGACGCTGACCGGATGAATGCTTTAGATAGCGATCGCCAGCGCCCGCTAGAAAGCAGCGTTCGCAGTACGGGCACTCAGGCCAATGCCAATATCTATGACTACGATCGCGAACCCCACTACTACGGTTTGAGCGACCAGGATAACCAGGGGCAGCTGCGTCTGTACGAAGAGCGCTTAATCGCCCACCGCGAACGCAATAAAGTCGGTGAAGTGCGGGTTGGTAAGCAAATCAAAACTGAAACCGCCGAAGTTACTGAACCGATCACCAAAGAGCGTGTTGTGATTGAACGCCACGACGTTACTGGCCAGCCTACAGCCGGTACCGATCACGCTTTTGAAGACCAAGAAGTAGCGCGGATGGACGTCTATGAAGACGAAGTTACCGCTGAAAAGCAGGCCTTTGTCCGAGAAGAAGTCAACGTCCGCAAAGAGACCGACCAGGAAACTGTGCGACTGCGGGATCAGGTGCGCCGTGAAGAGCTAGACATTGACACTGATGGTAACCCCCAGGTCAAGCGATAGCACTGAAGCGCTGACACCCAAGAGAGATTTGAGCCAGGAAATCTGGCCTAGTCTTTCTATCTATACCAATGGGGCGTTGCACCAGCAATGCCCCATCCCTAAATTGTTTAATTCTCTCTGTAGCTGCTATGCCTGAACATCACTTGATCAACGGTTCTGTACTCGATCGCTCTGGATCTCCAATTGGGACGGTAACTAGAGTCACCCCCCTAGCGGGGGGTAATTTTTACCTGGTCGTGCAGTTGATCAACGAAGGACAGGCTGGGACTGAAGTAACTATTGATAACACCCAAATCAAGGGTATCGATGCTGATCGAAACACAGTAATCGTCGATGCTGATCGTCAGCAGATTATGTCAAACGCGAGTAAAACTATTCAGCTGGTTGAAGAGCGGTTAGTTGTCAATCGCAGGCGCGTCAAAGTTGGTGAGGTTAGCGTGCGTCGAGTGGTAGAAACAGAAATAATCGAGGTGCCAATTCAACGAGAAAAGCTAGTCGTCGAAAGAATTGGTGAGTGTGAGCCCCTGGTTGAGGTTAAGTTAGGCGAGCCCCGCCTGCTGGGCAATGCACTTAACGTTGATTCTGGCTCTGGCGCTGACTTCAGCTCTGGCATAGAATCTAGGACTCACGATCTAACCGCCATTGGCAATTTAAGCACTATTCGAGACGCCGTAAACTTTTTGGAAGCGGCCAAAACTTTAGATGACCACTGCGAAAAAATTAGAATTTATATCTTTCTCAAGCAAAAGACCGGGCTAAAAGCGACGGTTCACCAATTTGAGTCGTCTGAAACGGCAGTCCAGGTGCTTTTAGGTCTAGAGATGACGTTGCTAAAGCAGTGCAGCAACGTTCGCCTAGAGCTATTTTTGAAGGATAAGTCAATGCTGCAAACTTATCAGAACTGGTTTGCTCAGTACGGTTCACCGGCAACACCCTAGGGCCTGTCAGCATCCAAAATCCCCTGTCCTCAGCAAGGCTTGCCGTAGTTCTGCTAGCTGGTACTAGCTGCCGCTTAAGTCAACGGGATTGTATAGGCTCATCGCTTTTTCGACCCCATCGAGAATGGCCTTTTCCAGCGATCGCAGGGCCGTGTCGACCACGGCATCCATAGTGGTGCGCTCAGTTTTGGAAAAATTGCCCAACACGTGGGAGACGACCGCCCCATCGCTGGCGCGATCGCTGGCCCCAATCCCAATTCGCAGGCGAGGAAAGTCTTGGGTGCCCAAGTGCGCGATCGCCGACTTCATGCCGTTATGCCCACCCGCCGACCCCGACAGCCGCAGCCGCAGCCGTCCTAACGGCAAATCCATGTCGTCGTAGACCACCAGCACCTGGGCCGGCGATAGCTTCAGCCAGTCCAGCGCGGCCCGGATCGACTGGCCCGAGCGGTTCATGTAGGTGAGGGGCTTGAGCAAGTACACCTTCTCACGCCGGGGGCCAAAGCCCGCCCCATACTCGGCCTGAAACCGCCGCTCTTGCTTAAGCGGGATGGCCCAGGTTTTAGAGAGGCGATCGACCACCTCGAAGCCGATGTTGTGGCGGGTGCCCGCATACTTGTCCCCCGGGTTGCCCAGCCCCACAATCAGGCAGGGAAGTGGGGGAGATACTGCTTCAGCCATAGCGCAACGGTCCTCAAGCAGCCCTAGGCAGGCGAATCGGTTTCAGTCGGCTCAGCCACTGGGCTGCTGCCGTTGATGTCGTTCACCTCTACCGGGGTCTCGGCTACGGCGGGTGCAGCGTCAGCAGCGGCTTCTGGAGGCGTCAGCACCTTTTGAGAATCGGGCTCTAGCGTCGCCTTCATCGGCGTAGTAACGGCTTTCTCAATCTGCTGAGCTTCCTTCTTAAACTCCTCCTCAAACTCCTTCGAGGCGTCCTGAAAGCCCTTAATCGCCTTACCCAGACTGCGGCCAATCTCAGGCAGTTTTTTGGGGCCAAACACCAGCAGGGCCAGCACCAAAATCAGCGCCATCTCTGGCAAACCCACACCAAAAACGTTCATAGACTAACCCCCAGGGGCAACGTGCGTAAACTACGGCTGTTGTGCATCTCTGTGCATAAAACGGCAAAAGAGGCCGGGTAGTCAAGGGTCTACGCCAGCCTCGGACAGGTAAATTCTGGATATAAACCAAAGCCAAGTCCAGAAGTGGAGCTTTGCCTGCGGAAAAACCTTAGATCCTGAACTGGATCTGGTATAAATCCAAACTTAATTGTAAAGGTCAAGACCAAACCGTTGAGGCTCAGCCTTTGAAATCCCTAGAGACCTACGCTGCGCCAGTCAACATCAAAGCTTTCTAGCACAATGGAAGAATTGTAAAGCTGCAAAATAATCAACAAGAACACGAAGAACAGACCGATGAAAACCGCCATCAGAGGGGTAGTGCCCCAACCGGGAGCAACCTTGCCGTACTCAGAATTGAGGGGCTTCAACACGTCTCCTAACCAAGTCCGTTGTGCCATGGATCCTTCCACAATCAACACTTTATAGTTCGTAATATTATAGGATGGAGTGGTTTCTTATTCTCATAAACTCCATGGAACCTGCAACAGTTCTTATTATTTCCGTCGCAACCGTGCTCGTTGCCGTCACGGGTTACTCAGTTTACATGTCGTTTGGGCCTCCCTCCAAGCAGCTGGCCGACCCCTTCGATGATCACGAAGACTAGGGCACCAAGACTAGGACCAGGTCATTAGAACCCTCAATCTTACAGTCCTGTAGATCGGATCCAAAAATTTGGAGTAGCTGTATGAGGTGCAGCTCCATCCCCAAGCAGCTGCACCAGGGTTCTAGACTTGTTTGGTCAGGTTATTGCTGCCAGGGGTTTCTAATGTTAGGATTAGAAACCTGTGGATTCAGTTTGGCTGTCTCGTCATCATCCATTTGAGAACTCTTTCACCCTTACGATTGTTGCTCTAAACCCTATGATTAAGCTTCGACTCAAGCGTTTCGGTAAAAAGCGGGAAGTCAGCTACCGCATCGTGGTCATCAACAGCGAGGCCCGTCGCGACGGTCGCCCTTTAGAAGAAGTTGGCTTCTATAACCCCCGCACTGACGAAACTCGGCTGGACGTTCCCGCGATTACGCGCCGTCTGGAGCAGGGTGCAGAGCCCACCAAGACCGTGCGGCACATCCTCGAAAAGGCCAATCTGCTTGAGCGCCATAAGGTTGCAGCCAAGGTTGAACCTAAAGTCGAAGCTAAGGCTGAAGCCTAGATCAGTCACTGTCTTTAGCCCCCACCCCCGACATGGATAGCCCGGATTTCCCAGGTCTGGTTCGGTTTTTGGTAGAGCCTTTTTTAGACTCGCCCGATTCGCTGCGCATTGACTGCGAAGAAAATGCAGCACAGGCCAAGGTCTGGATCAGGATCGCCTTTAAGGGCGATGAGCGAGGCAAGGTGTTTGGTCGGGGCGGGCGCAATATTCAGGCTATTCGCACTATCGTGCGGGCGACAGCCGCGCTGTCGGGATGGTCAGCCTATGTGGATGTCTACGGTGCCTCTGAGTCAGAGGGTGGCTCTGACCGCAAACCTCCCAGAACAGCGCCGCGATCGCCCGGTAAGCCAAAGCCCCAGCTGCGGCCAAAACCCTAGAATGGTTACCTACAAGCCTAAAGGTTAGGCAACTGGTTTAGATGTCTTCTCCCCTTCAGATCGAACTGCCCAGCCTGGAGGGTGCCCTTGCTCTGGCTGGCTACCGCGACGAAAACCTCAAACTCCTGGCTAGCCAAACTGGAGCTTCTCTAGTGCTGCGTGGCCAGGAGTTGTTTGTTGCGGGCACAGACAATGGCGTGGCGCTGGCTCAGCGGCTGGTGCAAGCCCTGGAACCCTTGTGGAGTCAGGGGCAGCCGGTCACCAGCGCCGATATTATGACCGCCCGTCAGGCGCTTGATACCGATCGCATTGACGAACTCCAGGCCATTCACCAGGATGTGGTAGCCCGCACCCGTCGGGGCGAGGTCATTCGGGCCAAAACCTTTCGCCAAAAGCGCTACGTCAAAGCGCTGCGCAACACCGATATGGTGTTCTGCGTCGGCCCAGCGGGCACCGGCAAAACCTTTCTGGCCACCCTGGTGGGGGTACAGGCTTTGCTCAACAGCGAGTTTGAGCGTCTCATTCTCACCCGTCCGGCGGTGGAAGCTGGCGAACGGCTGGGCTTTTTGCCCGGCGACCTGCAGCAGAAGGTCAACCCCTATCTGCGCCCTCTCTACGACGCGCTGCACGAGCTGGTTGACCCCGAAAAAATTGCCAACCTGATGGAGCGCGGCATTATTGAGGTGGCTCCGCTGGCCTACATGCGGGGGCGCACCCTTAACAACGCCTTTGTGATTATGGATGAGGCCCAAAATACGACCCCAGGCCAGATGAAGATGGTGCTGACTCGGCTGGGGTTCAAATCTCGCATGGTGGTCACGGGCGATGTCACCCAAACCGATTTGCCCAGCGACCAACCCTCGGGCCTGGCGATCGCCCAAAAAATTCTCCAGGGAGTTGACGGCATTGCTTTTTGCCAGCTCAACCAGGCCGATGTGGTGCGCCACCCGCTGGTGCAGCGCATTGTCGCCGCCTATGAAACCTATGAGGGCGGCAGCACCCCCCGCCGGAGCGGCAAACCCTAGCGAACAGCTCAGACCAGAAGGGAACGGGGTCAGGCGACTGAAACTCCTGCGGCTATACAGCGGCCAGTTCGGGGGCGGCGGTGTTGACGGCCTGAGATCCAGGGACGGGCGCGTAGACTTCGGCGGAGTTATTCGGGCTTTCGATCAGCTTCACCTTGTGCAGGCTGGCCCCGAGAGCCGCGATCGGGCTTTGCAGCAAATCGCGAATGTGGACGGCAATATTTTCGGCAGTGGGTACTACTTCGGCAAAGTAGGGAATGTCTTTGTTGAGGAAGGTGTGGTCAAAGGGCTCGACAACGTGCTCATCAATGGCAGCCTGCAGCGCGGCGAGATCCACCAGCATGCCGGTGCGGGGGTCGATTTGGCCCTTGACGGTGACCTCTAAGTGATAATTGTGGCCGTGGCCGTGGGGACGAGCGCACTTGCCGTAAATTTCGCAGTTTTCTTCGTAGCTGAGGCGCGGCGAGGCCAGGCGATGGGCGGCGCTAAAGTGGGTGCTGACGGTAAGAAAAGCTTCCATGGCGTTACCTGAGTAGTCGGACCAGAGTTCGGGATGTTCAAAAAGCTGAATGTTGACGAGGGGTAGGTGGGGAGCAAGGCGATCCCAAATCACCTTAGCCAGGTACTCGGTGGTGGGCAGGGAGCGCTCAAACTCGGGCCAGACCTCGTTGAGGTAGGCAAAGTCGAGCTGGGCGGTGACTTCACGTTTAATCACGTGCTTGACGTCTGACAGATTGAGCACCATGCCGTACTCGTCGAGGTCGCCCTCCATCGACACGTAGAGCACGTAGTTGTGTCCGTGGCCAGGGGCATTGACGCAGGGACCAAATTTTTGGCTATTTTCAGCGGCGCTGAGCTCAGGCAACCAGTAGCGGTGGCTGGAAGAAAACTGCGCTCGACGGTTAATGATGCATTTCATAGGAGGGGAAACCCCGTGAGGTGTGCCAGCAGTTGTTAATTAACTGTTACATATTCAGCATAGTGTAAATTGCGGTCCTTTGAGGGCTGGGCAAAGGGCGGCCACGGCTGGAGCGGCTACGTAAAGAATTGCAGCCATGCGATCGCCCCTGCTTTTGCCCAAACCCTTGCCCAGCAAGCTCTTTCTAAGGATAGATTTAAATGAAAATTAAATCACACAGCTTGCTGACATCAGGAGTATTTAGTAAAATTGAATACAGAAACGTGTTTGCTGCATTGACGTTCATCTTGTTGGCAGGGGTGGGGTAACTGCTCCACCGGCCCTAGACGGAAGTAAGGAGACTGACTCCTGAAGGAACGCACCCTGCTTGCGCAGTTTGTTAAATCCTTGGTCCAACAGGAGACATGATATGAAACTTTGCTATCGCGGCGTGGAATACGACTACAATCCGCCGTCCCTCGAAGTGCGGGAAAGTGAGCTAACCGGGCAATATCGGGGTCGTCCCGTGACGTTTTCCTACGTCCGCCATCTGCCGGTAACTCAGCCAATTGGCAACTACACCTACCGTGGCGTTGACTATAGCACCAACTGCTACGGGCAAGTACAGCCGCCAGCGGCGGCTACCCAGCGTCAGCCGGTGTTTCAGGCCGGGCGCCCGGTGGCTGGTCGGGGGCTGCAGGCCCGACGTCACCTGCTGCGGGAGGCGGCCGATGCCCATCGCGTCAACATTCAGCGATCAATTCAGCATCGCATTGAAGTGGCGCGGGCTCAGGGCAATGACCAGCTTCTGCGGCAGCTGGAGGACGAGCTGCACCAGCTAGCCTAACTCACTCAATCTTTGCGCCGTTAACTCAGCTTTGTGCTGTAGCTGGAGCAGTAAGGGGCACTCCTTAGGGAGATGCCCTTTTTCTTGTGGATGGGTAAGTGGGTGGATGGGTAGGCGGGTGGGCGAGTGGATGGGTAGATGAGTGGGCTTTTGAATTGTTCGGCATTCAGCTGGACGTTCAACCTCAGGTTGGGGCTTTGGCTAACGTCCCTGTCATTCCCTCGGTTGCCGTCAAATAATCCTGCGGGGTCAGCCAGAGCATGAGTCCGCGCTTGCCAGCTGATACGGCAATGGTCTCGAAGGTCAATATCGAGTCATCCACGTAGACGGGGTAGGCTTTTTTGGTGCCTAGGGCGGTGACGCCACCGCGAATGTAGCCAGTGAGGGGCTGCACGTCTTTGAGCGGGACGGTATCGGTTTTACGATCGCCCGCCAGGGCTGCCAGAGCTTTCAAATCGAGCTGGGCGCTGCCAGGGATGACGGCGAGGCACACGCCTGTGCGATCGCCTTTGGCCACCAGGGTCTTGAACACCTGCTCGGGCGGCAGGCCCAGCTTTTCAGCTGTGCTCTCGGCGGCCAGATCGTCGGGGTCAACCTCGTACTCCAAAATTTCGTAGGGCAGCTTGAGGCGATCGAGAATGCGGGCGGCGTTGGTTTTGCTCACGGGACGGGGGCTAGATATCTAAAACGTAAAAAAAGGGTATCAGGTCTCAGGTATCGGATACACAGGGTACGCCCTGAACCCGATACCTGAAACCCGATACCCCTTCTCCTGTTGCTTTGTCCCTACTTGATAAACAGCATCTCCTGGTAGGTGGGCAGGGGCCAGAGGTCGTCGGCCACTTCGCCCTCTAGGGCGTCCGCGTACTCCCGCACCTGGTCCATCAGGGGGCGAATGGTCTGGGCGCAGAACTGCATGTGCTCTTCCACCGACATGAAGTGTTTGGTCATCATGTCGCTCAGCTGATCCACCGAGCCCATCATCGATTTGGTCAGCTCGGCTACCTTGGTCACGCTGTCTTTGCCAAACTCAACCCCAATTCCATTGAGGCTATCAATGGTCTTAGCCAGTTCGGCCATATACCGCATGGCGGCGGGGTAGATGATGGTTTTGGCCATGCTGATGACCAGTTTGGCCTCGACCTCAATGTGCTGGATGTACTGCTCTGAGTAGGCCTCGAAACGGCTGCCTAGCTCGACGGGGGTGAGCACCTTCTCTTTGGTGAATAGGTCTTCGATGTACTGTTCGCGCAGCACGGGCAGGGCGTCGGCGGTGGTGCGCAGGTTGAGCAAGCCCCGCTCGTTGACGGCCATTTCGTGCCATTCGGTGGAGTAGCCGTTGCCGTTGAAGACTACGGCCCCGTGGTCGCGAATCACGTCGCGCAGAACGTCGTGGATGGCGACGTTGAGCTCAACGCCAGCTCCCAGCTTGGCCTCTAGCTGGTCGGCCATCCAGTCGAGGGAGTCGGCCAGAATGGTATTCATCGCCACCAGAGGCCCGGCCACCGACTGGCCCGAGCCGACGGCGCGAAACTCAAAGCGGTTGCCGGTAAAGGCAAAGGGAGAGGTGCGGTTGCGATCGCCCGCATCTTTCGGAAACTTCGGCAGGGTGTCTACCCCCAGATCCATCTCACCCTTGGACTGGGAGCCGGTGACTTCGCCTGACGCAATCTGGTCAAACACATCCTGGAGCTGACTGCCCAGATAGATGGAGATGATCGCGGGCGGCGCTTCATTGGCCCCCAGACGATGGTCATTGCTGGCGCTAGCAATCACGGCCCGCATCAGAGGGCCGTACTTGTGCACACCGCGAATCACCGCGCCGCAGAACACCAGAAACTGAGCGTTGGCGTGGGGCGTGTCGCCGGGGTCGAGCAGGTTGCCCTGGGTGGCGTTGCCCACCGACCAGTTGACGTGCTTACCCGAGCCGTTGATGCCTGCGAAGGGTTTTTCGTGCAGCAGGCAGACAAAACCGTGCTTTTTGGCGGTGGTGCGCAGCACGGTCATGATCAGCTGCTGGTGGTCGCTGGCCACGTTGGCGGCTTCAAAGAAGGGGGCAATTTCAAACTGGCCGGGGGCCACCTCGTTGTGGCGAGTCTTGGCCGGAATGCCAAGGCGGTAGAGCTTTTCTTCGACGTCCTGCATGAACACCTGCACCCGCTCGGGAATGACGCCAAAGTAGTGGTCGTCAAACTGCTGGCCCTTGGCCGGAGCCTTGCCAAATAGGGTGCGGCCCGCCAGCAGCAGGTCGGGGCGCACGCTGGCGAAGCTGGCATCGACCAGGAAATATTCTTGCTCCGCGCCGCAGCTGGAGTTGACCGGGGCCACTTCGCTGTGGCCCAGCAGCTTGAGCACTCGGGTGGCGGCCTTGCTCATGGCCGCGTTGGAGCGCAGCAGCGGCGTTTTCTTGTCGAGGGCTTCCCCTGTCCACGACACAAACACCGTGGGGATGAACAGGGTGACGCCGTTTTCGGTGTCCATCACAAAGGCGGGGCTGGTGACATCCCAGGCGGTGTAGCCCCGAGCCTCAAAGGTGGAGCGAATGCCGCCGTTGGGGAAGCTCGACCCATCCGGCTCGCCCTGCACCAGCACCTTGCCCGAAAATTCTGAAATTACCGATCCATCGCTCTGCACCGAGATAAAGCCGTCGTGCTTCTCGGCGGTGGCGTTGGTGAGCGGGTAGAACATGTGGGAGTAGTAGAGCGCCCCCTTGGCGATCGCCCAGTCTTTCATGGCGACCGCCACCACATCGGCCACCGATACATCTAGCGGTGCCCCGGTGGTGATGGTCTTTTGCAGCGATTTGAAGACTGACTTGGGCAGGCACTCCTGCATATTGCTGAGGCTAAACACGTCCTTGGCCCACAGGTCTTCGAGTCGCCCTGGCGTGCTGACAGGCACTTTGGGACGGCAGGCAATGCTGGCAATGGCCTGGGCGCGCAGCTCGTTTCCACTCATAGCAGTCTCCTAAGAATTGAATGTTGAACAGGATGTGTAGATGAAACCCAAACGCTTTGGCCAAGGCTGAGCGGATAAATTTCCTTCGCTCAGGTTATCGGAAAGGGGTGACAGCAGCTTTACCAGAGGGGAAAAGCGCTTCTTAAAAAGTCAGTCTTGCTAATCAACCCCCGATTTTTAAGGCGATCGCCGCGATCGTCTGCACTAGAAAAGTCTGAGAAACTTGCAGCTTAGACAGCTTTAGAAAAACCACACTACAGCAGCAGAAATCGGCAACCCCAATGCGGGAAACTTCTGGCCGCAGTGCTTATCATCTCAGCGATCTAAGAAAACTCCTCAGACAAACCTACATCCTCGAAACGTTTAGCGGTGGGTACCCACAATTGTCTCAATTTACCAAAGACAAACACCAGCTTGGTGGCATTTGCCTCAGTCACTTGTCTAAGATCAACGTTGAGGAACAAAACCCCCAGCCCCTAGACAAATACCGCTGAGGAGTACGTATCGCTGGTGAACCTGTTGTCCTTGTTTTCGCATTTTGTTTGCATCGAGAAGTCGGCTCAGGTTCCACATTTTGAATAACGACATTTTGAATAACGACCAGCCCAAGAACAGCCAAAACCTGAGGAAATTTGCACTTTGGATAGTAAAGGCAAAGCAAAGGGGCTTTTGTAGCTATAAATACCTTTGCTGGTTAATTCAAATTCCTTAAAGATTGATTACACCAGGGCCTAGGGCCAGAGGCCGCCGCCTCTAGGGCACTTTTGTTGGCGGCAAGCAGCCCTTTCAGAGCCGCTGTGGGTCAGAATAGGAACAATTCATCTTGACCTCTACAGACCATCCACGACTATGCCGCGCATTCGAGACATTCTGCACGCTGGCGAACCGGGCCAGACCGCTACCGTTCAGGGCTGGGTGCGCACCAAGCGCGAGGCCAAGGGCATCACCTTTGTGGAGGTGAACGATGGGTCGTCGATGGCCGGGTTGCAGGTGGTGCTCAGCGCCGATATGCCTGACTACGACACGGTGGTCAAAGACCTGACTACCGGCTCCTCGGTCGAAATGGAGGGGCAGCTTGTGGAGTCGCCCGGCAAGGGCCAGCGGGTCGAGCTACAGGCCAGCTCCATCACCGTCTACGGCACTGCCGATGGGGAGACCTACCCGCTGCAGAAAAAGCGCCATTCGTTTGAGTACCTGCGCACCCTGGGGCACCTGAGATCGCGCACCAACACCCTGGGGGCGGTGTTTCGGGTCCGCAACGCCTGCGCCCAGGCGATTCACCAGTTCTTTCGCGATCGCAACTTTCTCTGGATCCACACCCCGATCATTACCGCCAGTGACTGCGAGGGCGCGGGCGAAATGTTTGCGGTGACGGGGCTGGACCTGGCCAACCCGCCCAAAACTAAAGACGGCGCGGTGGACTACAGCCAGGACTTCTTCGGCAAGCGCGCCTACCTCACCGTCAGCGGCCAGCTCGAGGCCGAGATCATGGCGATGGCCTTTACCGACGTCTACACCTTTGGCCCCACCTTTCGGGCCGAAAACTCCAACACCTCCCGCCATTTAGCCGAGTTCTGGATGGTGGAGCCCGAAAAAGCCTTCTGCGACCTGGTCGGCAACATGGACCTGGCCGAAGAATTTCTTAAGTACATCTTCCACTCGGTGCTGGAGCAGTGCCCTGAGGATATGGAATTTTTCAACCAGCGCATCGACGACTCGGTACTGGCCACCGCCGACAACATTATCAACAACACTTTCGAGCGCATCACCTACACCGAGGCGGTCAGGCTGCTGGAGAAGGCCGACAAAACCTTTGAGTTCCCCGTCGAGTGGGGCATTGACCTGCAATCGGAGCACGAGCGCTACCTGGCGGAAGAACTGTTCAAAAAGCCCACCATCGTCACCGACTACCCCACCGGCATTAAGGCGTTTTACATGCGCCTCAACGACGGTGGCGAAACCGTGGCGGCGATGGATGTGCTGGCCCCCAAGGTGGGCGAAATCATCGGCGGCTCCCAGCGGGAAGAGCGGCTCGACGTGCTGGAGCGCCGCATCACTGAGGCGGGGCTGCCCATCGCCGACTACTGGTGGTACCTGGACCTGCGCCGGTTTGGCACCGTGCCCCACGCAGGCTTTGGCCTCGGCTTTGAGCGCCTGGTGCAGTTTATGACCGGCATGGGAAACATCCGCGATGTCATTCCATTCCCCCGCACCCCCGACAGCATCGAGTTTTAGGAATGTATTTTAGGAGCGCAACCCAGCCATGAGCCTTGTTTTAGAACAGGAGACACCACCGCTCCACGCTGATGTAACCGGGGCCATGCGCGTTGGCCACACCAGAGTGCTGCTAGAAACTGTGATTCGAGCGTTTCAGGATGGGGCATC
Source organism: filamentous cyanobacterium CCP3 (assembly GCA_003022385.1). Lineage (GTDB taxonomy): Bacteria > Cyanobacteriota > Cyanobacteriia > Phormidesmidales > Phormidesmidaceae > Nodosilinea. Next base: position 8,261 of record PYGV01000045.1, on the reverse strand, counting down.
GCCGGAGGCTATTGTTCAGCGGTACTCAACCCTGTCGCTGTCGGATGTCTACAACACAATTGGCTACTACCTCAGACATCAAGATGCAGTAGACATTTACCTTAAGCAGAGAGAACAGCTTGCCGAAGCCGTTCAGCAACAGTTTGACAGCGTTCAACCGGATTTAAGCTCAATTCGAAGTCGCTTGCTAGCTCAGCACAATGAGTAGATATGCTCAGTCTACTCAGCGACGAAAACTTTAATGGAGATATCATTCGAGGGCTGTTTTTGCGAGATCCCAGCCTTGATCTAATTCGGGTTCAAGACATAGGCCTGCGAACGATGGACGACATAGAAATCTTGGCCTGGGCGGCAGTGAATGAGCGTATTCTTCTGACCCACGATCGCGCTACTATGCCAGATTTTGCTTACGCCCGCCTAACCAAAGCAGAACCCATGGCTGGCATGTTTGTCCTGAACGATCGCATGCCAATACGTCAAGCTATTGATGAGCTGCTGCTGCTGATTGACTACAGCGATCAAGCCGAGTGGAAAAACATCGTGCTTTACCTGCCGTTATGACAGGGTTTATAACGCCTCAGGTAGCTCTATCAAAGGGTAAAAACTGGCAAAGGGTAAAACCTGGCGAATTGACCTATTCCTCCTCAAAACACCAGCACCAATTCCACCTGCCAGGTCTCCCCATCCCGCACAATTTGGATTTCGCGGATGAACTCGCGGAAAAAGAAGCGGCGCTCGGCCTCGGATAGGTCGAGCCAAAACTGGGGAATCGACACTGACTGAGAGAGCTCCTGCAGGTTGACCGGGGGGAGCTGAGCGAGCTGCTGGTGCAGGGTAGCTACTTCGCCCCGCAGCTTGTAGCGGCGCAAGGCGGCGGTTTCAGCATCCAGGACACCAGAGTCTTCCAGGGCAGGAAGCTGGGCCAGAATGGTTTCTTTGGCCTCAATCTCGCCTTGCAGCCGGGAGCCTGGGGCGGGTGCTCCGGCAGGCATTCTGGCGGTAAACTGAGCCACGGCCTGGGGCAATACCCGGCAAATCTCGGCGACGATGCGGTGCAGGGCGTCGTCGTAGGGAATGGCTTTGCAGCGGGGGGTGTTGGGGCAGCCGCTGGGCCTGAGGTAGAGGTAGCTTTTGGCCTGACCGCGAGGGGCAGTTTTAGAGATGGTCAGGGCCTGGCCGCAGGTTTGGCAGGTGACCAGGCCAGCCAGCGATCGCGCGGCTCCCGCCGTTCTGGGCGGCAGCGGTCGGTTGCGGCGCAGCAGGCGATCGATTTGGGCGGCCTCGTCGCGGCTGATGATGGCGGCGTGGGTGTCGCGCAGGGTGTTGACATCCTGGTACTGTAGGTCGCCCCGGTAGACCGGGTGGGTAAGCCAGCGCCGCCCGGTGGACACCGAAATCCGTTTGCCAAAGCGAGTTTCGATAAACCGCACCGCCCCCCGCAGCGAGCCGTAGAGCAAAAATTCATTCACAAAGGCCGTGACCACCGGGGCGGTGGCGCGATCGATCAGGTAGCGGCCCTGGCCGCGCCGGTAGCCGTAGGGCGGTTTGCCGGGGGGCGGTAGGGCCTGAAGGCGACTGCGGGCGTGCCCCTCGCGCAGGCGGCGGCGACGCTGCTGGCTCGCCAGCTCGACCCCCTGTAGCAGGCTGAACACATCCACCGAGCTGTCTTGCAGCGAGACCACTTCGGCCCCTGTCGATTCGAGCTGCTGAACCCAGTGGTAGGTATCTTCGGCACTGCTGCCCAGGCTGGCCAAATTATTGACTAGCACCAGATCGGGCGGATTGTGCCGGGCTTCGGCGAGCAGGCGATCGCGCTCAGGTCGGTGGTATGGCTCTGTCGGCAACGCTACATCGGTGTAGACCCGTTCGACCGACGCCCAGATCTCTTCCCCAAACCCTTCAGGGGGAGGAGATCCTGGGACATCGACCTCTCGGTAGCGATAGGCGACGATGCGCATGACCTAGAACGCCTGCTTCAGCGCTTCCCGCAGGGCCAGGGCCTGTTCATCGCTGTCGCTGGCTACGACCACCATGACTGTAGTGGTGGCGGGTTGGCTCTCGACACACACGAACATAGCCGTCACCGTTTCAGAACGCCCCGCTACGCTAGTGGCATCGTTTTGTATCGGCTCTAGCCCCTCAGACTCCAGCGCCTGGCTGGCCTGGCTCAGGCATTGGGCAGTGTCGATGCCCAGCACCTGCCAGGCATAGTGCATCCCTGGCGGAGCCGCGTGGGTAGCGGGCATATTGGCCGCCAGTCCCAGCCCAGTCAGCAGCGCTGTCAGTAAATAGGTCATTGAAATCATCGGTGTTTCCTTAGCGCTGCGGCTTTAGTTCGTGGCTCTGGGCAGGGACAGCTGCCCTGTGTCGATGATACTTCGTGGGGTTAGATTCCGCTGGCTCCGGCCATTGGCTCTGGGCCGTGGCAAGATAGGTGGGTAGGCTTGGGCTATGGGCTCGCCGCCCTAGCTCGTTGCGTTTCCCAAAGGCGGTTTCCTTGCAGATTACATTTTTGGGTACCAGTTCTGGCGTGCCAACCCGCGCCCGCAACGTGTCGAGTGTGGCCCTGCGGCTGCCCCAGCGGGCCGAGGTGTGGCTGTTTGACTGCGGTGAGGGCACCCAGCACCAGTTTCTGCGCAGCGAGTTTAAGTCGAGCCAAATTCGCCGCATTTTTATTACCCACATGCACGGCGACCATATCTTTGGCCTGATGGGGCTGCTGGCCAGCTGCGGCCTGGCGGGCAACCGTCAGCAGCGCATCGATATCTACGGCCCTAAACCTCTGAACGACTACCTGCAGGCCAGTCGCCGCTATTCGCAAACCCACTTTTCGCTGCCGATCAAAATCCACGCCGTCGAGCCGGGGCTGGTGTTTGAGGATGACGAGTTTCGGGTGGTGTGTGACCTATTGGAGCACCGGGTGCCCGCCTACGGCTATCGGATCGAAGAGCGCGATCGCCCCGGCCATTTCGACGTCAAGCGCGCGCAGGCTATGGGAATTCCTGCCGGACCCATCTACGGTCAGCTGAAGCAGGGGCAGCGGGTCAAGCTAGCCGATGGCCGCACCATCAACGGCGCCGACCTCTGTGGGCCAGATCTGGTGGGGCGCAAGCTGGTGTACTGCACCGATACCATTTACTGCGATCGCGCCGTCGATCTGGCCGCCAATGCCGACGTGCTGATTCACGAGGCTACCTTCTCCCACCGCGATGCCGACCTCGCCTACCAGCGGCTGCACTCCACCTCCACCATGGCGGCTCAGGTGGCCCTCAGCGCCCAGGCAAAGCAGCTGATTATGACCCATTTCAGCCCCCGCTACGCCCCCGGCAACGATATTCAGCTGCCTGATTTGCTGGCTGAGGCCAGGGCCATTTTTCCGAATACGGTCATGGCCCACGACTTCATGATCTACGACATTCCCCGTCAGGATGAGAAGGTGCTGGCCTCGTCATCGGTATAGGCGCTGCGCTGTTGATCAACATTTTTTTAATGCTGGCTTGACTATCCCTTCGTATGGCCCAACCGCTGCCTCAGATCGGTCAGCTGCTGCTGGTTATCGACTGCGTTGCGGGGCATGGGCATGTCGGTATTGGGCCAGGTGGGCAGGTCGTCGCAGGGGCAGAGGGAGGTCATGGTGCCTGCGGTGGGAATAGCAACGGGCATCTCGCAGCGAGCGCAAGGCGTGATGTCCCAGATGGGTGACAGCATCTCCGCAACGCTCTGGGTGGTGCCTTTGAGGTAACAGTCTCGACCGCTAGTCACCATAATCTTGTGCCAGCAGTCTTCAAACGACTGGCTGTAGCGACCGTTTTGAAAGATGGGATCGGGCAGACACTCGCCTCGGTTTTCGGCCAGCACCACGGGCTTACTCAGCTGAAACCAGTGGGCCAAAAAGTTTCTGATTTGATCTTGGGAAGCCATCAATACCATACTCCTGGTTATATCGCCGGGTTGTCTCTGGGTTCGGCAAGGCGTTAGTTGCCCCAATCCCATTTACTCAAGCAGGCGATCGGCCAGCGTTAGTGGGGCATAGCCTGGGTCGCTGGGGAAAGTTCTACCCGGCCTATAGCCTCATCCTAACGATTGCTTAAGCGGGCTACAGAGAACTACTGATATTCTTCGGAAAGTTTGGAGCCGCTGCAACTCCCTCGGTCTGGTTATTTCGCCAATCTAAAGGAGGATCAATCCCCTTACCAGGTTGTCAAACAGGCTTAAAGACAGGGGCTGTGGCTTTGCTTAACGAAAGTTTGCAGGGGCCCGCCGCGACCGCTAAAAGTGCGGCACAACCAGATAAAGTAGCCCTATGTATGACGACGATCTCACAACCCTAAACCCCGACCTGGAGTTTGCCGACCCCCTCGATGCGCTCGGCCCCGTAGATGAGGAGCAGGCACCCCAGTACGATCCAGAGGCCATGCTGCCGCTGCTAACGGCAACCGATCCGCAGCAGCGGATGCTGGCGGCGCGGGCCTTTTGCGAGGTAGAAGACAGCCGAGCTGTAGCTCCCCTGACGGCACTCCTCACCGACCTCTGCCCCCTGGTGCGAGTGAGCGCAGCCTATGCCCTGGGCCGCAACCCTGACGCGTCGGCGGTAGAACCGCTCATCGCCCAGCTGGCCTCTGACTGGAATGGCTACGTGCGCAAGGGGTTGGTATGGGCCTTGGGCAATGCTCACGACGCGCGATCGCTGCTGCCTTTAATTGAAGCGCTGCGTACCGATATCTCGGCGGTGCGGCTGTGGGCCGCCAGCGCCCTGGCTCAAATGGCGCAGGTCAGCTATGAATCTGTTATTGCGGCCATTCCTCCCCTAATTGAGGGTCTGCGCCGCGACCCGGTACCAGCGGTGCGCAGCAACTGCGCCTGGGCTGTGGGCCAGCTCTGCCGCGAGCTGCCCTCCAACGTGGTCTACCACACCGCGATCGATGCGCTGATCGAGAGCTTTGCCGAAGAAGACGACCTGGGGGTACGCGAAGACGCCCGCACCGCTCTGCTCAAAGTGGGCGACACCCGCGGGCTGCAAACCATCGAAGAAATCGAGCAGGACGGATTTTTCTTTTGAGAAACTGAGTGGGGCACCTTCACTTTTCAGCCTTACACCCCGTCCAAATGGTGCTATCCCGATTCCAAACAGATGGCTTGCGTAGGGGCAGACAGTGTTTGCCCCGATCCGGTTCATGCCTCAATCCAGTGGCGCCGTAGGGTTATAGGTCGCTAGCTCACTAGATTTCACTAGCCTGCTAAGGCCACTAAGGTTTGCTTCTAGAGCGAGGCTTAGACAGGGTGAGAATGCCGGTTAGAATCAGCGCTGCACCGACTAAGTTCCACCCGGATAGCCGTTCTCCCAACAAAACGGCGGCGACTACGGCGGCAAATATGGGTGTCATCAGGTTTAAGGCCGTGGTCAAGATCGGTGAGAGATGCTTAGCGGCATAGCTGTAGCCCAGGGTAGGCACCACCGTTGAGAACACTCCCAAACCCAAGATGAGCGTTCCTACCTGCGGCTGCGCCAGATCGTGTAGAGACACAGATGTCGACAGGCATGCGATCGGGATAATCAATATTGACCCGATCGCGAAGGTGATAAACGCCACCAGCAGCGGGGTTAACCGGGGCTGCTTTGCCCCGTGAGATTTAAACAGTGAGGCGTAGGCCAGGGTAAGCGCCGCAGACAGCAGGGCAAACCCCAACCCCGTCAGGTAGGTCAAACTATCGGCGCTGTTGCCCTGAAGTTTGGGCAGCACAAACACAACCAGTCCGCTAAACGCCATCACTCCACCGATGCCTTCGGCTACCGTTAGCGGCTGTCGCAGACAGGCTTTGGCAACAAGCCCCAGCAGTGGCGACAGCCCGACCACCAAAACGACATCGCCCACTGGCGCCAGCTGAAACGCTCGAACTGCAAACAGGTAATAGAGCACCATCAGGCTCGACAGCAAAACCGTTAGGGGGTCTTTCAGCAGCATCCGCAGGTCTGACCACAGGGGGCGGCGCACGATTAACATCGGCAGCATGACCAATCCGGCGATTCCCAACCGCATTGACAGTACCTCCAGGGTGCTGAACTGAGGCATCAGTTTAATAAATGTGCCGGTGAGTCCCCAGCCCAGAGCCGCCAGGCACCCTGAACTAACGGGAAGAAGACGAGGAGGATCAGACATCTCTGCGCTTTGCGACGATTCGCAACAGTTAATTTGAGGACAGAGCGAATACGGACGTGAGGGCTTAACGGGGCAGCAGCCTGCGGTATTGCCCAGGGGTAACCCCAACCCAGGCTTTGAAGGTTTTAGTGAAGTGACTCTGATCGACAAAGCCCAGGTCTAACGCCAGCTGAGTGAGAGAGGTCTCCTGGCGCAGCTGTTGCTTAGCTTGGGCAATGCGGAGATGGGTGAGGTAGCCGTGGGGCGGTAACCCTACCGCGTCTCGAAATACTCGGGTTAGATAGTACGGGCTGAGCCCGGACTGCTGCGATAAATCATCCAGGGAGAAATGCTGGTCGTAGTGTGTTTCTAAATAGTGCTTAATCGGCTGCACCATCGGGTGGTCAGGCTGGGGGCGCTGGAGACGTTTACCGCCGTGAACAGCATGGCGACCAACCAGGGTGCGCAGCAGCGTCAACAGATGGGTCTCTAGCGATAGGCGGTCCTCTACCGTTGGCTGCGCCAGCTGCGCGTGGGCCAGGGCTAACTGCCGAAACAGGGGGCGATCGCAAATCACAGGTTCGGCAAAAAAAGGCAGCGCTGTCTGCTGGTCGGCCTCTTCAACCAGCAGCCCCTGAAACAGGCGGGCGGGCGGATAGATGACGTGGAAACTCCAGCCAGACTCAACAGCGGCCCAGTTGCTGTGGCCCTCACCCGGCTGCATCACAACAATGCTGCCCTTGGGGGCCGTATGCGTAGCGCCTCGATATTTGACCGCTTCTACACCGTCAACAATGATGCCAACGCAAAAATCTTCATGGACATGCCGGGGAAACGCATGGGTACGGTAGGTGGCATGGAGCACTTCTAACTGGGTAAATATGGGCGATCGCCACGCCTTTGCCTCTTCTCTCATGGCCGAGTTCCAGCGGCAACATCAGTCCTAAGCATAGGCCTTGGGAAAAAGGCTGTCTTGTAAAATCTTGCTCCGTAGAGGCACAGCGTGCTGTGCCCCTACTTGGAGGCGCGAAACAGCAGATACAGACCAATCCCCAGCCCCAGCAGGGTCGGCAGCCAGGCCGAGAGAAACGGCGACAGCACCCCTACCTCGCCCATGGCGTTAGTAATGAACGACAGCAGGTAGTAGCCAAAAATAATCACAATGCTGATGCCAAAGCTGGTGGCGCGGCTGGTGCGCTGGGGCAGTACTCCAATTGAGGCCCCCACCAGGCCAAACACCACGCAGACAAAGGGCAGAGCGTACTTCTGCATAATCCGAATTTGCCAGCGGCGAATCATCTTTTCGTCGCCGCTCTGGCGCACCAGCTCCAGCTGCTGGGTGGCCTCGGCGATGTTCATCTCGGTGTCGTTTTTGGTGCGGCTGGCCAGATCTAGAGGCGTGCGGGGCAGCTGCAGCTCCTGGGTCTCAAAGGTAATAATGTTGCGGAAGGAACCGTCGGGGGCAACCACGTAAATGGTGCCGTTATAAAAGGTCCAGGCGTTGCTCTCCACGTCCCAGTTGGCCGACTCAGCGCTAACCACCTGGTTGAGCCCTTCCTGGGAAAAGTCGATGATGGTCAGCCCGTGCATGGTGGTGCCATCGAAGCGACGGGCGTAAAACTGGCGCTTGAGCTCCTGGGCCGCCGGGTCATCGCTGGCGGGCTGAAATTCTTGATAGAAAATATTGCGCTCCTGAAAGGGAGGCCGTTCCGACTTGAGCGCCTGCTCCAGGGTAATGGCGGCCCGGTAGTTAGCCGCCGGAGTGATCAGCTCGTTGAACACAAAGGTGAGGCCCGTCACCAGCAGACTCAGCACCACCGCTGGGGCAATAATGCGGCGAATGCTCACTCCCACCCCCCGTAGAGCAATCAGCTCGCTGTCGCTGGAGAAGCGGCTGTAGGTCATCATGGTGGCCAGCAGCGTTGACATGGGGAAGGCCAGCACAATGAACTCGGGCAGCTTGAGCACAAAAATCTGCACCGCCAGGGTAATGGCCAGCCCCGACTCGGTGATGCGGCGAATCAGCTCAAACAGTGCCCCAATCGAAATGCCAATCGAGGAAAACGCGCCCACCCCAAACAAAAAGGGCATGGTTAGCTCTTTGGCAATGTAGCGATCCATCAC
>PYGV01000274.1 GCA_003022385.1 filamentous cyanobacterium CCP3 | reverse complement strand
GGTGCCAGTCGATTCCACGATCGGAGCCGGGAACTTCGTGGCGGCCGCGAAGCGCTCGGCCACGGGGGTGGAGAACGGATAGACCGTCGAGGAACCGACGATCTTGATCTGGTCGGCCGCCTGCGCCGCGGTCGAGGGCGGGTAGTGCAGCAGCCGCAGGATCGACATCGGCTCGTCGTACATCGGATCGAAATGGTCCGCCGGCAGATCGAGTGCCATCGCCAGCAGCCGCATCATCTTCAGTTCCAGCGCCAGCAGTGCGCCGAAATAGGCCTGCATCTGCGCCTCGAAGCCCGGCAGGTCCGGCCACTGGTTGGGGCCGTAGTTGGGTACCCCGCGTGCGACGAAGGGATGGTCCGGACCCAGGTCGCGGGCCAGCAGGAAGCTTTCCTTCAGATCCGGCGGCGAGGCCGCGTCCAGGGTCTGGGCGCCCAGGCCCTCATAGCCGCGCATGCAGCCGGAATAGCGCAGGTGCAGCCGCTCCTTCGCCGCCTGCGGCTGGGCGAAGAAGCGCCGTGCCCAGTCGAGCTGCGCGGCGCAGAGGTCGGCCGGAATGCCGTGATTGACGATGTAGAAGAAGCCGGTGTCGCGGGCCACCCGGTCGAGCTGCCGGGCGATCCGCGCCGTACCCGCGGCATCGCCGGCGAGCAGCACGTCGCGGCCGTTGTCCCACTTCTTGGCGGGATGCAGCGGGATCGGCGCGCCCTCCTTGCGGATGGTGCGCACGCCGTCGAGCTTCGTCGTGGCGCGCAGGTCGGCGACGGCCTCCTTGAGGCCGAAGCCCTTCTGCATGGAGCCGACGCCGATCGAGGCGGACTTGCCGTGCGGGAACACCCAGGCGTAGAAGTCGGGGGAGACGTCGTTGCCCACGTACATTTCGGCCAGGTCTTCGTAGTAGGCCATTTTGTCGTCGGGCAGGCGAATGCGCTCCTGGAAGGCGATCGCATAGTTGTAGTCACCCGCCTTAATTGCCTTAGCGACGCGGGAGTTGGCCCCGTCGGCCCCAATCACTAGGTCTACCTGAAGCGAGCGGTTATCGCCCACCAGGCCATCTTCGCGGTGCTCGGTGTAGTGCAGGGTGTAGGCGCCAGTTTCACTGGTGGGAATTTCGAGGGTGTGGACGGTGCCGTTGATCAGCTTGGCGCCGTGCTGGGCCGCGCGATCGCGCAAAAACCCGTCCAGCACTTCGCGGCGGCACATGCCGATGTACTCGTCGTCCTTGAGGGTGCTGCCGATGTTGACCTCAACGTTGGAGGGGGAGATCATCTTCATCTTGCGCACGCGGCGATCGATGATTTCAGGCGGCAAGTCAAACTCATCGACCATGCACAGGGGAATGGCCCCACCGCAGGGCTTGGCGTTGTCGAGCTTGCGCTCGAACAGGTAAGTTTCAATACCGGCTTTGACTAATGTCTCAGCAGCCGAGGAGCCTGCTGGACCTGATCCTACTACTGCTACCCGAAGTACCAAGGGTGCCTACTCCACTATTGCAAAAGCTACGGATGAATCGTATCACGGGATTTTGGGCATTTTGGGTCACTCTCACGGGTTGTAACTCGATTGAAACACTCGTTTACATTGAGTTATCTCGATTGGGTGCCGCTCTATTCCTTGGCCAGAGATAATTCTATGGGCTGTTCAAATCGACGCCTAGTTCGTCGACCAGCCAGTTGATCACCTGCTGGCGTTCGCCCGGAGTGAGGTAAAAGCGGCCTGTCTGGCGCAGGCGATCGTTCATATCTTCGGTATCGGCCAGGGTAAACAGCCCAGCGGTAGTGCCCAGAGTGCAGAGAATGTCGTCCTGGCCCTGCTGGTCGAGACCGCCGTAGCGGTAGCGGGCAATGTGCTTGCCCAGGCGGGTAAAGTCGTAGCTATCCTGGGCCAGCCGCTGCTTTTTGTCGTCAGGAATAGGTTCCCCCGCCGCCATTTTGGCGTAGTCGGTGTCCAGCATATCGAGGGGAACAATGCGGGGCTGGGAATGGGAATTCAAGCTGCCTCCTGTGGCCTGAGAGCGGCCAAAAACATCTGCACAGGGTAGACCTGACCAGAGGTTTCAGGGTAATAGAATCTCTGCGATTAGCCCTGGTTCTGTTGGATAGTTTTTAGAAATGAATCAATAGTCTACTTCAGGCCCTGCCTCAGGGCAGATCGGCAACTTCTATCGCCTGGTAGGCTGCTTCGGAGAGCAGGTCAGTTTCTGCCTGCACCCGATCGAGAAACACTTTGCCCTCCAGGTGATCCGCTTCGTGCTGGAAGATGCGGGCAACGAAGCCCTCCCACACCTGGCGCTGGGGCTGCCCGTCGCGATCGCAGTATTCCACCTCAACCACCCGATGGCGGGGCACCCGACCGCGCACTCCCGGCACGCTCAGGCAGCCCTCCCAGCCCATCTCTAAATCGTCGCTGGCGGCTATCAGCCTAGGGTTGAGCATCACCACCGGCTCCATCTGGGGAGCGTGGGGGTAGCGCAGGTTGGGGCGCGAAGCCACCACCAGCACTCGCAGCGCACGGCCCAGCTGAGGAGCGGCAATGCCGACGCCGTTGGCGGCTCGCATGGTATCGAGCATTTGATCAATTAACTGTTGCAGAGGCCTATCCTTTGCCGCTGTGGCGGTCGACATTATCGGCTGAGCCACCTGGCGCAGCACCGAATGGCCCAGGGTTAGTACCGGGGTGGCGGGCAGATGGGGCTGAGAGGGCTGGAGCAAAGTCATAGTCAGTGGCTGAAGAAATGCAAATTACAGGACTGCTTTTAGGGCTGCGATCAAAATACTGTAGTCATTGTATACATCGACCCCAGGAGCCAGTTACCTGTGCTTCAATAAACCAGCAGGCCGCCGCTGGCGTCTGACTCAATTGGGGCACTACAGGATCCAATGTTGTCGAAACGCTATATGTAGAATCAGGGACATTTTTTTGCCATATATCTAGTACCCTAAAGATCCCCGACACGACCACGGCTGGTGTTGCTCCAGCCTGAGGTCAGGTTTCGGGAGAGCGGCTACACCTCTTGGAAAACCCAATTTCTGGCACCTGGTTCTGGCGTCAGAACGCTAGCGGGATGGAGGTGGCGGCTCGATTGACTAACCCTGCGATATGTCTGCCTTTGGGCAGCGGTTCTTTAAGAGGTAAACCGTGGATCAGGCCCTAAATCGGTTGTGGGAAGAGGTGCTGAGTCAGCTCCAGGTGGAGCTGAGCCGCCCCACCTTTGAAACCTGGATTAAGCCCGCCCAGGCGCAAACCCTGAGCGATCGCGCCCTGGTCATTTCAACGCCTAACCCCTTTGCCCGCAACTGGGTGCAAAAGCACTACGCGGGCACTATTACCCAGGTGGTCAACAACATTTTGGGCAAGGCCATTGAGCTACAGGTGACCGTGGTGCCCGATGGCGATAGTGCCTCCGCCGCGCTGCTGCCCATGGCTGAGGTCAACTGGCCGACCCCGGCTCCGGCCCTGCCTGCCCGTCCGACGCTACCGGTTCGCCAGGCTCCGCATGCCCGACAGACCCCAGTAGACTTGCCAGCCCCAGCCCAGGAAAACTACAACGACCTCAACCCCAAAGCGGTATTTTCGCGCTTTGTGGTGGGGGCAAACAACCGGATGGCCCATGCAGCGGCGCTGGCGGTGGCCGAAGCTCCAGGGCGCGAGTTCAACCCGCTGTTTTTGTGCGGCGGGGTGGGCCTAGGCAAAACCCACCTGATGCAGTCTATCGGCCACTATCGCCAGGAGATCGCCCCCCAGGCCCGGGTGGCCTACGTGTCGACCGAGCAGTTCACCAACGACCTGATCACCGCCATTCGCCGCGACAGCATGCAGCATTTTCGCTCCCACTACCGGGATGTGGATATTCTGCTGGTGGATGACATTCAGTTCATTGAGGGCAAGGAATACACTCAGGAGGAGTTTTTTCATACCTTTAATACGCTGCACGAGGCGGGCAAGCAGATTGTGCTGGCCTCAGACCGTCCCCCCAACCAGATTTTGCGCCTGCAAGACCGCCTGATCTCGCGCTTTTCCATGGGGCTGATTGCCGATATTCAGCCCCCCGACTACGAGACTCGCATCGCCATTCTGCAAAAGAAGGCGGAGTACGAGCAGGTGCAGATTCCCCGCGAGGCAATCGAGTACATTGCCGCCAGCTACACCTCCAACATTCGCGAGCTGGAGGGGGCGCTGATTCGCGCGATCGCCTATACGTCAATTTCGGGCCTGCCCATGACGGTCGAAAATTTGATGGCCGTGCTCAACCCGCCCGCCGACAAAATTGAGGCTTCCCCCAGTGCGGTCATCGCGGCGGTGTCCGAGCAGTTTGGGGTGTCGGTAGATGACCTCAAAGGAGCCTCGCGGCGGCGAGAGATCAGCCAGGCCCGCCAAATTGGAATGTATCTAATGCGGCGGCATACCGACCTCAGCCTGCCCAAAATTGGCGATGCCTTCGGCGGCAAAGACCACACTACAGTACTCTACAGCTGTAGCAAAATCGAAAAACAACTCAAGCGCGACCTCGATCTGGCTCAGACCATTCGGCAATTGGGCGATCGCATTACAATGGCTGAACGGGGGTGATATAAATGCGCCAAGGGATAATCTCGCCACGGACTCAACGGTTGTTGATCATGCTGGTACTGGCGCCTACTGTATCTCTGTGGATCAATGGATTAGCCTTAGCCCAAGCGACGGGATCTGACCCATCTACCCAACTCATCGAAGACCTGAAAACTCTGGGTCATAGCGATGTTGACAATGTGATTCCCAGGCGTACAGAGTTTGTCATGGATCTCTACCAAGAGAATTCAGCCGGTCTCACTCGCCCAGACATTCGTAGGATTTATGATGATGCCTTCAGTGCCCGTTTCAGGCAGCAGCAGGTACAGAAAACTTGGCGGCAGATAATAGGTATCTTCTTAGGTCTGGCGGTGGTGGTGGTCGGTGTGGTTGCGATCGTCAAGCGGAAAATCTTCAGGGTGAAGGGGGTCTTGGTCAATCTTCCCTTTGATATTGGGGAGATTCAGCTAGAAACCGTTAGGATCTCGCGGGGGGCCGCCTGGGCGCTTTATGTAGAAATGACCACGCGAGTTGCCACACAACAGCTTGAGGAGGGGCACGGTCTGTTAAGAGAAGCACTGGACTCCCTCTATAGCCTATTTGCGACTACTCGCCAGATTCTTAAAGAGGGCGGGCCAGATGTTGGCACATCGCCCCAAAGCGTAGGCGGCATTGCGATTCAAATGCTGAATCAGGGTCTACGGCCTTTTCTCTCCAAATGGCATCCGCAACTCAAAATATGGGAATCGTATTGCCCTGACGGCGTTAGCGCCAAGGAGCATGAACAAAACTGGCTTCAAGAGTCTCAAATGCGCCAGGAGCTAAAGGCGCTAGGGCAAAACCTGGAGCAGTTCACCAATGAGTTAGCAAAAATTGCGAAAGCCTGAGAGTATTCCACTTATATAGATGTCCCTTTTAAGGCCGCAAACTCAGCCGTTGGGCCTGCTACCGTAAACCCCGAAGTATTCAGCTGGAACACCTTAATCCAGTTTTTTGATTTTGATGTCGCTTGGATCAGCCTGTAGAACTGGTAGCTGACATGACTACTGAATTGCCTAAAAATTCTGTCCAGATCGAGAGTCGGGCTGAGTGGCGCGCATGGCTGGCAGCCAACTACACCCGAAGCGAGGGAATCTGGCTGATTACCTACAAGAAATTGCCGGGCAAACCCTACGTTTCGTATAACGACGTGGTCGAAGCAGCGCTTTGCTTTGGCTGGATTGACAGCAAGCCCAACCGACTCGACGAGGAGCGCACGATGCTGTGGTTGGCCCCCCGCCAGTCAGGCACTGGCTGGTCGGCGCTGAACAAAAAGCGGATTGAGGCGATGACGGCGGCGGGGCTGATGATGCCGACGGGGCTGGCCAAAATTGAGGCGGCCAAGCGGGACGGCTCGTGGGAGAGGCTCGATGCGATCGAGCGGCTGGAGATCTCCCCCGACCTGGCGGCGGCGCTGGCGGCTAACGCCACGGCCAAGGCTAACTTTGAGGCGTTTCCGCGATCGGCTAAGCGGGGCATTTTGGAGTGGATTGCCAGTGCTAAAAGAGCTGAGACCCGCGATCGCCGCGTTGCCGAAACTGTAGACCTGGCCGCGCAAAACATTCGCGCCAACAGCTGGCCCAGACGCAGCTAGGGCCAGCAACCGTTTGCCCCTACCTCACCCCTTGAATGGGGCCAGTGCCGAAGTGTTTCGCTGGCGGCGGCCAGCGGCAGGGGATGGGAAAACAGGTAGCCTTGAGCAGCTTCACAGCCGAGCTGTAGCAGCTGCGATCGCTGCGCTTCAGTTTCGACCCCTTCGGCGATGCAGTCCATCTCCAGGTTGTGGGCCAGGTCGATAATGGCCTGCACAATGCCCTGGCGGCGAGGCTGCATTTGGTTGACAAAGGAGCGATCGATCTTGAGGGTCTGGACGGCAAACTGGCTGAGGTAGCGCAGCGACGAGTAGCCGGTACCAAAGTCGTCAATGCTGAGCTGCATGCCTCGGGCCGTAATATCGGCCAGGGTTTGGGCAATGCTGCCCGACTGCTCTAGCAAAACGCGCTCGGTAATTTCAAGCTTGAGGCGATCGCCTCGCACGCCCGTTTCAGCCAAAATGCGATCGAGGGTGGCGATAAAGGTGGCATCGCGAAACTGCTGCCCCGACACATTGACGCTGATGCGAAAGTTTTTGTCGAGGGAGTACTCGTTTTCCCACTGCTTAATGGTTTCGCACACCTGGTGCAAAATTTGGCTGCCGATCGCTTTGATCAGGCCGGTATCTTCGGCCAGGTCGATAAAGTCGCCCGGCATAATCAGCCCCCGGCTGGGATGTCGCCAGCGCACCAGCGCCTCAAACCCGAGCAGCGCCTGGGTGGGCAGCGAAACAATGGGCTGGTAGTAG
>PYGV01000273.1 GCA_003022385.1 filamentous cyanobacterium CCP3 | reverse complement strand
TAGCTTCGCTGGGCGGCGCCGGAAACAGACGGCTCCAGGTGGCGGGGCCGACAATGCCATCGGCGGTAATTCCCGCAGCGGTTTGAAACCGGCGTGTGGCAGTGGCGGTGTCTTCCTGGTACAGACCCGTTACTTGACCGGGGTAATACCCCAGCAGAATAAGCATGGATTGCAGCTCCCGCACCGACTCGCCCTGGCTGCCAAGCCGGAGGGTAGGCCGCACAATCCGACCGCCGCTAACCGTCGGAACGGCGGGTTGATTAGCCGGAGCGGCCTCTTCGGTAGGAGCCTGAGCCTGGGCAGCATTGGCAAAGCTGCCAACCAGGGCGATGGCGCAGCCTCCCCAGAGGGGAATCGCCATCGCCATTCCCCAAAAACCAGGGCTGGCCCAGCCTCGGGCTGCCCGTTGCGTAAAAGGGGAAGCGCAGAACATAAACTTGACTCCAGACGGGGATAACAGTCAGCGGCAGGCGCTTGACAGCAAGCATTATAGGGTTGCTAATCAGAAATAGGCTACTGCCCCCGCTTAAAATTCATGCTCAGCGGCTAGATTTGCCCGCCACAATCTGTTTCTAAGATCTGTCTCCAACGATTGACTAGGCGCTGGGTTTACCGGCGTAAAGGCACCCCACCCATGTCACAGCCAGAAATGTCACCAAGCGTGAGGCCAGGATCACCGCCAGATCGGCTGGAGGCAGCGCTGGAGGCTGTGGTGATTGGCGATCGCTGGCTGGCTGAGCGTCGGTCTGTTGTCCCCGCTGCCACCGACGGTTGGCAGCGGGGGCTGCTGCAGGTTGCCCGCGCCTGTGCCCAGGGCGATAGACTCTCGCCGCAGCGGTGGCAGCCCCACTTTCAAAGGCTGCCCGATACCGCCGCGCTGCTCAACACCCTCCCCTACCTGTGGCTGCAGGCCGATGCCCACGGCCATCATCGGGCGGCAGTGGTGGGCTGGGTGGCCGAGCTAGAGCAATGGCGCAGCCTCCCCAGCCGTGAATCGCCCTCGACGGTGGCGGCCTGTGAGGTGCTGTTCGATCTCATCTGCCAGACCATGAGGGCAGCTGGGGCTGGGCTGAGTTGGGGCCAGTTCTCCGCGTCACTCCTGACGCTTGCTTCAACCTGTGAAGACACCCCCCTGAGGCCAGCCTTACAGCTTGTGGCCCAAAGCCAGGGTGAGTTTGCGGTGGTGTTGGGCACGGCCAATCGGCGAGGCTGGGCGGCAACGGAGGTGGCCCTGGCCGGGCTGGTAGTGGGCCTGACCACCGGACGAGCCGGGGTGGGGGCAAACCTGCGTCAGCGCTGGCTGCTGGCGTACCCTGCGTCAGCGCAGGATAGCTGGCAGCTGAGCGCCGATGACCTGGAAGCGATCGCCCTGGGTCTGCACGCTTGCTGGTCGGGGTGCTGGCCGGGGGGAGAAGCGCACGATCGCCTAGAACAGCCGCCTTTCCCCCTCGGCATTAGGGTTTAAGGCCAGGGGTACAGGCGTTGACCAGAACCGCCGCCTATAATAGCGTTTGGGAGGCTCCGGTTGGGCTGGCGGCCCGAGCGCACAGCGGGGAGAGGAGCGTCTCAAACCGCTCGCTGCTGACGATTGTTTTGGCTGATCCTTTATTTTGAGGGTTTTCGGCCTCTGCCCACCCTTTAGCTGTCTTATATTTATGAAGGCAATTCAGGAATTTGTGGCTGCGGTTGAGCGCTGGTGGGCTGTCGAGCAGCAGACCATAAGGCCGATGATCCCTCGCCCTACGCCAGTACACCGCTCGTCGTCTCTAGAGTCCGTGCAGGCCAACGACAGGCCGACTGCATCCAGCTCTGCCCAGCCCATGCGGTTGCGCCACAATCGACCGCAACCCTGCCGGCCCCTGCGGCGACGCAAAAATATTCGCCATCCCCGGTTGGCCTTTGTGCTGACCACCCTGAGCCTGACGGCCATTCTAGGGCAGCGCTTTTACAATCAACCGGGCTTGCAGGTAGGCAGCCAGGCTCCTAACACCATTGTTGCCCCCGCCGATGCTCGGGTAGAAGATAAAGAAACCACTGAAGAACGCCGTCGAGATGCCCGCAACGGTGCCCTGCAAGTATTGCGAATTGAGTCTGCCACCGACGAAGCCGTGCTGCGATCGCTGAGCAGCCTGATGGCAGAGGTGGGCGATATTCGCCGCCAGGCCGGAACGGTCCCCTTTGTCGCTACCAGCATTTTGTCAACCCAGGTGCAGAGTTATCTGCGGCGCTCCGACGACGCCACCTGGCTCAAGCTGCGCAGCCTGCTCGACCCCCTGGCCAAAGACAATGCTCGCAATGAGCGAGTGGCGCTAGACGCCCTGCTGCGCAACCAGACCATCACCCCCGACCAGCAGAAGGCCCTGGGTGAACTTTGGGCCTATGGCCAGCGCTCTAGCAGCCAGGAGCTGAGCCAGCTCCTAGACTCAGTAGAACAGTCGCGGCAGGGTTACCAGGAGGCGATGGCCAACTTCACGCTGCTGGTCTCCCAGGCCGAGGGCGTCACGGAGGCTCCGCAGGTGATGGAGCTATCGTTTCAAGACTGGGCCGACGTCCAGGTCGAAATTCGCAAAGCCGCAGAGCGCATGCTGGCCCAGGGCATTTCCTCGGGGCTGCCCCCCGACGTGCTCGATCGCGCCGTCTATCTGCAGCTCAGAGATACGCTGCCCGGCTCGATCGAGCCCTTTGGCCGCCAGCTGCTGCTCTCTACCCTAGAGCCCAACCTGATTGAAGACAGCGATCGCACTCGCCTGCAGGCCGATATGGCCGCAGAGGCCGTCAAACCGGTCTTTGTAGAAGTGCAGGAGGGAGAACTCATCGTTGCCGCTGGCGACGTCATTACCCAGAGCCAGTTTGTGCTGCTCGACAGCTTTAATCTCAGCCAGCGCCGCTTTAACTACTGGGGTTTGGCTATGTTTGGGGGATTGGTAGCCGGTGGGGTAGGCCTATTTTTGCTGGTTGAGCGCTGGGTACCCCAGCGACTGCGTCAGCAAGACTACCTGTTGCTAACGGCCATGGTGGTCAGCGCCGGGATCATGAAAATGGTTGGGGTGGCTGCCTACGGGCTGCCCGCCATTGGTCTGCTGGCGGGCAGCTTCTACGGACCCGTGCTGGGGGGTACCCTGGTCGTGCTGGTGGCTGTACTGCTGCCCGTCGGAGCTACAGTGAGCGGTATTTCGTTTATGGCTGGGGCCGCCGGAGCCTTTGTGTGTAGCCTGCTGGCAGGCCGCATGCGATCGCGCGAAGAGCTGGCTCTCCTCGGCGGTAGCGTAGGCCTCACCCAGGGGGTCGCCTACCTGCTGCTGACGCTGGTGGTCAGCCCGGTATCACTGCTCTCCGCCTGGTCGGGTATGCTCACTGGGGCAGCCCTTCAGGGCATCTACGGCGTGATTTCCAGCATTGCCGCCCTGGGCCTGAGCCCCTACCTGGAGCACCTCTTTGATCTGGTGACCCCCATCCGTCTGGCCGAGTTGTCAAACCCCAACCGTCCCATGCTCAAGCGCTTGGCCTCAGAAGCGCCCGGCACCTTTCAGCACACCGTCTTTGTATCGAGTCTGGCGGAAGCCGCCGCCCGTGCCTTGGGCTGCAATGTGGAGCTAGTACGTGCCGGTACCCTCTACCACGACATCGGTAAAATGCACGACCCCCAAGGGTTTATCGAAAACCAGATGGGTGGCCCCAACAAGCACGATGCCCTCAACGACCCCTGGCTCAGCGCTGAAATCATCAAAAAACACGTCACCGAGGGCATTGTGATGGCCCGTAAATGTCGCCTGCCCAAAGCCGTTCAGGCTTTCATCCCCGAGCACCAGGGCACGATGCTAATCAGCTATTTTTATCACCAGGCGGAGGAAATGGCTAAAGATGAACTAGCCCTGGTGGTAAAGGAAGCCGATTTTCGCTACGACGGCCCCATTCCGCAGTCACCCGAAACCGGCATTGTCATGCTGGCCGACTCCTGCGAAGCGGCCCTGCGATCGCTCACCGATGCCACCCCCGATGAGGCTCTGGCCATGGTCAACCGTATTCTGCGCGCCCGCTGGAAAGATAACCAGCTCGTAGAATCGGGCCTGACTCGCGACCACATGGCCCTGATTGCCGAAATCTTTGTGCAGGTTTGGCAGCAGTACAACCACAAGCGCATTGCCTACCCCAAGGCCGCGCTGGCTCCTAAGCTCAGCTAACTGCACACCTGTCCTCCTAAGACCAGCCTATTTTCAGGGCAAATGGATCCTAAAATTCATCTTGACAAACCCCTAGAAAAACGCTGCTTTAACTCTTTTGCAACCAACGGTGTCGCCTGGCTGAAGATACCGTTACCCTGCAGAATAGGCAATCTTTCTTCAAATTACTCAAAAAGCCTAACTTACAGAACGGAGATATTAAGTAGTATTTTTACTAAAGCATAAACTTATTACAAAGGTCCGGCAGTGCAGCTGTGGGATGATTTCACCGCCGGAGTAGACTTGGTATAGCGATTGGAGGGCATTGGCGAGTGATTTCTAAATTGGCTTTTGTACGATTGTTTTTTAGACTCAGAAGGTAAGACACATGTATTTCTGCACCGCTAGCCCTAGATTTGGTTAGCTGCCCTTATACCTTCACAGCTTACCCTTCTGCCCCCTACACCGCCCCTGCACCACTAAACATCGCTAGTTCAATCGACTGGTTTGCCCCCCTTGGCCGGTAGCTTTATTGGATGACCTTCGTCTAAAGCGATGTTGAACTGTATCTACGCCGAATACCCTAGGTCATTTAGATAAATTGAGATAGGAGTTGTATGACCTCTGTGATTAACGTTGCCGAGAGTTCTCTAGATGTCGATTTTGAGAGCCGATCGGAGCAACCCAACACTTCATTTAACGAATTAATACAGCAAGTAAAGGAAGACTGGATTGCCCATGGCCGCGATTGGGTCAAGCCTGGTTTTAGAGCGGTGGCGGTTCATCGGTTTGGCGTATGGCGCATGGGTGTTAAGTCTAAGGTTTTGCGGGCGCCGTTGAGCCTGCTCTATCGAATGATGTACCACAAAGTGCGAAACACCTATGGTATTGAGCTGCCCTATACGGTCAAACTGGGGCGACGGGTCGTTGTGGAGCACCAGGGTAATATTGTTGTACACGGCCACTGCATCATTGGGGATGACACCATTATTCGACAGGGTGTGACGCTGGGTTTGCGCCATCTCGATCGCCCCTTTGATGCCCCAGTCTTAGGCAACCGAGTCAATGTGGGAGCGGGCGCTAAACTGTTCGGTAACATCACAATTGGCGACGACGTCAATGTAGGCGCCAACGCTGTAGTGTTAATTGATGTGCCCGCAAACTCTACAGTAGTGGGGATTCCAGCCAAGATTATTAAATCTAAAGCAGATACGCTGTTCTAGAGATAGCACTGGTCAACTCGCTTAAGGCGGTGGCTACAGTGGCTAGTTGGAATTGGGGTTCTGCAATTCAGATTTGCGGTTATGACCGCCTCAGGAGTCCTGGTCAGTGCCTTCTCACAGGAGAAGTAGCGGCTGCATTGGGCAGATAGGGAGCCTGGTAGCCAAAGCTTTGCCCGGTGAGCGGCAAAAACTCTATGCGTAGGGGAAATGACCCCGCTAGACTAGCCATAGTCTGAGGCTACTCCTACGCTATAGTTTTTCTGCCATGCTCGGCTATCTGCTTAAGCGCCTGCTGGTTGCGATTCCAACGCTGCTGGCCATTAGCGCGGTGATCTTCTTTATTTTGGCGCTGTCGCCCAGCAACCCACTGGGCGATCTGGCGACAAATCCAGCGATTACGCCGGAGGTGCGGGAGAATATTCGGCGATCGCTGGGCCTTGATCAGCCCATTCCCATTCGCTACCTGAAGTGGACGGTGGCGCTGTTTAGCGGCAACCTGGGCTACTCGTTCGTCAGTCGATTGCCGGTGGCAGAACTGATCGCTCAGCGATTGCCAGTGACGCTATGGGTGATCGGCGTGGCCTACTTGCTGAGCGTGGCTTTGGCCTTACCGTTGGGCATAATTGCGGCTCTGCGGCAAAACACCTGGATTGACCGCACCATTACCACGGTGGCGTTTATGGGATTCTCCACGCCGCCGTTTTTTTCTGGGCTGGTGCTGATTATTGTGCTGAGCGTGCGGCTGGGCTGGCTGCCCTTTATCTATGACAACACGCTGGTGGTGAACGATTTGGGCAGCCTGAGTCAGTGGCTGCGGCAGTCAATTATGCCGATCGCCACGCTGGTGCTGTTTCAGACGGCGGTGCTGCTGCGGTTTGTGCGGGCCGCCATGCTCGAAGAAATTCCGCAGAACTATGTGAAAACGGCGCGAGCAAAAGGACTGGGTCGCTGGCGCATTGTCACCCTGCACATGCTGCGCAATGCGCTAATTCCGGTGGTGACACTGGTGGCTCTGGATATTCCTACCATTTTTACTGGGGCGCTGGTGACGGAGCAGGTGTTTCGGGTGCCGGGGATTGGGGCGCTGCTGATTGAGTCGATCTACCGCAGCGATACGCCAGTGGTGATGGGGATTGCCTTTATCTACGCGGTGCTGGTAGTGGCCTTCAACCTGGTGGCCGATCTGCTCTACGGCGTCATCGACCCCAGGGTGCGCTATGGCCACTAATGCAGTATCGCCCCAGCCAGTGGCTCTACCGGGCGGCAAAAATCGAGCTTGGGAACGGTTGTGGGGCGATCGCACCGCTCGGCTGGCCCTGATGGGGCTGGGGATAGTGATACTGGCGATCGCCCTGGGGCCACTGCTCTATGGGGGGTCTCCCAGCGGCATTGACTTTGGCCGCGCCCTGCAGCCCCCCAGCGCCACCGCGCCCCTGGGCACTAACGACCTAGGCCAGGATCAGCTGGCTCGGATACTGCTGGGGGGCTGCAGGGCGCGGCCAAAGTCAATGCCGCTGGGAGACCCCCCATAGAGCAGTGGCCCCAGGG
>PYGV01000272.1 GCA_003022385.1 filamentous cyanobacterium CCP3 | reverse complement strand
GCAGAGATCGTGCACCAGCACCAGATTTTGCTGGTGCACGATCTCTGCTACGCCGAGCTGGCCTTTGACGGCTACCAGCCCACCAGCCTGCTAGAAATTCCCGGCGGCAAGGAGGTCGGGGTCGAGTTTCACACGCTGTCAAAGACCTACAACATGGCGGGCTGGCGCGTGGGCTTTGTAGTGGGCAACTCCCACATTATTCAGGGCCTGCGCACGCTCAAGACCAACCTCGACTACGGTATCTTTGCGGCCCTGCAGCGGGCAGCAGAAACCGCCCTGTCGCTGCCCGACCACTACCTCGAAGAGGTGCAGCAGCGCTACTCCAGCCGCCGCGACTTTTTGATCGACGAGTTTGCCTCCCTGGGCTGGACGGTAGCCAAACCCCAGGCCACCATGTACCTCTGGGTGCCCTGCCCCCCCGACATGACCTCTACCGACTTTGCCCTGACGGTCTTGCAGGAAACAGGCGTGGTCGTCACCCCCGGCAACGCCTTTGGCCCCGGCGGCGAGGGCTACATTCGGGTCAGCCTGATTGCCGAATGCGATCGCCTGGCCGTCGCGATGGATCGCATTCGCCAGGCCGGATTTCGCTTTGCCCCAGCGGCGGCAGCGGTATAGACGCGATCGCCCTGGCGCTGGCCCAGTTTGGATTTTAACCTCAAGCTGTATAGTGAAACAAACCTCCAACCCCCGCTACCACCATGTTTAACCTCGGCTGGACTGAAGTTGCGCTCGTTATTGGGGTGGCCGTCTTGATCTTCGGCCCCAAAAAAATCCCTGAGCTGGGCAGCGCCCTGGGTAAAACCCTGCGCGGCTTTAAAGAAGAAATGAACCAGAATCCTGAAGATACGGCCCTCGATACCTATGAGGATGCCGAAGACGCCGACGTATATCGTTAGACTGGCAGTACCGTTCTCTAACGCTAACTAACCCCATGCGGCAATTTTTGAAGTACACCCTGGCTAGTCTGACCGGGTCGATTTTGTTTTTCTTGCTGCTGGGCTTTTTGCTCGCCCTGGGGGCGGTGGGGCTGGCGGGGCTGCTGATGGCGGGGCTGAGCGAAGACAGCGATGCCCCCAGCGTTGAGAAAGATACCGTGCTGGTCTACGACCTCTCGACGGTAATCCCAGACTCGCTGGCGGCCATTGACCCCAGCGCCATCGTGTTCGGTGGGCCAGCACCCGGAGAACTCACCCTGCGCCAGGCGGTGCTGGCTCTAGAGGCCGCCGCCACCGACGACCGCATTACAGCCCTCTACCTAAAGGGCAGCACCGGCATGGGGGCAGGGCTGGCCACCCAGGCCGAGATCCATCCTCTGATCGAGGCCTTTAAGGCGGCGGGCAAGCCCATTCTGGCCTACGACATCTCCTGGGATGAGCAGGAGTACGCTCTGGTCGCCCTGGCTGACACGGTGTATCTCAACCCCTTTGGCGACATCGAGATGAACGGCCTCTACGCCGAAACCATGTACCAGGCCGAGGCCCTGGAAAAGCTCGGGGTGGGGGTGCAAGTCACCCGCGTCGGCCGCTACAAGTCGGCGGTAGAGCCGCTGATTCGCAACACCATGAGCCCTGAGGAACGGGAGCAAACCCAGCGCCTGCTGTGGGATGTGTGGCAAAACCTGTTGAATACCGCTGCCCCCGCCCGTGACCTGACGCCCCAGCAGTTTCAGGCCGTGGCCAACCGCCAGGGGTTTTTGTTTGGGGCCGAGGCCGAGACCCAAAACTTTGCCGACGCGATCGCCTACGAAGACGAGGTAATTGTCGCCTTGCGCGAGCTAACCGGCGAGGGTCCTCTAGCTGACTCAGGGGACGGCTCAGGAGACGACCTCGACTTTCGCCAGATTGACCTGGCCGACTACGCCAAGACCGTAGACGACCCCCTGACCAGCCGCCGCTCAGACAACCAGGTGGCCCTGGTCTATGCCGAGGGCACCATTGTTGACGGCGGCAATGACGAGGATCTGAACCAGAGCGGGGTGATTGCAGGCAATTCCCTGGCCCGGCAGCTGCGCCAGCTGCGCCAGGACGATGAGGTTAAAGCGGTGGTGCTGCGGGTCAACAGCCCCGGCGGTAGCGCCACGGCCTCGGAGATTATTCTGCGGGAGGTGCGGCTCTTGCAGGAGGCAGGCAAACCCGTAGTGGTCTCGATGGGCAACGTGGCCGCCTCCGGGGGCTACTGGATTGCCTCCCAGGCCGACGCGATTTTGGCCCAGCCCACCACCATTACTGGCTCGATTGGGGTGTTTGGCATTTTTCTCAACCTCGAAGACCTGGGCACCAAGGTCGGGGTGAACTGGGACGGGGTCAAAACCGCTGAGCTGGCCGATATTTTTACCAGCACGCGACCCAAGACTGAGGCCGAGCTGGCCATTTTGCAGCGCACTGTAGATGCTATCTACGACAGCTTTTTAGACCGAGTGGCCGAGGGCCGCGATCTGGAGCGCCCGGTGGTAGCTGAGCTGGCCCAGGGGCGAGTGTGGTCGGGCAAAGCCGCCCTAGACCTGGGCCTGGTGGATGAATTGGGTGGGGTGAACGCGGCGATCGCAACCGCCGCCGAACTCGCCGAACTCGCCGATGACTGGCGCCTAAAAGAATACCCCGAGCCCGACGACTGGCAGCAGTTTTTGCGGTTTTTCCTCAGTGCTGAAACGGCCCGCACCACTGCCTACGACCCCCTCACCGCCCAGGTGCTGGAGTTCGTCGACGAGGCTCAGCTCATTCGGGCCCTCAACGACCCGCGCGGCATCTACTCGATCATGCCCTACCGGCTGGTGGTGAAGTAGTACAGGACGTGAGGTGATGAGTCCAAAATTCAAAATTTTGGACTCATCACCTCACCTTCTTCCGCTTCCTCGCCCCAGCAATGCCGTGCACCCGCATGAGGTCGGCCAGGGTTGAGCAATAGGGTTCCATGCCAAAGCTGGCTGGGCTGACCGCTCCAGCGTAGACAAAGTGACGGTAGTGCAGGCAGAAATAATCCCAGGGGGCCATCTGGACCCGAAAGAGCTTAATCAGTACGTCAGCCAGCCACAACGACAGCGGAATGCGGAACCAGATGCGCTGGCCGAAGTAGTCGCAAATCTGCTCAACCGCCTGATTGACGCTCAGGGGCGGGTTGCCCAGCACGTACTCGCGGTAGCCCTCGCTGGAGGGATGCTGAACCAGGTAGTTGACCACCGTGGCAATGTCCTGGGCGTGGGCAAAGTGAAACCCTGCGTCAGCCCGAAAGAAACGGATCAGCCCTACCCAGCGGGTGACATCTTTGAGCCCTGCCGAGATAAAGGAGTAGGGCTTTTCTTTGTCGCCGCCAAACACTAGGGTGGGAAACACGGTCGTGATTTTGTCGCACACCGCCAGTTCGGGTAGGCGATGGTGGCACTCGTACTTGCTGCGAATGTACTCGGTGCCAAGGTCACCTGCCTCCGGCAGCGGTTCGCTCTGCTGATTCAGAATGCTGGCGGTAGAAAAGTAGATCACCTGCTGGCAGCGCTGGGGGTCGAGGTGAGCCATCACCTTCAGGTTGGCGTCGACATTGATGGCATCGACGTAGCCGGGGTCGCCGCCCCACGCCGCCGCCGTTAAAATGGCGATGTCGATGGTGGGCAGCAGGTCAATGAAGGGATCGATATTTTCGAGACTGCCCCGCAGAATGTGCACCCTGGGGTTGTTTTGCACGGGCAGCCGCAGCTTTTCGGGGGAGCGCAGCAGCAAAAACAGCTCGTAGCGATCGCTCTCCAGCAAAAGCTCCAAAATATAGTGGCCTATGCAGCCGCTAGCCCCCGTCATAAACAAGCGCAGGGTACCGGGGTTGGAGGTAAGGGGCAGGGTGTCCAAATCGCTCAGTTCAATGGGTATAGTCTGACAGTTTAGACCGTTTTGGTGGAGCTAGAACCCTGGCTAAGGTCAGGAATCTAGTGAAACCGCATGACGCTGGCCGATTGAGTGAGGCTAGCACCGAGTGGTAAATCGCTAAAACTAAGGCAACTGGCGAGCTCACAACCACCTGAAAATTCTGGCTGCTGCTGCTCTGGCCGGGCTGAGGATTGCCCTCCCACTCAGCCAGGCAACAGCGGCTTAAGTATCTAAAGCTCAGATAAAGCCGACAGCTATTTGCCCGATCATCTCCGAGAAATTGCGTAGAGGGGTAGGCAACTTCTGCGGTTCCTGTCTATGTTTGCCCCTTTCTGCCGTCACGTCGTCAAGCCCTACCGAGCCTGTGGCCATGCCAGCCAGCGAGGCTTTACCCTGATTGAGATGCTGGTGGTGGTGATAATTGTGGGGGTTTTGGCCAGCATTGCTTTGCCCAGCTTTTTGAACCAGGCGGCCCGGTCTAAGCAGGCCAGAGCCCTGATGTACATTGGCCTGGTTAACCGTGCCCAGCAGGCGTTTTTTGTCGAAAACAATCGCTTTGCGACCTCTACAGCCGAACTAGACGTCATCGAAAACCACGCTCCCCCCGACTATACCGTCACCGTTACTGCCCCAACGGGAGACACAGCAATGGCTGGCACTCCGGCCAACTACGCCGCTACCGCCCCAGAGGGGATAACGGTGACTAAGACTCTGGCAACGCCAATCAATCCGGCGCTGCGAGGCTATGCCGGACTGGTATTTACCACCCTAGACCCAGGCGGCGATGCCCGGTTGGGTACCGTTATTTGTCAGGGCAACACGGCCACTACCCCGTCGCCAACCCCAGTAGCGGTAGCCGGACAGGTGCAGATTGCCGACTGCAACACGTTGTAGCCCTTACCAAGGGGTAGGGGCGAGGGCAAAACGCCAGCCCTGACAATGGCTGTCCAAATGCAACTAATTTTGTTACAAACACTACGAAACACCGTAGCTGAGACCCGGATGCAGCGCTACAGTAAAGATTGGCCTATTTTGCTGTATCCCTGTGGCACCTGCTCAGCCCCTCTCTCCCGCCGCCGCCGACATTCAGAGTCTCTTCGATCGCATTGCCCCGGTCTACGACAGCCTGAACGAACGCCTCAGCTTTGGGCTGCACCGGGTTTGGAAGCGGATGGCTGTGCGCTGGAGCGAGGCCAGCCCTGGCCACACCGCTCTCGATGTCTGCTGCGGCAGCGGCGACCTGGCCCTGATGCTGGCCCAGGCGGTCGGGGCGGCGGGCACCGTCTACGGCCTCGATTTTTCGGCAGAGCTGCTGGCAGTGGCTGAGACGCGCACGCGCCGTACCCACGCCCCCGCAACGCTGCACTGGGTACAGGGCGACGCCTTGGCCCTGCCCTTTGAGGCCAACACCTTTGATGCGGCCACTATGGGCTACGGGCTGCGCAACCTGACCGACATTCCCCAGGGGCTAGCTGAGCTGCAGCGGGTGCTCAAGCCCGGTGCCAGGGCCGCCATTCTCGACTTTCATCGGCCCCAGGGCGCGCTGGCTCAGCAGTTTCAGCGCTGGTACCTCGATACCCTGGTGGTGCCCGCCGCTGAGCAGATGGGTCTCACCGAAGAGTATGCCTACATTGGCCCCAGCGTCGATCGCTTTCCGACCGGGCCTGAGCAGGTGGTGCTGGCCCGCCAGGCCGGTTTTGATCAGGCCGTCCATTACCCCATTGCTGGGGGGCTGATGGGGGTGCTGGTGGTGGGTCGCCATGGTCGGCTCTGAGCTGTGGCTACTACTGGCCCCCCCCATTGTGGGTGGTGTGATTGGTTATTTTACCAATGACATCGCCATCAAAATGCTGTTTCGCCCCTATCGCCCTATCTACCTGGGCGGGCGGCGGCTGCCCTTTACCCCAGGGCTCATTCCCAGCAACCAGGAGCGGCTGGCCAAGCGCATTTCTGACACGATTATGGGGTCGCTGCTCACCCCCGAAGAGCTGCAAAACCTGGCCCGGCGGCTGCTGCAGACCGATCGCACCCAGGCGGCGATCAAGTGGCTGCTGCAGCTGGCCCTCGACCAGGTGCAGAGCCGCGCCCAGGAGCGCACCGCCAAGATTGCCGGGGCCATTCTGCAAGACCTGTTTGGCAAGTCGCTGCCCCGCCTGATTCGGGTGTGGGCTCGCCGCGAAGACTTTTTAGAACCCCAGCTCAACCAGCTCTTTGACCAGGTGCTGATCGACTTTAAGCTCACCGCCGAGCAGGCCGACCAGATTGCCACCTGGCTGCTGACGGGCGTGTTTCCCCCCGATAAGCTGCGCCAGCTCGTCGTTGACTTTCTCACCGATCGCAATATTCAGGTCATTGACACCATTTTTCGCGAGCGCACCAGCGGCACCTACTGGGTGGTGGCCAACCTGTTTGGCGTGCGCAACGCCCTGGGTCGCCTGCGGGCGTTTTGCCTTGACGAGCGCGAGGTGAGCAACGCCCGCATTGCCGAGCTGGTCGTGGCTCTACAGCTCAAGAAGCGCATGCAGGAATCGCTGCAGCGGGTGTCGCTGCAAAACCTGCCGGTGGCGACCGTGCGCCAGGTGCGCCGCAATCTGCGCGAGTCTTTGCAGGGCTACATTCGCACCCTGGGGCCAGAGTTTGTGCGCGGCCTGGGGGCCTCGGTCAACTGGGAAATGCTGGCAACTCAGCTGCTCAACCGCCTGCAAAATTCTGAGGTAATTACCCAGTCGCTCGACCCGGTCAGCGAAGAGCTGGCGCTGATTTTAGAGCGCTATCTGGAGCGCGACCTGGAGTCGCTGGTGGCCCAGATTATTCCCATTCTCAATATTGACCAGGTGATTATCGACCGGGTGCGCGGTACCTCGCCCAGGGAGCTGGAGATGGCGATTCAGGGCATTGTGCGCAACGAGCTACAGGCGATTGTCAACCTGGGCGGCATTTTGGGCTTCGCGATCGGCCTGGTGCAGGCGGGGTTTTTCTACGTGCAGCGATCGGGTGGGTTATAGAAAAGCATCCTTCGAATCTATTTATAGCGGTTCTCATTCGGATGAGGTACAGTAACAGTCATTTGTGAACCAGCTGCGAATATCTTTTAAAGTGACT
>PYGV01000271.1 GCA_003022385.1 filamentous cyanobacterium CCP3 | reverse complement strand
GGTGCAGGTAGCTCAGGGAGGAGTAGCCGGTGCCAAAATCGTCGATGGTAACGGTAAATCCGTAGGGTTTGAGCTGCTGCAAAATAGCAACCATCGCCTGGATGTCTTCGATCAGGGTGCTTTCCGTAATTTCGAGGTTGAGGTGGTGACCCTGTAGCTCGGTTTGGGCCAGAATGCTGGTCAAATCGCTGAGCAGGTCATTGCGCAGCAGATCTTTAACCGAAAAATTAATGCTCACCGTCAGTTCTCTCCGGTGCGGATAGCGCTGGTGCCAGAGGGCCAGCTGCCGGGTGGCCTGGCTCAAGACCCAGCGATCGAGGGGTACGATCAGCCCGGTTTCTTCGGCAATGGGAATAAAGCTATCAGGGGCGATAAAGCCGCGATCGGGGTGCTGCCACCGCACCAGGGCCTCAAACCCAGAGATTTCTTGGGTGTTGAGCTGAAAAATGGGCTGGTAGTAGAGCACCAGCTCCCCGGCGTCGATGGCATGGCGCAGTTCCTGTTCGAGCTGAAGGCGCTGCAGGGCTTGCAGGTGCATCGATTCATTGAACACCACATAGCGGCCCCGCCCCTGGGCCTTGGCCCGGTACATGGCGATGTCGGCATCTCTCAGGGGTTCGGAAGGGGTTTGATAATCGCAGCCCCCCAGCACAATGCCTACGCTGGCATTGAGAAAAACGTTGCGCCCGCCCACGGCCAGGGGCTCTTGAATGTCTCGCAGGAGCCGCTCGGCAATGCGCAGGGGCTCCTGCAGGGTGTCGATGTCTTCGAGCAGCAGCACAAACTCATCGCCCCCCAGGCGGGCGGCTAGATCGGTGGTGCGAATCAGCGATCGCAGCTTTTGAGCCACCACCACCAGCACCTCATCGCCCGCCAGATGGCCCAGACTGTCGTTGATCACCTTAAAGTGGTCGAGATCGAGAAAGAGCACCGCAAAATTTTTCCGGAGGCGATGGCAGCGCTGAATCGCCAGTTCGAGCCGCTGCATGAGAAAGTTGCGGTTGGGCAGCTGGGTGAGGGCGTCGTGGAGGCTGTTAAACAGCATCTGGTCGGCCACCCGACGATGCTCGGCCTCGGCCAGGCGGCGCTCAGTGATGTCGGTATAGGTGCCGCTCATGCGCAGCGGGCGGTAGGCATGGTCCCACTCGACGACCTTGCCCCGATCGAGCACCCACACCCAGTGGCCCTGGCGGTGGCGCAGGCGAAATTCGCACTCGTAGCTGGCCGTTTCGCCCTCGAAGTGGCGCCGTAGCGCAATCTTTTTGCGGCTCCAGTCATCGGGGTGCACATACCGCTGCCAGGTGTCGATGCGGGCAGGACCCATGTCGTCGGGGCCATAGCCCATCAGGGCGGCGCAGCGATCGCTGGTCCACACGTCCCCTGTCTGCACCTGCCAGTCCCAGATGCCAATGCCAGAGCCTTCGATCGCCAGGTGCAGCAGTTCTTTGGTACGCTCTAGCTCGATCAGAGCGGCGCGGCGATCGCGGCGGCTCTGGGCCTCTCGCACCTCGCGCCGCACCGCCTCCACCAGCCGCGAGAGGTTGTCTTTCATCACGTAGTCGTGGGCTCCGGCCCGCATCATGTCCACGGCTGTGGCCTCGCCGACCGTACCCGACACGACGATAAAGGGCAGGTCGTAGGAGCTTTGGTTCAAAATCTCGAGGGCCGCCGGGGCCGTAAACTGGGGCAGCTGATAGTCGGAAAACACCACATCCCAGTCATCGGCGTTGAGGGCGGCGCGAAAATCTTCGGCGGTTTGCACCTGCATCCAGGTGGGGTCAAACCCGGCCCGGCGCAGCTCCCGCAGCAGCAGCAGCCGATCGTCGTCGGAGTCTTCTACAATCAGCGCCCGCAGGGGTTCAGAGGCAGTCATGGCAGGGTGGGTGGCAGCTCACTTATCAATGCCCAGTACAGGCCGAGCTGGCGCACGGCTTCGCTAAATTCGTCGATGTTGACGGGCTTGCGCACATAGCTATTCGCCCCCAGGCTGTAGCTTTCAATGATATCGCGGTCTTCACTCGACGAGGTGAGCACCACCACGGGCAGCAGCTGGGTGCGATCGCGGCTGCGAATTTGCCGCAGCACCTCCAGCCCGTCGACTTTAGGCAGCTTGAGATCGAGCAGCACCACGCAGGGCAGCGGGCCAGATCCAAACACCTGCTGCAGAGCCTCTTCACCGTTGCGGGCCACCACAATCGGGTTGGCCAAATGACCCTGGCGCAGGGCGCGCAGGGTGAGCCGCTCGTCGTCGGGGTTGTCTTCGACCAGCAAAATGGAGCGAACTGGCGTCATAGCGGCCTCTCCACCCCAGAAGCGCGGGGCAAGGTGAAATAGAACGTTGCTCCCTGGTCTACGGCGGCTTCGGCCCACACCCGTCCCCCCTGGCGGTGAATGGCCCGCTGCACCGTAGCCAGGCCAATGCCGGTGCCTGGAAACTCGTAGGTGTTGTGCAGCCGCTGAAACACCCCAAATAGTTTGTCGGCGTAGGCCATATTAAAGCCAGCCCCATTGTCGCGCAGGTAGTAGACGGGTTCACCCGCCTGCACCACCACGCCAAACTCCAGTCGGGTGCTGGGGCGGTGGCTGGTAAACTTCCAGGCGTTTTGCACCAGGTTGGCGATCGCCACCTGCATCAGGGTCGGGTCGGCGCTGACGGCAAGGCCGGGGGCAATGGTCGCGGCGACGGTGCGATCGGGGTCAGTCGCCTGGAGCGTGTCGATCTGCTCCTGCACCAGGGCGCTGAGGTTTACCATCTCGTAGGCCATCGTCTGCCGCGACACCCGCGACAGCCGCAGCAGGTCATCAATCAGCTGCCCCATGCGGCCGACGTTGTGGCGAATGCGATCGAAATAGTCTCGTCCCTCCTCGTCAAACTGATCGCCGTAGTCTTCGAGCAGGGCGCGGCTAAAGCCGTCAATGGCCCGCAGCGGAGCCCGCAAATCGTGGGAAACCGAGTAGGCAAAGGCCTCTAGCTCACGGTTTGAGGCTTCGAGCTGGGCGGCGGTGCGCCACAGGTGCAGCTCAGCCTGCTTCGCCTCGGTGATGTCGTAGTTGATGCCGATCATGCCCAGGGGCTGCCCCTCCGGAGTGCGATAGACCAGCGCGTTGGACTTAATCCAGCGCAGTTCGCCGTCGCCGCGACAGATGCGAAACTCGCTGTCATAGTGGGCATCGGTTGCCAAGGCGGCCTGGAGGGCCGCTTCTACCGTCGGCAAATCGTCGCTGTAGACCCGATCGCGCCAGTCCTGGTAGGTGGTAGGCCGCCCCTGATCGAATCCATAGAGTTCAATTAACCGCTGATCCCAGCTGATCACATTGGTAGCAACATCCCATTCCCAACTGCCAAAGCCCCCCGACTCCAGGGCTAGAGCTAGTCGAGCCGAGAGGTTCTGAAGCTCAGCGGCGGCCTGCCTGCGATCGGTGATGTCGTAGTTGATGCCAATAATGCTGATGGGCTGGCCAGAGGCATCTCGCTGGACCACAGCGCTAGAGCGAATCCAGCCCAGGCTGCCATCGCCCCGCCAGACGCGAAACTCCACATCGTAAGGGGCATCGCTGTCCATGAGCGCCTGGTTGGCCGCTTCCACCCAGCCAACATCGTCGACGTGGACCTGGGCCCGCCAGTCTTGATAGGTCGCCTGGTGCCCCAGGCGGGCAAAGCCATATAGGTCAATCAGGCACTGGTCCCAGATCACCTCGTCGGTGCTTAAAACCCTTTCCCAGCTGCCAATGCGGCCCGATTCGAGGGCCAGGGAGAGGCGCAGAGAAAGCCGCTCCAGCTCAATCGCCCCCTGTTTGTGCTCAGTGATGTCGTAGTTGATGCCCACCATGGCCTGAGCCGCTCCGGCGGGCGATTCCTGCACGATGGCCGCCGCACGTACCCGCCGCAGCTCAGCGTTGGGTCGGTAAAACCGAAACTCAATGTCAAAGTGTCCCCTGTCTTGCAGAGCCTGGTGAATAGCCGCCTCAACACGGGGCCAGTCGTCGGGATGCACGCAGGCAGCCCAGTCGTCGAAGATAACAGCTCGGCCCAGGTTCTCCAGCCCCCAGATCTCGTACATGCGCTGATCCCACAAGATCGTCTCGCGCAGATCCCAACTCCAGGTGCCAATGCCTCCCGACTCCAGGGCCAGGGCGAGGCGCAGCGACAGGTTCTGCATCTCAGCGTCGTGCTGCTGGCGTTCGCTGATGTCCTGTACGGTACCAGTCAGATGGGTAAGCTGCCCCAGGCTGTCAAGTACCGCTTCACCTTTGACGTGAATATGACCAGAGCTGCCGTCGGCCCGCACGATTCGAAATTCCTCGTCGTAGGGCTGGTGATTTGCAATTGTGGTCTCTACGACCTGACGATGCCGGGCTTGGTCATCGGGGTGAAAGTAGCCTTGCAGCGCCTCAAAGCTGGGCGGGGTTTCGCCAACGGTGAGACCGAAAATGCGGTAGACCTGCTCAGACCAGACAATCTGCTGGGCCGTCACCTCAAACTCCCAGCTGCCCAGCTTGCCAATGCGCTGGGCGGTCCGCAGGTGGGCTTCGTTTTTTCTCAGCTGAGCTTCGGTGTGCCGGAGTCGAGTAATATCGACGTGGCAGCCCACCATGTACAGGGGCTGACCCGCTTCGTCCCAGCTTACAACCTGACCGGCGCAGAGAATCCAGACGGTCGAACCATCTTTGTGACGGTAGCGTACCTCGTTGTAGTAGGGCACTTCGCCACGGCTTTGAATGTGGCGATCGAGGCCGTCGAGGGTCGTGGGCAAATCTTCAGGGAAAATCAGCGTCTGCCAGGTGTTGGGGTGGTTGGGCAGCTCGTGGTCAGCATAGCCCAGTATCCGTTTAAGGCTAGGGCTCAGGTAGGCGGTATTGGCGGCAAAATCGATATCCCAGTAGCCCGCCAAAATTGACTCCAGGGTCTGCTCCAGCAGCGATAGATTGTGGTGGAGCTGCTGGATTTGCTGACGGCTGGCGTCAGCGGCTTTGCGATCGCTGATATCGGTAAAGTACACCGTGACGCCGTCATTGTCGGGGTAGAGGCGCACCTCAAACCACTTGTTCAGGGGCGGATAGTAGTACTCAAAAAATTCGGGCTGCTGTCGCTCGACCGCTCGATAGTAGACCTCATAGATGGGGGTATCTACCGCATCGGGAAATGCAGACCAAATGGGCTGACCAATAAACTCCAGGGCCGGTTGCTCTAGGGTTTGCTCGGCACTGCGATTGAGGTAGACGCAGCGCGAATCGCGGTCAAAGACCAGGATGCTGTCGTTCATGCGGTTGAACACATGGATCAACCGATCGGAGGCCGCGGTGGCCTCGCGCTGAGTCGCCTGAGCCTCGCTGAGCAACCGCTGCTGCACCTGCTGGGCCGCCACGCGATCGCTGATATCGCGCGAAATACACAGAATCGACTCGATTTCACCTGCGGCTGACCACTCCGGGGCGATCGCCATCTCAAAGTGCCGTATCCCCATCAGCGTAGGGGTTGCAAACTCAATCGTCTGCTTTTCACCAGTGGCCAGCAGCCTGGCGGCAGCGGCCTCCCAGGCTTCAACCATGGCGCTATCTAGGCCCAGGTCGCGACAGGTTTTGCCCAGAAAGGCAGCCGTATCCACTCCCGTCAGCCGGGTCAGCGTGGAGCTAACGTAGAGATGGCGCAGATGGCAGTCAAACCGCTCAATAATATCGGGCGAGTTTTCGATTAAATTTTGATAGTGCTGCTGGACTTGCTCCAGGGCTGACGGGCGCGGGTGGGGCCGCTGACTCAGCCGCACCAGGAGGTCAGCAGGGGCGAACTCAGCTTTAAAGAAATAGTCGATAGCCCCTCGCTTCATGGCCTCCAGGGCTGTGCGCTCCTGCCCCGGTCCCACCAGCACCAGCACTGGCAGCGGACGGTGAGCAGTGATGTCGCCCAAGGCGGCCAGAAACGCCAGCCCACTGCCCTCGGCCCAGGCCAGATCAAGCACAACCCAGTCAGGAGAGTGGCTGCACCAGAAGGCTAGAGCCTGAGCAATCGTCTCAGCCTCCGGTGAACGCCAGGGAAAGAGAGATTGAGTCAGACGATCGCGATCGCCGCCTGCATCCATCAGCAGCAGCACGGTCGGCGGCTGCAAAGCCTGGGACTCTAGCTGAGATAACCCGCTCGTAGCCTGGCGTTGAGTCTGAGTCTGAGTCTGAGTCTGAGGCGAAAGCTGGGTCATAGACAGTTGGCGTCACAACTGGGCGCCCGATCATCCACCCCGGCGGGCATGGCTATTCACTCTCTAGACTACCCCGACTATCCAGGCTGTCCCAGGGTTGTAATATAAATCACCGCTTCGTCGGGCGGAATGCCCAGCACCTCGTTGACCTGATCGTCGTAGAAACCGCCAATGCCGCTCACCCCCAGGCCCAGCCGCACAGCGGCCAGATTTAAGCGCTGGCCCAGGTGCCCGGCGTCGAGGTGCAGGTAGCGGTAGACGCGATCGCCGTAGGCCGCCACGGCCCGAGCCAAATCAGCCGTGTGAAACACCACGGCGGCGGCATCGCGGCCCAGCTCTTGCCCCAGGCACAGGTAGTGCAGCTCGCGGCGAAAGTTTTTGAAGCGCACCTGACGCAGCTCTTCGCTGCGGGGGGCGTAGTAGTAGCAGCCGTCGTCTAAGCCCTCCACGTCGCAGACCACCACAAAGGTGTGCACCAGGCTGCGATCGCCGTAGTCAGGGCTGGGGTCGAAGCCCTGGTCACGATAGTGGCGGGGCTGGTAGGTAAAGTCTAAGA
Organism: filamentous cyanobacterium CCP3; assembly: GCA_003022385.1. Classification (GTDB taxonomy): domain Bacteria; phylum Cyanobacteriota; class Cyanobacteriia; order Phormidesmidales; family Phormidesmidaceae; genus Nodosilinea. Next base: position 248 of record PYGV01000271.1, on the reverse strand, counting down.
GCTGCCTCAGCAACCCTAGCGAGATCGGCCCAGCGCTGAACCGCCGCGTCGATCGCCGCTTGTATAGCGTGGTTTCGAGCTGCTCCAGGTGCGCCCCCCAGTCGATCGGGGCGCTGGCGGTGGGCACCCGCAGGCCAAAGGGCAGATTGTACTTATCTTCGAGGGTGTCGGCGGGCTGGGGGGTGTCACCGCTGGGCTGCATTGCCCACTTAGGGGCGTCGGCGGTGGGGGCGATTGCCGTCACCTGG
>PYGV01000270.1 GCA_003022385.1 filamentous cyanobacterium CCP3 | reverse complement strand
GTGTCGCTGATTGCGCTTTGGGGTTGGGGAGGCGCAGCGCTGCAACTGGGTCTGCTGGGTCTTTTGGGGCTAGGGTTGTGGCGTTGGCAAACCTATGTTTGGGGAATGCCGTCGGGGTTAATTCAGCGGCCCACCTGGCGATCGCTCTTCTACGGCCCCTGGTCACTGGTAACGGGCGCTATGGCGCTGGCCCTGCTGAATACCCTCACCCTGCTGCTGGCCGGTCGGCCCTGGGGGGTGACCTGGGGCTTCACCCTCTGGAGCGCCAAGCTGGCCACCCTGCTGGGCTGGAACCCGACCAGCAGCGAATTTTGGAGCCAGGAGAGCATTTTAGAGGTGCTGCAAGCCAGCGTCTTTGCCGACGTGACTTCGGTGATGAATTTTGGCATTGTGCTGGGGGCCGCGCTGGCGGCGGCGATCGCCGGACAGCTCACCGTGCGGCAGCCCCCGTCGCGGCGAGCCGTATTGGCAGCCCTAATTGGCGGCCTGCTGATGGGGTATGGAGCCTGGTTAGCCTTTGGCTGCAACGTCGGGGCCTACTTTAGCGGTATTGCCTCCACCAGCCTGCACGGCTGGGTGTGGATTGCCTTTGCCCTGTTGGGCACCATCCTCGGGGTCAGGCTCAGATCGCTGTTTCAGCTTGCCAATTGATTGACCCAGATCAGGGAAAATTCCATCTGCCATACCTACTACACCCACTGTGTTTCCATGACTCAGATCCCGCAAGCTACCGATATTCAGGGCGATCGCAATGGCGATGCGCCGCTGGCCCCCAGCCCAGAAATCCCTATAAAGCCAGGCTCCCGCACCCGCGACCACCTGGCCAACGAGCGCACCTACCTGGCCTGGATGCGTACGGCGATCGCCCTGATCGGCTTTGGCGTACTGATCGCCCGCCTGCGCTATTTGGTCTCTCCCGATATACCCGGCACTGGTCAGGGCTGGCTGGTTGGCCTGGGGCTGTCTAGCATTGGCCTGATTACCGTGCTGCTTTCCACTTGGCACTATTTTGCGGTGCTCAATGCGATCGAAAACAACACCTACGAACCCAACAGCCGCTGGGTAATTCTCTTTAGCCTGGTGGTGACGCTGTTGGGGGCCGGGGTGCTCTACGTGCTGTTTTCGGCCCCGGCGACGGTGAAGGGGTTTCCGGTGATGTAGTGGGTGAGGAGTGGGGAGTGGGGGGTGAAAGTCAATGCTCAAACCTAGTCAACAAGTAAACCTGTAGGGTGGGTTAGGCCCAAGTTCAACATCAGCGTGGCAGCCAATTAAATAGGCCGTAACCCACCACCCGAGCCACTTAGCCAAGACAATGCTGACACCTTAATTAATGTTTTTCGGGAACTTCCTCTTGGTCGATATTGGATCTAAAAACACCCGCGATCGCGCCCCATCTCCACCGGCCTCAGCCCTCAACAGTGGGGCCACTCTAGTCGCCTGGATTTTGCTGGGGCTGCTGGGACTGGCGCTGCTGGCCAGCTTTTGGGTGGTCATTCCCGCCGGAGAGCGCGGCGTGTGGATGCGCTTTGGCCAGGTGCAGGAGGAGATTTTGGCTGAGGGGCTGCATTTTGTAATTCCCCTGGTGGACTCGGTGGAGACCTTGAGCACTCGGGTACAAAAGCAGGAAATTGCTACCGAAGCGGCGTCGAAGGATTTGCAGGATGTGTTTAGCGATGTGGCCCTCAACTGGCACATCTTGCCCGACCAGGCCAATGTGGTCTTTCAGCAAGTGGGCGACGAGGCTGACATTGTGCGATCAATCATCAACCCCGCCATTGAAGAGGTGATCAAAGCCGTGATGGCCCACTACACCGCCGAGGAGGTGATCACCCAGCGCGACCAGGTGAAGGCGGAGGTAGATGCGGGGCTGCGATCGCGCCTCGCTCCCTACAATCTGGCGATCGATGACGTGTCATTGACCACCATTCACTTCTCCCAGCAGTTTCGCGATGCGGTAGAGGCCAAACAAATTGCCGTGCAAGAAGCTAAACAAGCCGAATTCGTTGCCCAAAAAGCCCTGCGCCAGGCCGAAATTGAGATCAATCTAGCCCGAGGTACCGCCGAAGCCCATCAAATTTTGCAGGAAACCCTCACCCCCAATGTACTGAAGTACGAAGCTCTACAAAAATGGGATGGCCGACTGCCGATGATCACCGGAGAAGGGACGAGTACGGTGATCGAGTTAGATGATTTGCTGCCGGATAAAGAATAGGAAATAAGGAATGAGACAAATATTTTGAACTTTTAATTTTCCTGCCATTTTCTCCCTCAACCTCTACCCTTCAACTTCTACCAAAATCTCCTCAAAAGCTTCAGAGATTCGAGTGCGGAATCGCTTTTGATGGCGCAGTAAAATGACTGGCTGAGTCATTTCATAGGTGTGTTTAGGATTGTTGACATCATCGACTACTGACACAGCTTTGAGGGTGCCAAGCTTAAGTTCCGAACGCACAATTGATCGGGGCAGAGCTGCCGCGCCAATCCCCCCTTCGATTACCGCCTTAATCATCTCACTGGTGGTGAGAATCAGGGTGATTTCTAGGGTGCTGGGGTCAATGCCCCAGTTCTGGAGCGATCGCTCAAACATATAGCGAGAACCAGAGCCAGGTTCACGCATGATCCAGCAGGTGTCGGTAAGTTCGGGGAGAGCAATCAGGTCGCGCTCAAACCAGGGATGGTTTTGGCCTACCACAATGGCCACCACGTCTTGACCAATCACCGACACCGCTAGATTTTGGCTCAGGGAGGGTTTTACCTCCCCAGTGACCAACCCCAGATCAAACAATCCAGTGACCGTACCGCTGACAATTTCTTCGGCGTTGGCAATGGTGCAGTTGATCGAAATGCCAGGATAGTTTTGCTTGAAATGGCTAATTTTATGGGGAAGCCAGTAGTTCCCTACCGTGAGACTGCTGCCCACCTTGAGTTCGCCCCGCTGGAGGTCGTTGAGTTCGCGCAATCCCTGAGCGGTTAGCGCCACCTGGTCAAGAATTTTCTGCGCCTCAATTTGCAGCATTTCCCCCGCATCGGTCAGCTCAATGTGACGACCAATACGATGAAATAGCTTCACCCCATATTCTTCTTCTAAGGTTTGAATTGAGGCACTGACCGCAGGCTGGGTAATGTAGAGTGAATCTGCCGCCCGGGTGAAGTGTAAATGTTCGGCTACGGCCATAAAAACCCGGAGTTGTTCAAGCTTCATGGCGGTGAAATTGCAAAATCTAAAACAGTCTAAACACTCATTTAATTATTGCATAAATTCTATTTATCGAACTCACAAAAAAGAGTGTTTGCTCCATCGATTTGTGCCGCTTAAGGTATTACTCAACGGTTAAAACCGTTCGGCCCCCAGTCCAGCCTTTAGATGTGAGGTGCAACGCCCATGACCGATCTAATCACGCCCCTGCTTCGCAGCTCCATGGCGTTTGCCGCCACCAACCTCGACGACATCGTCATCTTGATGCTGTTTTTCTCCCAGGTGGGGGTGGCTCTGCGCAAGCGCCACATTGTGGCGGGGCAGTACATTGGCTTTGCGGGCCTGGTGGCCCTCAGCCTGCCGGGGTTCTTTGGCAGTTTGCTGTTCCCCCGGCCCTGGATTGGCCTGCTGGGGGTGGTGCCCATTGTGATTGGGCTGAGCCAGCTGCTGTCGGTGACCATTGATGGGGAAAGCGGCGAAGATGCCGGGGAGATGCGGCTGGCCCCCACCAGCGGCGGTGCTAGCTGGCTCTCGCCCCAGACCACCAGTGTGGCGGCCATCACCATGGCCAACGGTGGCGACAACATTGGTATCTACATGCCCATGTTTGCCAACTGCGACGGGCCGGGGCTGGGGGGGATCTTGGTGGTGTTTTTTGGCCTGGTGGGGGTGTGGTGTTTTGTGGCCTATCAGCTCACCAAGGTTGGAGCCATCTCTACACTGCTGACCCGCTACGGGTCGCAGGTGGTGCCCTTTGTGCTGATGGCGCTGGGTGGGCTGATTTTGGTCGATAGCCACACCTTAGAGTACCGGGGCTTAACCGCTCTGGTGCTCACTATCCTTGGCATCTGTGTGATCCATCTGCTGCGCACCGCCGCCCGGCTGTCTCAGTCGGTGGAGCTGGGTCAGCCGGTGCCCGCATCCCAGAGAATAGACGGGTAGCGTTTCCCCTGCGTATTCTCCTATGGCTTGGCCATTGCAAACCCTGATCAAAGCCGCGATTCACACTGTAATCCCTGCGGGAGTCGCATTTGTAGCCACCAACCTAGACGACTTTGTTCTCCTTATGGCGTTCTTTTCTCAGGTGCCCAGCCGCTTTTCTTACCGCCAGATTTTTTGGGGTCGCTACCTCGGCTTTGCCGCCCTGGTGGCGCTGAGTCTGCCCGGTTTCTTTGGCGGCTTGGTACTGCCTAAAGCCTACATTGGTCTGCTGGGTCTGGTGCCCATTGCCATTGGCCTCAAGCAGTTACTCAAGCCAGCAGACGAGACCGAGGTGCAGCTGGCAAAGGCCCCCAAACTGCCCTTGGTCAATGCTCAAATGGCGGCGATCGCAGGCATTACCCTGGCCAACGGCGGCGACAACATCGGCATCTATGTGTCACTGTTTGCGGGTCAAACCTGGGCCGAGCTGGGCCTGACTCTGCTGGTGCTTGGGGTGCTGATTGCCCTCTGGTACTGGCTGGCCCAGGTGTTAGTCAGCCATCCCCTGGTGGAAAATCGCCTGACGACAGTGGGCCATCGGTTAATGCCCCTCGTACTCATCGGCCTGGGCCTGTTCATTTTGATCGATAGCGAAACCTATCGATTGTTGGCCCGCTGAGGTGGGTGGGTTTGACGGCGGCTGAGTTAGCAATGGTGGGCGGTGCCCACCCTGCGGTGCCGGTTTTGTTTTGAATTTGTGCAAGTTTTAACCCTCAAAAAAGGAGACTGTTCTATGCTTCGTACTCTCAAAAATGCGCTCAGCTTTCTGCTCTTTGCCGGAGTTCTGCTGGTGCTGGTGGGCCTCGCCCGCCCCGCCTTCGCCAACCCAATCGCAGAAAAGAGCCCCCAGTACGCCGAGATCACCCAGGCGCTAGGCGAACTGACCCAGCTCCAATCTGACCCCGACGCTGACCTCGAAGCCGCTGGCCATACCGCTGCCTCGCTCAGTCAGAAAATTTCTGACCTGCGCTTTCAAAAATACATTCAAGAGACCGGCGAAGACTTTGGCATCTGTAGCAACACCACCGCCGCCACCGTTGGCGTCTATGGCTACGACCCCGATCGCAAAAACGCTATCCCCCAGATCGCCTACCTGGCCGCAGGCCAAACCACCGACGAGGACTGGGCCTGCACTGGCGTGTTCCTACCCGCCGATGCTGCGGTTACGGGCATTGACCTGGGTGGTGAAGGGGCGATTGCTACGTTGATCGATGGCACCCGCCTCACCATCAGCGAAAATCCAGTCACGGGTGCGATCGAGTTTGATGCCCCCATCTACAAGGTGCTGAAATCCGCAGAGACGACCACGCCCCTGCCCCAGCTCAACCTGGCCGATGTCGCCGCGCAGGTGGCGAATGCCCCGGTTGATTAGAGAGTAGGGAGTGAGTCAAACCCAATCTCTGCAACTTATAACCAAACCTGCCCCCCCTACCCCCCACTGGGAATATTAAAAGCAGATACATTCACCTATAAAAAGCAGGTCACTATGCAAATTCCACTACCCCGCAGGCGACCAAAGCAGGCGATCGACTGGCAGCCGATTCTCAACCAAATGCAGCAGGCCGAGGGCCAGCGGTTGCCCGAGTTTCAGGGCGATCTAAAAGCAGCGCTGCTGGCCCACGCTGGGTTGACGCACCACCCCAAGGGAGAGGCAACCTACCAACTGGCGCGGGAGATTGCCCGCTTGAGCACCTGCTGCGACCCGGAGATTGCCTACTGGTTTTCGCGCCTAGCCGAGTTGGTGGATGATAGCGTTGATTAAATGATGAAAGCTAGCGCTGCAATGCAGATTCCAGGGTTTTTGAAAAACCCTGGAACTTTGGTTTGGGAAATAGCAATTAGCCCTGAGCAGCTACTTTAGCAGTACTGTTTTAGTCACAATTACCATCCACTGTTTGGGACTAGTGATAGAGGTGGCGGTCCTCTAGGTACGGGGATAAAGTCGTTACCGTTGTTGAGGTCAAATTCTGCGCGTTACCAAGTAGCCATACGTCAAAAACGGTTATCTGCTCCTCTAAGAACAACCTGTTTGGGTGCTGCTAATGAGCCATGTTGACGGGGCAGAACCTTTGTTAAATAGGGATTTAAGCCTTTTTTCTGCATTCATAACTGCAATTTATCGTTTTCACAAAAAAGAGCGTTTGCTCTTATTTTTTGCTCCCCGTAAATTGAGGTTGCTCTTCTTTCGGGGTATTCCCATGGACTGGATTTTACCTACTATCACCCTAGGGGTGGCCACCGCGATCGCCACCACCTTCGACGACAACATTTACCTAACGCTGTTCTTCAGCAAGACCAATCGCACGTTTCGTCCCCGCCACATTGTCGTGGGTGAGTTTGTTGGGTTCACTGGGCTGGTGGGCATTAGCCTGGTTGGCTACTTCGCCGGACTGATGATTCCCCACATTTGGATTGGCCTGCTGGGCTTTTTGCCCATTGCCATCGGCGTTAACGCCCTGCTCAGCCGCCAAACCATCGCAGAAGACGACACGGTGGATGTCTCAGTGGCGAATCCCACCAATCCCCACTACCGCCGGGTGCGCTGCACATCGCTGTGGCATACCCTGCGCGACCCCCAAACCTACCGCGTGTCGGCGGTGACTTTGGCTAACGGCGGCAACAACATTGCCATTTACATTCCCCTGTTTGCCAGCAGCACCCTGTCGCGCCTGAGCATTATTTTGGCGGTGTGCTACGCGGCTATTGGCCTCTGGCTGTTTGTCTCCTACAGCTTCAACCGCCAGCCGATGACGGCGGTGATTATGAGCCGCTACGTACGCCGCGCCTTCCCCTTGGTGTTGATCTGGCTGGGGGCTTCAATTGTGCTCGAAAACGGTAGCTATCAACTGCTCTACGCCCTGGCCCCCGGCCTCTGA
>PYGV01000269.1 GCA_003022385.1 filamentous cyanobacterium CCP3 | reverse complement strand
ACCCACCGCCCACCCATCGCGAGTATCCTTACTTTTTAGCAATCGCCTTAGCATAATTCTAACGACGTTGTGGGGTCTACGGTCTGGCTGGTGACGTAGTCAACTATTACCGGAGAAACCGTAATGCCCGACGATGTACAGTCGAGCAGCGATCGCCATCGTAGGCTTTCTAGCACCCCCAGCAGTTTTTGGCGGCTGACCGAGGGTACGAAGGTAGCTATGACGCTGGGCAAGAGAACGGACTTTCCCTGATGGGCCAGCCAGTGCATCACGGTTTTCTCCAAGGCTGACAGGCGCTCAAACTGGTGGTCTAGCAGATCGTAAATATGGCCAAAGGTCAGTGCTTCCTGCGCTAGAAAGTGGGCAACGTTACCCATGAACAGAGAATGAATGGTGGAGGTAGCCATTTTAAGCAGTAGGGGGTTGCCAGCGTATAGCTCCAATAGGGCTTGGTGGTCTGCATCGGTTGCCGCAATGCCCTCTGCCTGCAAAATGTTGAGGCCATCTTGGGGCAGTAGACCTTTTAAGAGGTGCGATCGCACCGGGTAATCTTTGCCCTCTAGCAGCCTAATTTCGTGGGATTGTTCGCGGCTGGTGAGAATGAGACAACTACTGTGGCCCGATTCGCCCATTCTGCGAATCAGTTCGCCATAGCCCTCAAACCCATCCCGATAGCACCCCGATCGCTCTTTAGATTGCAGAATGGCTTCTACACTATCGAGCACCAGCAGGCAGCGGCGTTGCTGAAGGATCTTCATCAGCTGTGAAATAGTCTGATTGAGAGTATGGGGCAAAGTCAGCGCTGGTGAATTAGAGAGTACCTGAAGCAGATCGCTTAAGATTTCGTCTACGGAAGGCTCATGGCGCAGCGATCGCCAAATGATGTGCTCAAACGCGGGTGCAGAAGAATTCTGGCGTTTAGCCAGGCGATCGATCAAGGTGGCGACGAGGGTGGTTTTGCCTATGCCGCCCAGACCCAGCAGGTTGATGACTCGGCAGCGATCGACTTGAACCCACTGGGTTAAGGTTTCTAGCTCTTGGGTGCGACCGTAGAAGATAGAAGCATCGGGGGCTTCGCCCCAATCGATTTGCACGGTGGCTGGCTGGGGAGGCGTGGCCACTAAGGGAGGGATGCACCGCAGGTCAGCGCGGATATAGTCGCTTTCGCCTAGCTCTAGGTTGAGGGTGCGAAAGAAGCTGTCGAGGGTGCGGTAATCGACCCCCTGTTCGGTATTCAAGACTTTGGCGACGGTATCGGGGGTGAGGCGGGTGCGAAAACCCAGCTCGGCGATAGTTAATTTTTGGCCGAAGTTTTCTTCATTTTCTAGGTGAGTTATGGCAGTTCGGAGTTTTTGGATGCCTTGGGAGGTCAAGACAATGCCACGTTTGCGCTTACTACGGTCAGAATCCCCTGATGTCATTTTTTTGTGTTAAAAGGCTCAAAAAGTGGAATGAAAGCCTCTTTTGAGGAAGATGCAGGATTTTAGGGAACTTAAGGCAACTCTACTGTAAAAAGGCTGAAAGAGATATAGCCTAAAATCCTTTAGCCTCCACCTTTAGAGCTAGATCCGTCAAATGCAGCTTAACTTCGAGCTAAAGATCCAGTTTTTTTGTGGATTATTTCCTTCAGAAATCCGACACTCCCTTAGCTAAGGGCTATCCTCAGCAAGGTCATCTCCCATGCTCAGCTAATTTGCCTTAGCAAATCGACCATTCATTGAGAGTTGCAAAGTGATGAAAAAGCGTTTGGTTGTATGCTGTGATGGTACTTGGCAGGATTTATTTCATCGTCGGAATAAATGCCCAACTAATGTCGTTAAAATTGCTCAGTCAATCAAGCCATTTGCTTCCGATAATATTCAGCAAATAGTTTACTACAGTGAAGGAATTGGCGTAGCAGAGGGTTTCATAGAGAGATTTTTTGGAGGAGCATTTGGTCGAGGCATTGATAAACGCATTCAAGATGCTTATCTATTTTTATGTTTTAACTATACTGCTGGAGATGAAATTTACTTATTTGGTTTCAGTCGAGGAGCTTATACTGCGAGAAGCTTAGCTGGATTAATTTATAATTGTGGTTTACTCCCTCGTCAAAATATTGGCGAATCTCGAAAGGTTTATGAATTCTATCGTAACTCTATAAAGCCTAGTGACCCTGAAGCAAAACGGTTTCGCGATTGTTTAAGAGCAGAACAAGTTTCAGTTGAGCTTCTTTGCTGTTGGGATACAGTAGGAGCCCTAGGGATTCCGAATACTTTTGGTCCAATCAGTAAATGGAATAACCGGAACCTTACATTTCACGACACCCAGATTAATCGAAAAATTAAAAATGCCTTTCATGCCATTGCAATTGATGAGCGCCGCATTACATTCGAACCTACTCTTATGTGGTTAAGTGACAGGAAAGATGATGAAGAACCTGAAACAAAACTATCTCAAGTTTGTTTTGTAGGCGATCATGGCTGTATTGGGGGCGGCAGTCAGGAATATACGAGTTTATCGGACATAACTTTAAAATGGGTGATGGATAATGTTAAAAGCCATGGATTGGGGTTAGAGTTTTTTGGTGAGAATGAAATTGGAGAAATTCTGTATCAAGAACTTGATCCAGATCCTTTGATTTCAATGAATTTCAAATTTCAATTTAAGCAATTGATAAAACAGCCTAATTCCATGATGGCTAGGTTGACAAGGATGAAAGATCGAGATTTTTTCGTTTCGAATCCCAATCAAAAATTAAAGCTCAAAAAGATAGAGCCTGATGAAAGTTACTTTAATGATCATGTTCACCAGACTGTGAAGCAAAGATGGAGAGCATCTATTGAACCGTCATATCGTCCTAAGTCCTTTAAGAAGCTAGAAAATTTTTTTGAAGGTTATAACCAAGATATCTCAAACAACACTCCGGACAGTTTTTGAGAGGCAACGGTGGAATGCGGGGCTTCAGTCCTCTCTTACAGTGGTCTAGTCAACGAAGAATTAAGGGTTTCGGCGCTTGTCTAAAAAAGTATCTGGGTTATTGTTCAAAGCTAGGTGGTCTTGGTGGTGCAGAAAACTCACAGCAGCCTTAGCCAACACTCCGGATAGAAAATCGCCCTGAATATTGCCTGTAAGCCAGAACCTACGTTGCTCAAAGTATTTAGACCAACGTCAGCCTGGAAGCTAACTTTGATTTAATGATTGCCCTGTAAGCCTTATGGCTTCGTTGCTAAAACTGTCCGGACTGTTGCCCCTAACCCTAATGCCCCTATGCAGCCACCCGACCCGCAACCGTCAGACCTAGAGAACCCCTCTTCAGACCCGCAACTGCCAGAACCCTTTGCCACTTTTCCCACGGCAGTCTATGCAGTTGCTTTCTCCCCGGATGGACGACGGGTTGCTGTGGGGTTGAAAGGCGGCACGATCGAACTTTGGGACTTAGTGCTTGGGGAGAAGCGGGCAACCTTCGAGGGGCATGGAGACATCGTCTATTCGGTGGCCTTTTCGCCCGATGGCAAGACGATTGTATCGGGCAGTAGGGACAAGACGATACGGCTGTGGGATTTGCAGGGCAAGGCCATCGGCGAACCCTTCCAGGGGCATGGAGCCTCTGTCTGGTCGGTGGCCTTTTCGCCCGATGGCAAGACGATTGTCTCCGGCAGTGATGACCAGACGATACGGCGGTGGGATTTGCAGGGCAAGGCCATCGGCGAACCCTTCCAGGGGCATGGAGCCTCTGTCTGGTCGGTGGCCTTTTCGCCCGATGGCAAGACGATTGTCTCGGGCAGTGATGACCAGACGATACGGCTGTGGGATTTGCAGGGCAAGGCCATCGGCGAACCCTTCCAGGGGCATGGAGCCTCTGTCTGGTCGGTGGCCTTTTCGCCCGATGGCAAGACGATTGTCTCCGGCAGTAGGGACCAGACGATTCGGCTGTGGGATTTCACCGATCCACAACAGAAACGCAATCTTTTGATTGGCATCCACCCTGGTGAAGTCTATTCCGTTGCCTTTGATCTAACTGGCGATTATATTTTCAGCGCGGGCGAAAACGGCATTCGGGCTTGGCGTTGGCCAAAATTTGAGGTGCAGCGAATCCCCCAGGCGTTTCAAAACGACCAGCCCGGTGACGAAGACAAACTAGCGATTGAGAAAGAACTTCGTGCCCTAGCCGACGTGCTGATGATGCGCAGCCTAGAGCCTCCCCTGGCGGTTGCCATTTTAGGGGGCTGGGGCAGCGGCAAGTCGTTTGGCATGAACCTGATCAAAAAACACATCACCGCTATTCGCTGCCGCAGCCTCACCCCAGAGCAAACCTGGTCACACAAGGCAGACGACCCCAAACTCTCGCCCTACGTCGGGCATATTTACCAAATCAAATTCGATGCCTGGACCTATGCCAAGTCAGACATCTGGGCCAGCCTAATGCAAACCATCTTCTCTGAGCTCGACCGCCAGTTGATGCTAGAAAAACAACTGGCCCGACTAGGCTCAATAGAAAAACGACAAGATCTAAAAAAGAAATTAGAGGAAGAGCTACAAGCTCTAAAAAATAAAATAGAGGAAAATCCGCAAGCTTCAGAAGAACCAACAGAGGCGTCAGTTGGCCTCTCACCAAATGTAGGGTCACCTGATTCCCATAAGGTTCTTCTGGCTCAACTCAGGCCAAATTGCTACTCTATAGCTAAACTAGGTACTCTTTTGCAAGGCTTGCTAAGCAAGTCGCCTGAAAGTCAACCGAAAAGCAATAACGAAGTTTCAATAGACGATTCCCCTAAACAAACTTTAGAAAGCTTAGTTTCAAGTTCAAAGCTTGAATTCTCCAGTCCACTGCTAGAGTCAGAGCTTAATCAGTTTGAAAAAATCTTAGCAGCATGTGAGCTAAATCCAGAAGAAGAGATTTCCAAGGAAAAACAGGACGATCCTGAAACGGATAAATATTGGAAATTTTTGGCTCAATTGGGAGAAACAGCCAGGGAAGATTTGACTGCGCTAGCACAAGCCATTAAAACCGATGAATCAAACTTTCTGCTAGAAAAACAAGAGCAGGATTTTTGGCAGGCTCTACACACCCTAAGTGACGCGGAACGAGACACTCTATTAAACCGAGCTGCAAATTCAAAATTGCCCAAAGAAGAAATTAAAAAATGGAAAGAAAATGGTGGAGAAGGCAATTTTCTTTGGGAGATATTAGATGAGCTTAAGCAAGAGGAGCAGAAGAAGCTAAAAGACACAAAGCAAGAGCTAAAAAAACTGAAACTGGAAAGATCTCTCCTAAAAAAGGATTTGGATCAATTTAACCAGGGGCGCGACCAATATAATGAAAATTTGGCAATTGTCATTGCCCTTTTAGAGCAATTAAAACAAGGTTCAAAAGACAATTCAATTTTTGAAGATTGGTTGAAAGCTTTGGGGCCAGAAATCCCTCAAGACCGGAAGCAATTAATAGATGATTTAGATAGCCTGGTTGAATCTACTAAGCTCAGTCCTGAACAGCTTAGGGTCAGTCCTGAACAGGTTAGAGCCTTAAACAAATATGCTAACAAAGTTAAGTCTCTCCTTGAAAATGAACCTAGCCGCAAACTAATCGGGCTGTTTGATTTTATTAAGGCGAATCAGAAGGTATTGTTGACCTTTGTTCTTTTGCTATCTTTGCCGTTTTTTGCCTATGCTATATTCGGTCTCTTTGCCTGCAATATTTCCAATATTTGAACCAAGTGACTGGTTTAGTAAAATTCTTTCTGGCTTAAAGGTTTGGTTTGTAGCTTTAACCAGTATTCCCAGCCTGAAAAAAGCCTTAAATATCCTGAGACAGCTAACGGTGTGGCAGGCAAAGCTCAACAGAGAATTTCAAGCCTTTCAAGGGAGCGTTGCTGCAGAACGCCAAGAATTGGCAGCCCAACCAGCCCCAGAACGTAAAAAGGTATTACAGGCTAAACTCGATGCAAAGCAGAACGAAATTACTAAATTAGAAGTTCGTGCCGAGGAGCAACGACAGAAGGCAGGCCTAACCGTCAAATACGGCTCCCTGCTAGAGTTTGTCACCGATCGCTTAGAAGACGACTCTTACCAAAAGCGGTTGGGGCTAATGCACCAGATCAAGCGCGACCTAGAAGACCTCTCCGATCGTCTCACCTGTGACCTTAAGAACCCCAACCCCGACCGGATAAAAGCCCTAAGAACCCACTTCCCGAGGGGGGTTGCCCGTGTTGTACTCTACATTGATGATCTCGATCGCTGCCCACCAAACCGGGTAGTCGAAGTCTTAGAAGCGGTGCAACTGCTGCTCACTACCAAACTCTTTATTGTGGTCATTGCTATTGACGATCGCTATATTAACCGAGCATTAGAAAACACCTACCGAGGCATTTTAAAGCGGCGGGGAACTCCATCGGGAGTAGATTACCTGGAAAAGATTATCCAAATTCCCTATCGGATGAGAAACATTGCCGAAAAATCTGTGCTTGAAAACTATCTAAAATCTCAACTTGATTTTGAAAAAGTCTTGATAGAAGAAGTAAACCCAGATAAGGAGACGGAAGACAACAAACAGCCTGCTTCTAACGAAGGGCAAACTAACGGAATAACTCAGGTGACTGAATCGCCCGTTTCCCCGGCTGAGCCGGAAACAGATCAAGCCCCCTCCGCTCCACCGTTAAACGAAACTACGACTCAGCAGTCGCAGTCCGTAGAGTATACCAGTTCCAACTCTCCAGGCGAGTTCATTGAAATTTCTAAATTTACTCAAGAAGAGTTTCAGATCATCCTCAACTGCTGTCAATACGTTGACCTTACCCCTAGAACCACTAAGCGTATTGTCAACCTCTGCAAAATTCTAAAGCTGATCTGGACCCCCACCCCAAACGATGCCCGATGGAAAGAAGAACCCTCCCCGGCAGTTAAGGAAACTGTGATTGCCTTTCTAGCATTGTCTGGGCGCTATCCCAACCAAATCCGCTGTGTCTTGGAAGAACTATACAATAATTTTGAAGATAAACAGTTGGATCTAGTACTCTGAGGCGAAAGTAGATCTACTATTTAAGGGTAGAGCGACGGGAACTGAGTTGCGATGCCAAGACTTAC
>PYGV01000268.1 GCA_003022385.1 filamentous cyanobacterium CCP3 | reverse complement strand
ATTTTGTGTTGGGTGCAGAGACTATTTTCCCTGCACCCTCTTTTTTCGGCCTACTCCCCTAACCGCTGGATGCGCCCGATCGCGATATTTGGCCTCATGGGCATTGGCATGGGGCTTGAGGGCAATGTCAGCCCTAATCAGGTAGGCAACATTGCGTAGACCCAAGGTATGGCGCTGGGCGCGATCGTCGTCGGCAAAATATCGATAGTCGTCACTCTTGGCAGCACTGGGGCTTTGCCAGCTATTGATCTCGTTGCGAACAATGGAAAAGTGCTGAATTGGCTTCAGCACCTGAATCTCGCGCACAACCCAGCTAAACTCAGGCTTCCAGAAAATAGCCTCCAGCACCCCCCGCGCAGCACTGGGGGTCATCACCGGGTAGCTGACCCGCTCTGCGCCAAACTCTGGTCTGGTGAAGCAGGCATAGTCTGCCCAGACTTTGACTTCTAAAGGTGGTGCCATGCTGTACAGCCTCTATCTACAAAATCAAATCTGCTGGGTCACGGACGATCGCAGTATTTCCGATCGCAATTCCTTTCTTCGGGTCATAGCCTCCCTGCCAGAGCCAGACCCCTGGAGCAATGGGATCTCGCAGGTCTTCTGTTTCCTTAAACTCGCGGCTGCGGAGGTTGACCAGATAGGGCTGCAACGCTTTCATATCGCCCGATCGCAGGCCATAGCGGCGAATGCGGTGAATGTGCTCACTGGCGCGATCGTCGTACTCGATCATGACCGGGGTGGTGTCGTCGGGAATGAGCTGAAAGCGGGCTGCTACCTCTGGGAAGTCCAGTCCTTCACGATACTTCTGAACCTCCTTGGCATCTAGGGATAGCCCCTGGTACAGCCGTCGAAAGTAATCGTCAAACATGCCTGGATCATCCCAATCCAGATTCGGCCTTTGGAGCAGAATGGTGGTCTCATCAAAGGCTTTGCGGTACTCCCCAGGGGGTAGGTTCACCTCCTGGGGCCGAAATATCGTTACCTGGCCTTTAGCGGGTCTGCGGCCCTCACGGTTACATCGCCCTGCCGCCTGCACAATGCGATCGAGGGGGCCAACCGCCCGATAGACCACTGGAAAGTCCAAATCAACCCCTGCCTCGACCACTTGGGTAGACACCAGCATGCAGGGGCGATCGTCGCCAAGCCGCTCTCTGACCTCTTGCAGCACCTCTCGCCGATGCTGACCACAGAGCAAGGTGGATAAGTGGAAGAGGTGATCGTCTTTCTCCTCATCAGCCAGTTCAGATAAAACCGCCAGCGCATCTTTGCGGATATTGAGAATGACCAGGGCTTGCTCATGCTGGCTGACATCGTTGGCCACATCTGCCCAACTCCATTCTGAGGCAGGCACCGAATAAGCTACGCGACTGAGATTTGCGAAATGTTGTTTAGCCATAGCTTTAGGCACAATGTCGCGCACTGTGCCAGCGGTAAACCCTTTGAGATAAGGTGTTTCGCCCTCTAAAGCAGGCTGAGTGGCTGTACACAGCACCAGGCTAACTCGGTACTGACGACACAGCCCTTTTAAGACGCTGAGAATCGGCTCTAATAACCCAGCCGGAAGGGTTTGAACCTCATCCAGAATAACTACGCTACTGACGATGTTGTGAAGCTTGCGGCAGCGGCTAGTACGGTTCGCAAGAAGACTTTCAAACAATTGCACAGTGGTGGTTACGATCAGCGGCGCATCCCAATTTTGCGTGGCTAACCGAGCCTGAGCCTGTCGGGCTCGGGCATCTTCTTCATTCCCTTGCTCTGGTCTAATAGCACTGTGATGCTCTAACACGGCCTCTTGACCAAAAATACCGCGATAGACCTCTACGGTTTGCTCAATGATGCTGGTATAAGGGACAGCTACAATGACCCGGTCCAAGTCATGATGGACGGCATGGGCCAGGGCAAAGGCTAAGCCACTGCGAGTCTTGCCGCCACCCGTAGGCACAGCCAGCCGAAATACCCCAGGTTCTAAAGCAACTGCATCTTGGCAAGCTTGGTAGACTTCTGCCCTGACCAGGTTCACAGGTGTAGCGTCTACCTTGCTAGTCAATGTCTGTTGAGCCGCTTGTAAAGTACGCCAAAGCTGAGTGACGGTAGTTCTAGCCCCTCGACTAGCCGCAATGTCTGGGGAGAAATGGTCTTCGGTATCGAGATAGTCGGCATCGACCAGACAAGAGAACAGCATTCTCAACAGCAGATCAAAGCTGAAAGGGTCTTGAGCCAAGGCGCTAATTTGCTCACTTGCAGCTTGAGGAACAGCCAAGTCGATTTTTTCTGCCTGGGCCTCTTGCAAAATGGCTTGGTAGACTGCCAAATCCATTTGGGCCAGGCGATTCATCATCTGGGTTTGCTGCGGCAACCCGGCATGGTGGCCAAAGATTAAAGGGGCTAAGGGTGGAAATTGCTCTAAGGCAAGCTTTGCTCCATAAATAGCGTGCGGCACCCGACCTTTAGGTTCCGCCTCTCCAGATTCGGATGCCGCCTGGCACTGCTGCAAATAATCCTGAAACGCTGGATTGTATTTACCCAGGTCGTGCCACAGCCCAGCATAGGAGCCCAGATCCGCCGCCCCAAACTTATCAGCCAACCTCCGGGCTACCTGTGCCACATCCGATAAATGCTCTTTCAGCCCATGCCACCGCTCATCCGCACCTTTAGGGGGAGTGTGGGCTGCAAACGATGGTTTCATGGGCAAAGCAAGTAATACTCGTGAACTATACAGCAGAGTTCCTTGTCACCCGGAGCATCACACCCTATCTTCACGAATCTTTTAAGCTTGTCGGCGGCAAAACACGATGGTCAGGTCTTTACAGAAACCGTTGCGGTATAACAAAACCATTGCAAGAAAGAAGGTAGAACCTGTACATCTAGGCTTCGCCCTCTAGCTCAACCGACTCAAACTGAACCTTGTTGTAGATGTCGCCTAGGGAGAGTTCCAGCCCTAGGGATGCGAAGTTGAGGCTGGTGTCCAGTCCGTCGTATTCTTGCAGCATCCACTGTTTTGAGCCGGTTTTGACGTAGTGCTCTACATGGGCAGAGTACTGATCGACTAGGGCATATTCCTGAAATGTCTCAATGGTGCGATAGGCGGCAAACTTGTCGCCTCGATCATAGTTGCGGGTTGATGCCGATAAAACTTCGACAATCAGCGTTGGGTTGGTGATGGTGTCGCGTCGGCCCGGTTGGTAGGTCAACTCTCCTGCGATCGCCATCACATCTGGGTAGGTATAAATCTTGGCCTGGGGAATCCAGAGACGCTGATCGGCAACGAAAACTTCTAAGTCTTGGCCTTGCAGACCTAGGGTTAGTGCCGTGCAGAGATTGCGGATAATGCGATTGTGATTGGGCGTACCGCCAGTCATGGGTACGATCTCTCCATCGATGTATTCATGGCGAATCTCAGCGGCTACCTCTAAGTCGAGGTATTCCTCCGGAGAGTAGGTGGGGGAGACCTGGGGCTGGGCAATCATAGGACTTCTCTAAGCAGGTGCAACATGCCTCAGACAAACTGGCAACGGCTACCCTTCTAATGGTAAGCCATTGCCCATAGATGCCCTGAGACCTACAGTTTGCCCTGACTCTTGATGCGCAGGTAGCTCTCGACCAGCGGCTCTGAAATCTGGTGGGCGGGGGCATCGAGCACCAGCACGCCGCGTTTTTTGAGGCGGGCAAAAGCGGTCTCGCGCTGGCTGAGCAAATCGAGCGCTACGGCTCGCTGGTAGGCGGCATCGACCTCGGCGGTGGGCTGGTGAGCCTGGCGATCGATCGCTGGATCGCGCAGGGTAATGCAAAAGGGCAAGTGGCGGGGGCGCAGGCGGGCCAGGGCCGAGAGCAGTTCGGCGCTGGCGGTTTCATCGACAATGTCGGTGATGATCACCACCAGCGAGCGGCGGTGCTGCTGCTGGGCGGCGTGGGTGGCGATGGCTAAATAGTCTGACTCCTCTAGCACCGGCTCGATCGGGGTGAGGCGCTCGATCATCTGCTGAAAGTTGGCCCGACCGCCCTTGGGGGGCAGCCAGGTGTGGAGGGTGCGATCGAATAGACCTAGACCGACGCGATCGCCCCGACTTATGCCCGCCATCGCCAGCGATAGGGCTGCATTCAGGCCCCAGTCGAAGCGGGTCAGGCCCTGCACCTGGGCGGTCATCAGGCGACCGCGATCGAGCAAAATCAGCAGGGTTTGTTCGCGCTCGGGCTCCAGCACCCGCACCAGTGGCTGGCTGAGCCGGGCGGTGGCTTTCCAGTCCACAAAGCGGAGGTCGTCGCCGGTGCCGTACTCGCGCAGCTCGGCAAATTCGGTACCGACGCCCATACGGCGCTTTTGCTTCAGGGTGCCGGTGGCCTGTAGGGCCAGCTTGACCGAAAGCTGGTTAAGACCGATCAGATCGGGATAAACCGCCACGGTTTCGGCGGCGGACACCGTCCAGTCGGCCCAGGCCAGGCCCAGGGGGCTGCGCTGCTGAATGTGCAGATCGCCCCAGGCATATTCGCCCCGCTGCTTGGGGTTGACGGTGAAGGTGAGGGACTCAGTCTCCTGTCCAGTCAGGGCGATCTCCAGGGGCATGGGGGTGCCATCAAAGCCAACGGGGTAGTTGTCGTAGAGGCGCAGGCGAACGGCGGTGGAAGATTTACCGTGGAGCGAGATGGGGTTGTCGCGGCCAATGGAGAGGCGGTGCAGGGGATCTCGATTGATCGTGGCGCGGCGAGATTTGACCCGCAGGCCATCCCAGACCATGACGGCCAGGACGATCCCATCGAACAGCAGCAGGGCCGCAATGGCGATCGCGAGACGATTGGGCGAGCCAAAAAAGTTGGTCAGCAGGGTGGCGACGACTCCGCCCGCCAGCAGCAGCCCGTAGGTTTTGCGGGTGGGGATGATCGCCATCAGCGGGGCACCGCGACGCTGTCGAGGACGGACTGAATGACGCGATCGCACCTCAACCCGTCCAACTGTGCCTCAGCCCCCAAAATCAGCCGATGGCGCAGCAGCGGCATGGCCACGGCCTTGATGTTATCTGGGGTGACAAACTCTTGCCCGTTGATCCAGGCGTGGGCTTTGCTGGCCGCTAGCCACTGCACCGTGGAGCGGGGGGAGGTGCCCAATTCCAGGTCGGGGTGCTGGCGAGTTTTGTGGGCCAGGGCCAGCAGGTAGTCGAGAATGGGTTCTTGCACAGGCATAGCCTTGACCGCCTGGCGGGCAGCGAGAATATGTTTTGCGGCGGCAATCGGCTGGAGCTGGCCAATGTCGAGCCGCTTAGCCTCGAACCCGGCCTGGGCATTGAGCAGCATCTGCTTTTCTGCCGCTGGGGCCGGATAGCCCACCACCAGCTTAAACAGGAAGCGATCGAGCTGGGCCTCGGGCAGCGGGTAGGTGCCCTCAAACTCCAGCGGGTTTTGAGTGGCCACCACCCAAAACAGGTCGGGCAGGGGGTGACTGGTGCCGTCGAGGGTGACCTGCTGTTCTTCCATCGCCTCCAGCAGCGCCGACTGGGTTTTGGGCGGGGTGCGGTTGATCTCATCCGCCAAGAGCACCTGGGTGAAGACGGGGCCTTTTTTGAGGGTGAAAGTGCGGCTGGTGAGGTCAAAGACGTTGGTGCCCGAAATATCGGAGGGCAGAATGTCGGGGGTGAGCTGAATTCTAGAGAAATCGGCCTGAATCAGCCGCGACAGGGCGCGCACCAGCAGGGTTTTTCCGGTGCCGGGCACGCCTTCGAGAATGACATGCCCCCCCGCCAGCAAAGCCACCAAAAGCTCCTGCACCAGGGGTTCCTGGCCCACCACCACGCCACTGAGGGTGTTGCCGATGCGCGTTACTGCCGCCTGTAGGTCACTCATGGCCCGCTGGTGTCTCCTGTGGCGTTTTCGGGGTAATGAAGGGATTGTACCCGCTTAAGCCAGTCACGTAGCTGGCTTTCGTTCTTAGGGACAGGGGGATTGAGGAGGGCGCTCAGGTCAGTCGCAGGGCGGTCACTCTGTTGATCCCAATCTGCTTGCAGTTGATCTAAAGAGATAGGCGTTTCTCCCAGGCCGAGGGATTTTTGCAGCGCTCGGCGCTCAGCCTGGCTCAGGGTTTGCACCACAAAGTCGTGACTATTTGCCTTGTGCAGCACCCCGGCCAGCGCCTGAATGTAGGCCCGGCTGTTGTCTATAGTAGGGGTTGGCAGCGATCGCCGCTGCCCCAGCCTGCGGTTAGAGGCCAGCAGCGCCAGCAGGGTGACGGCCAGAATTTGGGCCGCGAGAATGACCAGAGGCGTGCGGGCCAGGTAGCTGAGCCAGCTGTCGCTGCCGACCTCCGCCGCGATCGCCTCCTCGTCGCGGTAGCCGTGCAGGTATTCGTCAATCCACACCCGCTGGCCTGCCCCCGCCACTAGCTCTGTCAGCAGGGCAAAATTGCCGGGCTGATCGAGGTAGGCATTGGCCCCCAGGTGAGGCGTTGCGGCGATCGTCACTGGCCCCGAGGCGATCGCCTGCTGCCAAACAACAGCTCCATAGTCGTCTTCGAGCGCGACACCCAGCCTTGAGCCAGCGGTGTAGCGGCGGCGAGTATCGATCTGCACCGGGCCAGTCTCGCTCGACAGAGTTTGCGAAAAGGGGGCCGCCGTCGCTGGAGCTTTAACGCCCAGTATCACCAGCTGGTGACCGGCCTCAACCCAGTCGGGTAGCCAGGGCAACAGAGCCGGTAGCTCCGACTCGGCAACAAATCCAGGCAGCACGGCCACCAGGGTTTCTGAGCTGGCAGAATTTTGCATCAGGGTGACGGTCGCGCCTTCCGCCTCGTCTAGCTGTTCGAGCAAGTCGTCTACCGGGCGCTGCCACCGCTGCACTGAAATGCCCTGCTGCTCTAGCGATTTGTACCAGGCGCTGTAGCCCGCTGGGCCACGGTGCCAGGTCGAGCCGCTTTCGAGCGGGCTGCTGCTGGGGCCACCCAAAACCAGCAGGCCCAGCAGCAGCGCCAGAGCCAGCAGGCCCAAAATCAAGGTGCGGCGTTGGAAGGGCAGCGATCGCGTCACGACTGGGCGATCTCCTGGTAGGCGCGACGGCAGCGCTGGTAGGTTTCCTCCGTCGCCTGGGCGTTGCCGTAGGTAATGCGCTCGTGGGTGCGAATCAGC
>PYGV01000267.1 GCA_003022385.1 filamentous cyanobacterium CCP3 | reverse complement strand
CCCCTCAGCCTCCCCCATCGGGTCATCCGTCAGCACCGTCAGCGACTCCGCTAGGGCTGCGGCCTCCTCGGGGGTAATGTCTTCACAGCCCTGCAAATTCTCAAACAGATCGCCGATGTAGGTAGCCCCAATTAGTCGGTAGGCACCGGAATTGCCCATTAACCAGTCGGTGAAGAGATTTGATTCGGGAAACTCGGCGCTGAGTTGGGCGTCGGTGAAGGGGCCGTAGTTGAGGCCGTAGCCGCGATCGCCAAACAGCGGCGGCTGAATGGGCAGGCGGCTCTCGGTGGCGGGCGGATCGCCGACGCTAGTGGCGGCAAACTCAACGGCAAAACACTGGCCGCCCTCGTTTTGGTAGACCACCAGATAGCCAGGGCCAGCGTCGCTCTGATCAACCCGCATTTCAACCACCGCAAATGACGGTGGCACCTGCCCCGGTACGATCACCTCCACTCCCAGGCTGGTGAGCTGGCTAGTCTGGGTGGGCGACATTTGGCCTAAAAAAGCTCCCTCTGGCGGCGGCGGTGGGCTGTTGGCAGCTGGAGCATCGAGAGGAGCCGACTGGTTGGCGGGGGCCTGCCCCACAGGGCCGACTCTCGGACCGTCGCAGGCGGCAATGGCCGCTGCCAGCAGCAGCACTGTGGCTGCGATCGCCGTCTTGGTGGTCATGGTGCTTGGTTACTCTAAGAGCGGGTCATTGGGCTACGGGCAATCGGGCCACGGGGCCGACGCTATCTTATCGCGATGCCCGAAGTCTGCCTGAGCTGGCCCACTCCAAATAGATCTGACGGGTCTAGCCTGGCCGCACAAGCCGCCAATCGAGGGTAAACCTGTGGGATGATAAACCCCTGTTGCCCTGGAGCCTGATGCCGTTGCATAAGCTGCCGCCTCTGCCTGTTTCGGTGAAAGTATTTTACGGCGTAGGCGAGCTGGCGGCTGCGGTGCCGGCCAGCCTGTCGGCGTTTTTTGTGCTGTATTTTTTTACCACTGTAGCGGGGCTGAGTCCGGCGCTGGCGGGGGCCGTACTGCTGTTTGGCCGCCTGTGGGATGCCATTAACGACCCGCTGATTGGCTGGCTGAGCGATCGCACGGTGTCGCCCCTGGGCCGTCGCTACCCCTGGATGCTGGGCGGCGTGATTCCCCTGGCGATCTGCTCGGTGCTGCTGTGGACGGTGCCGCCGCTGGCGAGCCAGATGGGGGTGTTTGCCTACTACATTGTGCTGTCGATTTTTGCCTTTGCGGCCTTTACGGCGGTGCAGCTGCCCTACACCGCCCTGGCAGCCGAGCTGGCCGACGACTACGACGAGCGCACCGACTTGATCGGCATGAAAGCGGCTTTTAGCATCGGCGGCAGCATTGCGGCCCTGCTGATGGCCCAGGTGGTGTTTGCGCGGGTGGCTGACTCGGCCCGGCAGTTCTTTATTCTGGGGGCGCTGTCGGCCAGCCTGGCCGTGGTGATCATTGGCCTCTGCGTCGCGGGCACCTACCGACGCTACTGGCAGGTACAGCGGGGGCGCCCCCGCCTGGCGACGGCGGCTCAAGCCCCGGCGCTGCTGCCCCAGCTGCGCAGCGTGTTTAGCAACCAGGCGTTTCGCCAAATTTTGGGCCTCTACCTGTGCGGCTGGATGAGCGTGCAGGTGACCGCCGCCATGCTGCCCTACTTTGTCGGGGCCTGGATGGGGCTGCCCGCCACCCACTTTGCCCAGATGGCGCTGGCGGTTCAGGGTACCGCGATCGCCATGCTCTGGGTCTGGGACTGGGTGGCCAAGCGCACCGACAAGCGCACGGTGTTTTTGCTGGGGGCACCGCTGGCGGCGATCGCCCTGGGCGGTCTGGCGACGGTGCAGCCGGGCCAGGTGGCGTGGATGTATACCCTGGGGGTAATCGCCGGCATTGGGGTGGCTACGCTCTACGTGATTCCCTTTGCCATGCTGCCCGACGTGGTTGACCTGGATGAGCTCAACACCGGCCTGCGGCGAGAGGGGCTGTACTTTAGCGCCCTAGTATTTTTGCAAAAGCTGGGCCTGGCGCTGGCGCTGTTTATCTCAGGGCAAATTTTGAGCGCTACGGGGTACTTGGCCAGCGCCGCGACCCAGCCAGAGGCAGCCCTCACCGCCATTCGGCTGCTGATTGGCCCGCTGCCCGCCCTGCTGCTGGGGGTGGGGCTGTGGTTTTGCTACCGCTACCCCATTACCCGCGATCGCCACCAGCAAATCCTACTGGCCCTGACGGCCCAGCGGCAGCAGCGCCTCGATACCGCCGCCGCCGATACGCCTGTTCAAGAGGTCTAAGTCACCCTGGGGCCATCAGCTAGCCGCCCAGGTCAGCCGCAGGGCAGATGTTTCTGCATTGGAGGGAACAAACCTTTCAATCCTGGGGTGGAGGAAGGTTGAGTGGAGCGTTGTTAAGTTCTTTTAAGCGTGTTCATGCGCTAGCTTCGCATGCCATGCATGTTTTTTTATACCGTTTCGAGTGTAAGGACTTTTTCACAATGGCTATTAAGCGTTCCTCCCAAGCTAAGCGCTGGCTGGCTGGTTTTGCGAGTGTTGGTGCTGCCGCGCTGCTAGCAGCCTGTGGCGCAGAATCTGAGCCTACGGCTGTAGATACTGTTCCCGAAGCGCCTGTGGCAACTGAAGAGCCTGCTGCCGACTACTCTGCCGCTGGCGGAGACACCGTGGCCGACCTGGCTGCCAGTTCCGAAGAATTTAGCACCCTGGCCCAGGCCATTGAGGCTGCGGATTTGACCGAAGCGCTGGCTGCCAGCGGCCCAATTACGGTGTTTGCGCCGACCAACGAAGCTTTTGAAGCGCTGCCCGAAGGCACTCTTGACGAGCTGCTGCTGCCCGAAAATCAGGATCTGCTGCGTCAGGTGCTGACCTACCATGTGGTGCAGGAAGAAGTCGCGGCGGCTGACGCCACCTCTGGTGAAGTGCCCACCGCCGCCGGTACTCCTCTAATGCTCGAGGTGGATGAGACCACTGGCGATATTATGGTCAACGAAGCCATGGTAGTTGAGCCCGACATTCAGGCCAGCAACGGGATCATCCACGGCATCGATCAGGTCATTCTGCCCCCTGACCTCGCCCTCTAGGCATTGCCGACAGGGAGGTGCGGCTGCAATCTACCCGTCTCCCCAGTCTGGCCAAAGTCTCGACTCCTGACAAAGCCCAGGGCTGCGGCCCTGGGTTTATTTATTGAAGGGGTTCTAGCTGCCGTGGTTAGAGGTTTGCTGCCCCAGGCGGGGTTCGGTACCGGCCAGCAGGCGATCGATGTTGCTCCGGTGGCGCAAAATGACGTAGGTTGCCCCCAGTGTGCCCAGTACGATGTAGGGCAGCGGCTGGCCGGTAACGACCATGAGCACAGCAGCGGCGATCGCAGCCGCAATTGATCCCAGCGAGACAATACGGCTGAGGGCCAGGATAAGGCCAAAGGCGATCGCTGCGCCCAGAGCCACGGGCCAGGCCAGCCCGAGCAGAACGCCCAGCCCCGAGGCCGCCGATTTGCCGCCGGTAAAGTTAATCCACACCGATTTGCTGTGGCCCACCAGGGCGAACAGCCCAGCCAGCATGGTAATCCAGGGCTGCCACTGGGCTGCTAAGGCCCCAGGCGCCGCCAGGGCTGAGATCTCAGGCCAGAGCGCGATCGCCAGCCGCACCGCCAGCAGCCCCTTCAGCAGGTCGATGACGAGAACCGCGATCGCGGCCCCTTTGCCCACCGTTCTCAGCACGTTGGTGGCACCCGTGCCCCCCGAACCATACTCTCGAATATCAATACCTTTCACCCAGCGGGCCACCAGATAGCCCGTTGGAATTGACCCCAGAAGGTAAGCTGCCGCCAGCAGCACAATTGCTAAAACCGCCAACGCCCTATGTCCTCGTGTGTAACTGTAGTGTGCGAACCTTTACTGTGCGATTGGCCTCAGGCGCCCTGTGACAGCCCCAGGCCGTGCGCCCTGCCACTCTTAGTCTAGGAGGATTGGGGCACCAGGTTGAACCAGAGTTTAGCAATCCTCACCTAGGGCGGTGACTGGCTCTATCTCTGGCCCTACCCTTGGCCCTACCTCTGGATGATCGCCTACCTACTGCAAGTCTGGCTTGGGATAAATGTCTGGTTTGGGCAGAGCCTCTGCGGTGGTGCAGAGCCGCTCGATCACCTGCTCAGCGGTAATTAAACGCTTCAGCACCACCTGCCCAATCGGTTCGCTGGTGGTGCCTTCGGGCTTTACCTCAACCATCAGCACCGTTTCTTCCACCTGGTACAGCCAGAGAGTTTCGCCCTGCTCTTGAATCGACAGGTTGAGCCGAACCATGTGGGGCTTGCGCTGCCAGCCCAGCTCGTTCCACAGGCCGCCAAACTCCCACACCCGGCCCGTTGTCCAACCGTCAGAAAGAAAAAAGTACTTCACCGCTCACTCTGCCACACCTTAGTATCAATGGCATTATGCACTGTGATGAACGATTGACCGCAGCCCCGCCCCATTTAAATATGATGGAGATTAAAGCTGGCCAGATTAATTCTGGCCAATTAGAGGGCGGCCAGTGGGTCACAGCAAAACCCAGCAAGAGCCGCTGAGGGTTTGAGTTCGCCCTGCCCTCAGCTTCGCCCGCCCAGATTCTGTCCCTGTGCCGTGATTCAAGTCCTTGCCCTTGACCATCTCGTGCTGACTGTTGCCGATCTGGTGCGCACCTGTGAGTTTTACCAGGCGGTGCTGGGTATGGAGGTGGTGACCTTCGGGGCCGGGCGCGTGGCGCTGCGCTACGGGCAGCAAAAAATCAACCTGCACCCGGCCGAGAGCCCGTTTGCCCCCCATGCCCAGTCGCCTGGGGCGGGTTCAGCGGATCTGTGTTTTTTGATCGTGCCTCCTTTGGCGAGGGCTGTAGCCCACCTGGAGGCGCTGGGGGTACCCATTGAGGCGGGGCCGGTGCCGCGTACTGGGGCAACCGGGCCGCTGGTTTCGATCTACCTGCGCGACCCTGACGGCAACCTGCTAGAGCTCAGTGTTCCAGCCAATTCTGGGCCTGGTGCAACGGCTTAAACTACCGACGACAGACAAAAAACGTTGGCCAACTATCCGGATGGGTTTGGCTACCTACGTAGTAAGGAAAGGTAGATGCACCCTGATTGTTAAGCCCTGAGATACCTGGAGGGATCTCAGGGCTTTTTTTTGCCTGTGCTTGACTTTTGCAGAGCGCGATCGCTCCTGTGATACCCTATCCGCAATTGGCGCGAAGGCAAAAAGTTTATGGCGACAGCGATGGGGGCGACGGTAACGGTAGGGCTGGTGTTTGGCGGCTGTTCCGGCGAGCACGAGGTATCGATTCGATCGGCGCAGGCGATCGCCCGTGCCCTGGCCAGCGGCACCAACATGGCCAAGTACCGCGTGCTGCCGGTCTACATTGGCAAAGACGGCGTCTGGCAGGCCGGCCCCGAGGCGGCAGCGGTTTTGGCCGCTGGCGTACCGCCCCAGAATGCTGCTTCAACGACTTCTTCAACGGCTACGCCCCGACTGCGGCTGCCCCAGTTTGAGCAGGTCGATGCGATCGACATCTGGTTTCCGGTGCTGCACGGCCCCAACGGCGAAGACGGCACCGTGCAGGGGCTCTTTACCCTCATGCAGCAGCCCTTTGTGGGGTCTGGCGTGCTGGGGTCAGCGGTGGGCATGGACAAGATTGCAATGAAAATGGCCTTTGCCCAGGCCGGGCTGCCCCAGGTCAAGTACCTGGCGGTGAGCCGCGATGAGGTGTGGTCGAACCCCTGCATTTTTCCCAAGCTGTGCGATCGCATTGAAGCCGAGCTGGGCTACCCCTGCTTTGTCAAACCCGCCAACCTGGGCTCGTCGGTGGGCATTGCCAAGGCCACCACGCGCAAAGAACTCGAAGCCGCCCTGGACAGCGCCGCCAGCTACGATCGCCGCATCATCGTCGAAACCGGGGTGACAGCCCGTGAGGTCGAGTGCGCCATTTTGGGCAACGGCAGTCCCAGAGCCTCGGTGCCCGGCGAAATCACCTTTCAGAGCGACTTCTACGACTACGACACCAAATACACCAGCGGTCAGTCGCAGCACACCATTCCAGCCCAGGTGCCCGAGGAGGTGGCCCAGCGCATTCAAACCATGGCGGTGACAGCGTTTCAAGCGGTGGATGCCGCCGGTATTGCGCGGGTGGACTTTTTCTACGTTGAAGCCACGGGGGAGGTGCTAATCAACGAAATCAACACGCTGCCGGGGTTCACCGCCACCAGCATGTACCCGATGATGTGGGAGGCCAGCGGCGTCAGCTTTGCGGAACTGGTAGACAGGCTGATTGAGCTGGGCTTTGAGCACACTGGCACCGTAGATCCAAAGGGCTAGTCACGGCACTCTGTCAGCGTCTTTCGAGCCGCGACTGATGTTGCTAAAGGTCTGTTGGCTAAAGCTCACCCAGCCAAAGCTCAACGGTTTGGGGAAGTTGTGGATGAATGGCCGACCGCGATCGCCCCTGCCGTTGGTCAGCAGGCCCGTTCGGGAATACTAGCCTTGGCATGGAATGATGTTCCTTTAATCAGAGGTCAGGGCAACCCTGGCCTTTTTTTGTGGCTTCATCCCAGGGCCATGGCTGCACGGGGGAGCCGCCCTCACCCCTGGCCGAGCATCCCTAGGCCTGCCAGGACGGTTACACCCAAACCCATCCACAGCAGAAAGGCACGGCGGGTCAGGGCCAGGGCTTGATCGATGCGATCGCCCGTAATCGGCACCGTGGCATCCCCCAGCAGCGGCTTCTCCTTCAGCTGCCCTCGATAGACGTTTTGGCCGCCCAACTGCACCCCCAGGGCGGCGGCGTAGGCGCACTCGCTCCAGCCCGCGTTGGGGCTGGGGTCGGCGGGGGCATCGCGGCGGCAGAGGCGCAGTACATGGCGGGGGCGTCCCGACAGCAGCGCCACGGTGAGCACCGCCAGGCGACAGGGCAACCAGGTGAGACGGTCTTCAAGCCGGGCGCTAAACCAGCCCAGATGGGTGTAGGGCGCTTCTCGGTAGCCCACCATCGAGTCGAGGGTGCTGGCGGCTTTGTAGGCCAGGGCCACGGGCACGCCGCCCAGGGGCGAAAAGGCCCCAACCAGAGCATAGAACAGCGGGGCCAG
>PYGV01000044.1 GCA_003022385.1 filamentous cyanobacterium CCP3 | reverse complement strand
TTCCAGTTGAAGCTGGTGTGGCCTAGGTGGGCGAGGCGATCGAGGACTTCGGGGAGTTGGGGCAGTTCGGCGGTGGGGATGAGGCCGAGGTGGCGATCGGGCAGGGCGATCGCATCCTGTCGGCGCAATACTCCCAGAATAGGGATATCCAGGCTGGACAGGGCCTCGGTGAGGAGGTCGAGGTGGCGATCGCTGCCCACCCGGTTCAGCACCACCCCGGCGATGTGAACTCGAGGGTCGAGGGTACGGTAGCCGTGGACGATCGCCAGCACCGATCGCGACAGGCGACTGCAATCGACCACCAGCAGCACGGGAAGGTTTAGCAGGCGGGCCACGTGGGCAGTGCTGGCTACATCCGACAGTCCAGACGCCCCGTCAAACAGGCCCATCACACCTTCCACTAGGGCAAACTCGGCATCGTGGCAGCGGTGGGCAAAGCAGTGCTGTACGTAGGTTTCTGAGGTGAGAATGGGGTCGAGGTTGTAGCAGGGCCGCCCTGTAGCCTGGCGGTGAAACATGGGGTCGATGTAGTCTGGCCCTACCTTAAACGACTGCACCCGGGAGGATTTTTGCGCCAGGGCGGCCAGCAGGGCCAGGGTGACGGTGGTTTTGCCTACGCCGCTGCGATCGCCTGCGACCACCAGCCCACCCGAAAAGACATTTGCACTCAATCGCAATTCCTCTAGCGTGAACGTGTCTAGGGCAATCTTATCTTGGCTTCGGGAGGTCAACGAGCTGGCGCAACTTTGAAGCGCTGGGGAAAATGCCTCTAAAATTAAACCTATGGATATTCAACTCCTTGGCACCAATCTGGCCGACCTGGTGTGGGCCCTGAGCGCAATTTTGATCAGCACTTGCCAGCTGCTGGCGATCTTTGTGATCTCGGTGGGCATCATTCGCGGTCTGCTGATCTTCCTGCGCTCTTCACTCTTCAAACCCCAAACGACTGCCGCCTTTCAGCGCAGCCGGTTGGCGATGGGGTATTCCTTCTCGCTGGGGCTGAGTTTTTTGGTGGGGGCCAGCATTCTCAAAACCATGCTGTCGAGCCAGTGGGAAGACATTGCCCGGCTGGTGATTATCATTGCCGTACGCACCGCGCTGAACCTGCTGCTGGAGCGGGCGATTCGCACCAGTCAGATGGTTGACGATGGCAGCCTAGGTGCTGACACCAATGGTAAAGAAGCTGCTCCTGAAGCCGCGATCGCCAACTTGTAGCGATCACAACGCTTTGTCTCGCTGCCAATCGCGGCTATGCCTACGGCCCTGGCTGGGTATCCTGATACCGTAACGCGCTGGGGCTAAACAGCCGATGAAGTCACCTTCGCTACTGGAGCGGGCTAAGGATGGGGATGCGGCGGCGATCGCCGCCCTGCTGTCGAGTTCGCTCAAGGCCCAGGGCATTGCGGTACGGGCCGATCGCGAGAGCTACTGCCTCTCGCTTTGGTTTACGGGCAATAATACAGTGCCGCCCCAGGGGCCAATGGTGGCCTACGCCCGCCGCGCCATCGACCGGATTCAGCCCCCGACTATCGGCATTCTCAACCTCTACGGCGAACAGACCGGCTTTGCCCAGCCCGCCTGGCACGAAGAAGTTGCCCTACTGTCGCTGCCCTCAGCCGATGCCGAAGCAGTCTCCCTGCCCCTCGATACCCCAACGGCTGCTCCGCCCCAGGGAGAGCCCCTAAACCCCAGCGGTCTGCCTGAGCTAGAGCCTGCCCCAGTGGCGATCGCCCGCGCCTACGAAGAACTGGGGCTGGCTCTGGGGGAACCCCTGGCTCACGTAGAAGCGGTGTACTTTAAGCGGCGGGCAGAGCTGCTGAGAAAGGGCGATCGCGCCGCCATCGAACCGCTCAAGTGGGCCTTCACCACCCTCAAAACCTATCTGGAACAGCCGCAGACTGACGAGGTCGCCACTTCAGATCTGGCTATGGCGGATATAGCTACCGTCTCCAGGTCTGGTTCGGTTAAGCGATCGCGACCATCCACCCCGCTCGGCCCCGCTCAACCCAATGCCCCAGACGACACCGACATTCTGGCTTTCGACAACCGCTATAGCAACGGGCTGATTTTTCCGGCGCTGCTGCTGGCGGGCATGGTCATGAATGCCCTGCCCATTGTTAACGCGCTGCTCTGGGGCATCAAGATTTGGATTCATGAGTTTGGCCACGCCACCGTGGCCTGGCTGGCGGGGCGGCGAGCGATTCCCCTACCGATCGGGTGGACAAGTGTGGACCCAAGGCGATCGCTGTTTGTCTACCTCGGCATTCTCGTTTTGCTAGGCCTGCTCTACTGGGCGGGGCGGCGAGAACAGAAGCGCTGGCCCATGGGGCTGGCGATCGCGCTGGCGATCGTGCAGTTTGTGATGACCTGGCTGCTGCCTGCCGACACCTTTGACATGCTGCTCTCCTTTGGCGGCGTGGGCGGCGAAATTTACCTGTCGGCCCTGCTGATGGTGAGCTTTTACTTTCCGCTGCCCAACTATTTTCGGTGGGATTTTTACCGTTTTCCGGCGGTGCTGGGAGCAGCCTTTTGCTTTTGGGGCCAGGTGTGGCTGTGGCAGCAGGTGCCTCGGGGCAAGGCCGCCATTCCCTTTGGCAGCCTGTGGGGCGAGGCCGACCACGGCGATATGAACCAGCTGATCAACGTTCACGGCTGGACACCGGGGGATATTATTGGCACCTACAGCGCGATCGCCCACCTCTGCCTACTAGGAATATTTGCGGTCTACGGCTACACTCTCTTCCGCCAACACCGCGAATTCTTTATAGCCCTAGGGCGACAGTGGTTGCCCTAGATTATGCCCCTAAATCAATTGAGGGCTGTTAAAGCCATAGCGCATATAACGTTAGTGCAATCACGTTCCCTCAGGCAATTTGAAGGGTTCTAGGTTCAGGGATGGTTTCACCTTCGGAACTCCATGCTTCCAAATACATTTCAATCACGTCTTCACCGTTATGAATTGCCTCCTCACGGGTTTTTCCATGGGTGCAAGGCATAAGGACGCGATCGGAAAACTCTGGAATCGTAACCAAGAAAAGCTGATCTTCATCAGACCATTGAACAACCATGCTGTATCGATTCATGAACTTTCCTCGTCTCTTAGCTTTCTCAACTGAGTCATCAGCATCATCAATTGTTTTTCTAAATAAAGCGGCACGTCGTCACCGTCCTTACCCGATATTGTGAGCGTCTTTTCAAGTAAGGGATGTCGCCAACGTTCGTGACTACCCTTCCCACGTTTGGGCAAGTAAACAAACCCTTCCCTCGCAATTTGAGCTTTCAACTCACGAATTTTTCTGGGCATCGTTACTATTTTGGCATTTTGCTCGGATGGTTCACTATCTCCAATTCATAGCCAGGGTTAACGATGCCACTCGGTGACGCCACCGGGCTTGTCAATCAGGGTAATGCCTTCGGACTGGAGCAGGTCGCGGATGCGATCGCCCTCCGCAAAATCCTTCGCGGCCCGAGCCTCGCGCCGCTGGGTCAGCAGCGATTCAATCTCGCCATCCGACAGCCCGCCCTCAGTGGAGGTTGCGGCCTCCGGCTGAGCTTCTAATCCGAGAACCTGGGCCAGGCAGACCAGGGTTTGCCACTGCTGGCGCAGGGTGGCGCTGTCGGTATCGGCGTTGCCCGTATGGGTAATCAGGTTGCCCGCCCGGCGCAGGTCTTTAGCCAGCTCAAACAGCACCGCCAACCCGCCAGCGGTGTTGAAGTCATCATCCATGGCAGTTTGGAAGGCTTGAACCGGGGCGCTGTCGCGATCGATCCGCATCGCTGCCGGGTCACCAAAGGCCGCATCTGACCCATCGGCCCAGCCCAGCTTGGCTCCGTACTGATGGCCAAACCGCAGGCCCTCTTTGAGCGTGCCCCAGCTGGTCTGGGCGGCGGCGATCGCCTCGTCGGTAAAGTCTACGGGTTTGCGGTAGCTGCCCTGGAGCAAAAACAATCGCACCGCCATCGGGTCGGGGGCGTTGGGTGCGTCCAGCAAATCCCGAATGGTGGTGAAGTTGCCCAGCGATTTCGACATCTTCTCGCCGCCCACATTCACCATACCGTTGTGCATCCAGTAGCGGGAGAGGGGGTGGCCAGTGGCCGCCTCCGACTGGGCAATCTCGTTCTCGTGGTGGGGAAAGACCAAATCGCTGCCGCCGACGTGGATGTCGATGGTGTCGCCAAGATAGTCGCGGATCATGGCCGAGCACTCGATGTGCCACCCCGGTCGCCCCGGCCCCCAGGGCGATTCCCAGAAGGGTTCACCTTCCTTAGCTCCCTTCCACAGGGCAAAGTCGAAGGGGTCTTGCTTGATGGAGTCCTCCGCTGCCACTCGACCACTGGCCCCGGCCTCCATATCGTCCAGCTTGCGACCCGAGAGCTTGCCGTAGCCGTCGAACTTACGCACCGAATAGTAGACATCCCCATTGGCGGGGTAAGCGTAGCCCTTTTGCTCCAGCTCACCAATCAATCGTTGAATGCCGTCCAGGGTTTTGGTGGCGTAGGTGTACTCGTCGGCCTCCAACACGTTGAGTCGAACCATGTCTTCGAGATACGCCTGGGTGTAGCGCTCGGCCACGGTCTGCATCGAGGACTTCTCAGTCTTGGCCCGGTTGAGAATTTTGTCGTCAATGTCGGTGAAATTTTGCACGTAGTGGACGGTGTAGCCCCGCCACATCAGGTAGCGCCGCACCGTATCCCAAACAATTGAGCTGCGGGCGTGGCCCAGGTGCGAGTAGTCGTACACCGTAACGCCGCAGCAGTACATTTTCACCCGCCCCGGCTCCAGGGTTTCGAGGGGTTCTTTGTGGCGGCTCAGGGTGTTGTAGAGAACGACGCTCATGGCAAGGGCGCAAAATGCCCATTATAAAAGGACGCTAACAGAACGATTCAACACCGAAACCGGGCGCGACGCAATGACTGGGGTTAGCGACATGGCCCCAGCGGCAAATCTGGCTTTTCCGTCAGGATTATCCAGCGGCTATAGAACCTAGACTCATCTCATAATGAATCCTGTAGATTAATTCATGTCTGAACTCACCTATGTCACCGGCTCCTACCCTCGATGCGGCTGATCTAGAGGCCTATTTTCAACGCATTGGCTATGACGGGGAACGCGCCCCCACCCTGGCCACACTGCAAGGCATTCACCTGCGCCATCCCCAGGCGATCGCTTTCGAAAACCTCAGCTCGTTTTTGGGCCAGCCGGTGGAGCTAGACTTGCCCTCGCTGGTGCAAAAGCTGGTCTACGGAGGGCGCGGCGGCTACTGTTTTGAGCAAAACGGGCTGCTGCGATCGGTGCTTACCACCCTGGGGTTTTCGGTGACGGGACTGGGGGCGCGGGTGCTGTGGAACCTGCCACCCGATACCCTCACCCCCCGTACTCACATGGTGCTGCGGGTAGAGATTGAGGGCCAGGCCTATATGGCCGATGTTGGCTTTGGGGGGCTGACCCTAACCGCCCCGCTGCGCCTGGT
Source organism: filamentous cyanobacterium CCP3 (assembly GCA_003022385.1). Lineage (GTDB taxonomy): Bacteria > Cyanobacteriota > Cyanobacteriia > Phormidesmidales > Phormidesmidaceae > Nodosilinea. Next base: position 19,707 of record PYGV01000044.1, on the reverse strand, counting down.
TCCCGACCTGGTGCAGGAGACGTCCCACGAGCCCTTTCGCCTGATTCAGTCCGAGGAATTCTGGATTCTCCAGGCGCAGATTGCCGGAGACTGGAAACCCCTGTACCAGTTCGATTTACAGGCTCAGCATCCCTGCGACTACGAGGTCAGCAACTGGCATGTTTCGACCCATCCCAACTCGCTGTTCGTCAACAACCTGATCGCGGCTCGGGTTGAGCGCGAGTGTCGTTACGGGCTGCGAAATACCGAACTGGCCACTCACTTTCTGGCGGGAACCACTGAGAAGCGCCACATTACCGATGCCGCCGAGCTAGAAACAGTGCTGACCGACATTTTTAAGCTTAAGCTGCCTAGAACAAGCGATTTCAGTCGCCTGTTTTGAACCCAGAGTGAGTCCTACGGGTAGGACCACGGTGGCTAAACCTACCGCAGCGTCTCGGCCAGGGTTTTGACCACGGTGTCGCTTTTCCAGTAGCTGCTGTGGGCATCGCTGCCCCAGAGCAGCGGCAGCCGCCCCACGGTAATCGGCAGCCCGCGATGCTCGGTGATCACATCCCGCAGGTGCACGTAGAGCTGAGCATTGCCTATCAGCCGGGGCATCAGCCCTTGCAGGGGGTAGGCGATCGGGTCGCCAGGGTGCATGTAGTTGTACCAGGGCAGCGATTTTTTGCCGCGCTGGTGGTAGAGGGTTTGCAGCAGCGATCGCAAATCTTTGGTCAAGTCGTGGGTGCTCTCGCCCGTTACCGACAGCAGACTAAACAGGGCGATGGGCGAGCCCAGGGTGTGAACGCTGGCGATGGAGACGCCCTCCCCAGGCCGTTGGCCCAGGCCAAAAAACGCTTCGCGGAGCTGCCTGACAATTCCACGAGTCTGGCGGGTGCTGGCGTCGCTATCCAGCTTGGGGTCGTCCCAGCGAGCGGCAAACAGCAGGTCAAAGAGAATGACGCTGCCCAGGCTGTGGGTGACAATGTGGAGCCGGTCGCTGGGCTGGGCCGATTGCAACACCGGCAGAGCCATCTGCTGAAACCGCTGTACCACCTGAGCCCCCACGTGGCGGCTTAGATACAGCGCCGCATCCCCCGCAAACTCAAGTACTTCGCTGAGGCGGAAGTCAGTCATCCACAGCTTGCGCCACTGCGGCGAGGCCTCTAGACCCTGACGCAGGGTCGCCTGGGGCTGCACGTTCAGGTCGCCCCAGAACACAACAATAGGCTTAATGGTGCGCCCGTTGACGCCTCTGGCCCGCTCAACCTGTTGCAGTAGCGCCTGAACCGTGCGGGTAAACTCGTCGGCCCGGCGATGCTTGACGCCGTGCACAAACAAAACGTAGTCGGTGGACATAGGCTCTCCTGGGGCGAAGGGGGGACGTGGCAGACCTGCGATCGCAGGCAGGCATCCACAACCCATCCATAACTACAGAGGCGGCGGCCATATTCCAGACAATTCAGTTCGGCCTGGCCTTGAATACCTCTCGCCAGAAGCTTGGGTTTGGCTCGGCTCAACCTGTAAACTCAAACATGTAGGATTTGAGCAAATTAGGAGCCATGGTTAGTCGATCCAGCCTGTGTCGGATGTTGGTAGCCACGCTAGTGGTGCTCACCCTGTGCCTGAGCTGGGTCAGCCCGGCTGCGGCTACCAGCTACGATCGCCAAAACCTGAGAATGAGCGACTGGTCTAACCAGGATTTGCGCGGCAACGACTACACCCGCGCCGATATGGCCGATGCCGACATGAGCCACACCAACCTGCGCGGCGTCCGCCTATTTGACACCACCCTGGCCCGCGCCAACATGGAAGGGGCCGACATGACCGGAGCCACGCTGGATGGCGCCCGCTTTTACCAGGCCAACCTCACCAACGCCATTCTCGAAGGGGCCTACGCCTTTGACACCGACTTTCGCGAAGCCACTATTGACGGGGCCGACTTTACCGACGTGCTGCTCGACCCCAAGGTCAACAAAATGCTCTGCACCGTAGCCAAGGGCACCAATCCGGTTACGGGGCGCAAGACTAGGGATACGCTGTATTGCCGGTAGGAGCAGTGTCAGCTAAAAGCCCCTGTCCTCGCGCGAGGACAGGGGCTTTTGTTATGGACGACTCACCCTTACGCCGCAGCGGGCTCAGCCGAGTTGAGCGTGATGACCAGGTCGTTGAAGTCGTTATCAAACAGATCTTCAAAGCGCCAGACATTGCCATCGCGCTGAATTTGAGACTCACCGATAGTCGCTAAGTTACTCGTTTCGCTATCCACCAGCAGCACAGGGGCGTAGTAGGTGCCGCCGGGCAGGGTGAGGTTGACCGTAGTGGTTGCCAGGTTGTCGGCAAACAGCTCGGCATCGAGCAGGTTGGCGACGACAGCCGCTTCGTACCCCGCGTCCCCGACCATCAAGCCATCCACCCGCCCCTGGGCATCGGTTGCGTAGAACCTCAGCACGTTATCAAAGGCCGCCTCGCGCGAGACGGTAACGTTGAGGGCCACGTCGCCGTCAAAGCCAGTCAGGTCAACCAGTTCTGTCAGGGGAGCGGGCCGATCCAGGGTGGGCAGCACCTCAAACTGGCTGACGATTCTAGGCGTTAAGTCGAGCACCGCCTGGGGATTGGCCAGCAGGTCAGCCTCGCTATAGGCATCGATACCGTAGGTGGTAACGGTTAGTTTTTGGGTTTCAGCGTCAACATCTAGCTCGGTCCAGCTGAAGGTGTGTGCTGAGACGTAGTCGCCTTGCAGCAGGGTGGCGTTGACTAGCCCGTCTGCGATCGCCAAATTATTATCCAAACCAACCGGGTCGTAGCCTAGCAGCTCCGTCTGAGCGACCAGAATTTGCTCCAGAAAGTCATCCTTGTCATTGGGGATATCATCGAGGTCGGGGTTGACCGGCAGGGCATCGTAGAAGGCCCGCTGCTCAGGCGTGATCAGCCCAAAGCCCGAGGCAATGTCAATCACATTCGGCCCAAAGCGTCCGTCAAAGAAGGCAACCGGGCCGGTCACAATCTCGAAGGCGTTGGTCGCAATCTGCTCCTGGCCAGGGCCAAGCTGGTAGGTGAGATTATTGACGATGGTGCCGTGGAAATCGCCCGCCATGAACACCACGTTGTCGATGGCGTTCTGGTCGATAAAGCTCAGCAGTTCGGTGCGCTCGGCGGCATAGCCCTCAAAGCGGTCTTCGGCATTGGCGACGCCAAAGTTTTGGATCGGTTCTGGAATCACTACAAATTTCCAGGTGGTGCCGTTTTCCTGAGCGTCTAGCAGGTCGGCCTTGAGCAGGTCGAGCTGGGCGCGACCGAGCAGGGTGCGGCTGGGGTCAAAGGTCTGCACCAAAAATGCTGTCGGATCGGCGATGTTAGCGGGCTCCAGCTGGGCGTCGCGGAAGGAGCGGCTGTCGGTGACAAAAATTGAGGCATCGCTACCAAAGGACTGAGCCCGGTAGAGCTGCCGCTCGCCAGCGGTGCGATCGTCCCCTGTTTCACCATAGAACTCGTCCCGAATCGGCTGATACTCCTGGTAGGCCTGGAGGGCGTCTTCGTAGGCCTGGGTGTCGTTGACAAACTCGACATCATCGGTAAACAGCGGATCGGGAGACGAGCCGATATCGGGGGCGTCGGGCGATTCGCCGGGGGCCGCACCGCCTGCAAAATTATCAACAACTTCGTGGTCGTCGATGGTGGCGATAATTGAGGTGGTGGCCTGGAGGTCAGCGGTGGCACTGAGGCCAAAGCGAGGACTCAGGATCTCGCTATGTTTGATGCGAAACTCTTCTAGGGTACGGGCCTGGGTCACGCCGGGTAGCGCTGGTGTCTCGCTGTCTGCATAGATAGTGTCACCGAGCTTAACGAACACATCCAAGTCACGCTCCGCCGCAGAACTGAGGATGGGGTAAGGCGGGGCCTGCTGCCAGTCCCCCGCGATGCCAAAGGTGAAACCGTTGAATTCCCCCTGCTCAGCCGCCGTCAAAAAGCGTCCTGTTTTGGAATTTCCGGCGGCATCAATAACGCGAAAGAAATATTCGGTGCCTGCGTCTAGACCATCTACGTCAACTTTGACGGGAACATCGCCATCAGTCACAATAGCGGTAACCGTGCCCGCGATGCTGGAGAAATCTGCATCAGTGGAGTATTCAAACGTCACGGCACCAAGAGCGGTGCTGCGTGTCCAGAGCACGACGGAATCTTGGCTAACATCGCCGCTGGCTACGCCATTAGGCAGGGTGTCGGTATCGGCGGCACCGCGAGGGTTGTAGCTCGTAGTGTCGATGCTCAGGTCACCGTCAAAGTTAGCGACTACATCTGCCCAGTCGATGTACTTAAAGTTGGCGCTGAAGTTTTGAATTTCGCCATCTTCTAAGTCCTGAAAGACCACGCCAGGCTCGTTGGAGCCATCCTGCACGATCAGCAGGCCGTTGGGGAAGGCATCGCCGAGGGGCACGTTGATGATGTCGGCTCCATCAGACTCTTCGACCGCATCGACGCCATTGGCGTTGCCGATCGCAAAGCTGCCCAGGTAGGCATTGCTCTGGCGGTCGAACACCGCAAAGGTGCTATCGCCCTGGCTCGACGCCAGCAGATAGCCGCTGCCGTTAGCGCCGTAGTAGATGGTTAAGCCTTCAATGTCGGGGCGCAGGTAGGGCTCATCGATACTAGCGACAACGGTGTAGGTGTCGTCGCCCTCAGGTTCGGCATCGAACTTGAGAATGCCGACTTCGCCTTCGAGCGCTACGTAGCCCACCCCCGTTTCGCGATCGATCACAATTCCCTCCGACTGGAAGTCTTCAGGGTCGGCATCAGCGGGAACATCAAAGGGCAGGGTGCGAATCACTGCGGCGGCAACGGTGCCGTTGCCCGCGTCGGTCAGCCTCAGCTGGGCCACCTGCGCCCCATCTCGCTGGGTGGTGAATACGTACTGACTGCCGTCTTGAATGCTGGTGTAGGTGGCCAACCCGTAGGCAGTTTGTTCGCCGTCGTCGACGCCAAAGATAGAGAAGGCCGGATCCGCCAGTTCCGCTGCGGTGATGTCGGTGAGCTGGCGATTGTCGGGGTCAATGCGAAAGATCGACAGGGTATCGTTGCCGCGATCGCTGACCACCGCCAGATCCACCGTTTCACCCCCCAGATCAAAGCCGTAGATGATATCGACGTTGTTGTAGCGCACGCCCTCGGGGTTGATTTCCTGCAGTTGATTGCCCGCCAGGTCGTACACCTTTAGCCCCGTATTCTTCAGCGTCATAATGGCAAAACTGTGGGCCGGGTCGGTGGGGTGAACGTAGATAGCTGGGTCATCGGGATCAGACTCCTGGGTCGGGTCGGGGCTGGCCGGATCGCCAAAGCGAATTTCTGGCGGCGTTTCCAGGGTGGCGGGCACCGCCGGTACAGTTTGGGTATCGATGGCAAAGGCCAAAAACTGGGTGAACTGGGTGGTGCTGAAGTTGTTGTCGCTGGCGACCAGCAGCACCTGGCGACCATCGGGCAGCACCGGCCCCAGCGCCAGAGCTTCGCCATTGTCCAGGGTCAGCTCCAGGTCGCTGAAGTCCAGCAGCAGCTCTTTTTCAGCCATGGCATCGACACCGAAGGGCTCGCCTGGCTCCGTGTCGAAGGGTGTGTCTGCGGGCGCAATCAGCCCATCAAAGCTCTGAATATCGGTGGTGAGCTGGGTTAGCACCTCGTATAACCTGAGGGTATTGCCAACGCCAGTCGAGAAGGATCGCTCCAGCGACAGCAGCGTACCAGTGTTGTCTAGGGCCAGCAGTTCAACCAGCCCGTTGGTGCTGAACCCATCAGCTGGAACTGGCTCAGCCGCTACCGCATCGGTTTCGTACACAAACTCTTTGATGGCTATACCCGTGGTCAGGTCGTACTGAACCACCCGCGCCAGGCTGCCCTCCTCCAGGCTGGCGGCGGGGCCATCCTGATACAGCGCATTTTCGGTTGCTGTATAGAGAAACTGCTGGCTGGGGGAAAGGGTCAGACTCTCAAAGGCCAGGTTGTTGCGAATGCCGCTGCTCTGATCGGCGGTGGGTAAGAATTTGTCATCTACTGGCAAGCTGCGAATGAACTCCCCCGTCAGCGAAAATTCGTTGACAAAAGGCGAAATGCCCGCGGTGGCATCTCCTTCAGAAGCGATAAACAGCGTGCCGATGCTGTCGAAGGCAATGCCTTCGGGGTCGAGACTGGCTGCTCCAAAGGGATTGCCGTCCTGGTCGAGCAGCGTCGTGACGCTCAGGATTTCGACGTCGCCTTCATCCAGCGAGCCGTCGCTGAGGTCGATATCCAGGGTGTAGAAGCGAGCCGGGTTGATCTGGCTGCGATCGTCCGATAGGGCATAATACACGCCCTGACCGGGGTTGTAGGCCAGACCCGAGATGCCGCCAAATTCTGTGCCCCCAACGGCAAGCCCGGTGGGGAAGGTAACTTCGCCCAGAAACTCGATGCCAGAAACACGGGTGCGGCGCTGCTCGGGCAGGGCACCGTCTAGTTCCACATCGACGTAGACCAGACGGTGGTCAGAGGTGGGAAATTCGGCCAGCGGAAACAGCGGGTCGTCGCTGGGCTGCCAGAAGACTTGAGCGTCCACAATCTCCAGGTTGTCGGAGGGCAGAACATAGTCCACGCGCAGGTTGCCGGGGGCAATATCGGTGGTTGGATCGGCCGGGTTAAACCCGAAGTCGGCGGTGTCAAAGGCGGGATTGCCAAGCTGGTCTGCGTTGACGCCCCTCTGGCGCTCCGCCGCATCTACACCGCCTGCGCTGCTGGGGGTCACCGATGTATTCACCAGCGGATTTTCAAGCAGCAGCTGGGCCGCGCCGGGAATGCTGTCGCCGTCGAAGGGGTCGGAGTTTTGATCGCCCATGATGACGAACTTGGCACCAGGCGCTAAGCCCCCAAAATTGCCCTCGTCATCGTAGATGTAGTCGGCACCTTCGATGTAGTCTGCCCAAAACCGGATTTCGTCGTAGTTGCGGCGACCGTTGCGGTCTTCGGGGCCGTCGAACACAGGCGGCGTCGGGTGGCTGGCGAGCAGGTGAATAATTTCGCCGTTGACCTCGACGGGCAGATCGACGTGGTTTTTAGAGGAAAGGCGCACCTCGGCCAGCTCTTCGGGGGTGAACCAGCTAGCGGTATCGCCATTGCCGTCGGCATCTTCAGGATCGGCGGGCAGCAGCGCGCTGGGCATGTCAGCCCAGAGGAATTCCTGAAAGGTGCGAATCTGGTCTTCGACAATGGGGTACTTCGAGTAGATGACGAAGGCAAACTGACCAGGGAAAAAGCCAAAACCGTAGGCGTCGTCGGGGCCGCCTACGGTGCCGTCATTGTTGAGGTCGAGGCCGGAGGGCACGCCGGTATTGGAGGGGGCGGCGTAGACGTAGGGGTACTCGACCGGGGCAACGCCGTTTTGAGACACCGATAGGTAGTTCTGCTGAAAAAGGGCGGCGGCATTTCCGGCGGCGTCGTAGTCAAACTCGTTGATTAAAACAACGTCGGGACTGGTGCGCTGGATAATTTCTGCGATCGCCTGGGCCTGAGCATTATCTGGCGTCGATAGATCAGTAATCAACGCTCCCTCGGCGGCGCGGTTGAGGGAGGCGTTGTAGGTAGCAAAGCGAATAGCCATAGGTTCTAGTTTTGGGGGACTTGGCAAAGCGTTGGAGACCTGGTCAGGCAGCAAAAAATCGGCGCAGCAAAACTAGGGGCAATGCTCCCAGCCCCGCCATAAAGGGCGTTGGCTCAGCCTCTCCAAGGGAGCATCGCACCCGATCCGATCTACCTGCCTCGGTGCGTTCACGAAGTGTCCCCAAAGGGGAACCGCCTCCGTAGTTCCTCTGAATTTGGAGATGACCTGATCACACCAATGCTGAGAATATCCCCAACAAATCAAGGGCAGTTTATGGATACTTTAATCTTGGCTGCCGAAATTTCTTTTCTACTGAATAAAAAAGCCCTTACTTTCGACTGAAAGTGAGGGCTAAGCATCAAACGTCAGGCTGTCACAGCCAGCTAGGACTAGGCCGCAACAGGCTCAGCCGAGTTGATCGTGATGACCAGGTCGTTGAAATCGTTGTCAACCAGGTCTTCGAAGCGCCAGACGTTGCCGTCGCGCTGAATACGAGACTCACCGATGGTCGCCAGGTTGTTGATGTCACCATCCACCAGGAGGGCAGGGGCATAGTAGGTGCCACCGGGCAGGGTCAAGTTGACGGTGCTTGTGACCAGGTCATCGGTAAACAGCTCGGCGTCGAGCAGGTTAGCGGCCACGGCGGCCTCGTAGCCAGCATCCCCGGCCATGAGGCCATCGACTCGCCCCTGGGCATCGGTTTCGTAGAACCGCAGCACGTTGTCAAAGGTCGCCTCGCGGGTCACGGTGATATCTACGGCGACATCGCTGTCGATACCGGTTAGATCAACCAGTTCAGCTACAGGTGGTGTAAACGCCTCATCCCCAAACAGAGTGCGGTACATCATCTCGTAGATGAAGGTGTTGTCTAGGGTGGAGGGCAGCAGGTCAGCGTTGAGACCGTAGGCCTTAGACACGATGCTGCCGGGGAAGTCAGGGGTACCGACCCAGGCCACCCCAAAATTACCCATAGGCCCATCGACGCTGTCCATAGCGGCAAACGAATCCCAGGGGAACTCTGGGCTGCCTGTGCTGCCGGTAGGGCCATCCAAAAAGACGGGAGTGCCTGCCTCGGTGGTGGGGTTGGCGTAGATAAAGGGTACCGATGGTTCCTCATCTCCCAGGGCCGGTTCAGAGATCTCGTTCCCTGAGGGGCGGGTGTAAGGGGCAAACTGGAACAACTGCAGACCGCCCGCATCGCTGTCAGCGGCGGTGACCACCAGGGTATTGGGGTCAACGTTATCGACGTAGTCCATGGCGACGCCAATGGCGGCATCGGCCCGGCGCACGGCTTCGATAGTGCCAACGGCATTATTGCTGTTGGCAAAGTTGTCGGTACCCTCTTCTTCCAGCACCACAAAGAAACCATCGGGATCGGCGGAGACCAGCTTGAGAGTAGCCTCCAGCATTTCGGCCACAGTGGGGGCAGTCGCAACATAGAGGGGCAGGGGAGAGTCTGTATTCAGCCCCAGCTCTTCTTCGGTGGTAGCGTTAAAGGTAGCATCGGCGGCAAAGACACCCAGCAGCTTTTCGGGAGGGTTGTCACCATTGACAACCTCATTCATCTGGTCTTCGGTGTAGACCACGGTGTAGCCAAGAGATTCTGCCAGTTCAATCAAGTTGGTCTCAGGGCGACGCTCGGGGCGAGTTTCAGCGGCATCAATTTCGGCGGTGACGTGGAAGCCAGTGGTGCCGACGGGCAGCATGTATAGCTCACCACCGCCCAGGATGACGTTGGTGCCAGAGCGAATCGTCTGCTCGATGATTTCGGCGTACTTGTCGCGAGCGCGGATGTCGTCGCCGTCGCGGTTGGTGGTGGCGGCGGCAAAGGCGGCGGTGCCCGGCTCAGCCATCTGACCCGACTGGATCAGCGCAGTGGCTTTGCCCGCGTCGATCGCCTCTTCCAGAATGGTTTTGCCCACGTTGCCCGAGGCCGGTACCACCAGGGAGTTGTCTTCTTCCAGACCAAAGGACTCGTTGAACACCTTGACCCCGTTGGCGTGGGTGACGGCCCCGGCGTTAGAGGTGCCGGTGAGCTGGTTTTCCATGTGGCCCAGGTACACCCCGGCGTTGCTCATCTTGTCCCAGTTGAGGCGACCGTCGGGGCCGAGGTCGATGTTGCGCAGCGCCATATAGTGGGAAGGGCTGGTGCCATCGGGGTGAATGAAGATGACATTGCCGGTCTCAGCCGTGGGGGCGGGCGCAACCTTAGTTTCGTCAGGAAGGCGAGACTCCAGTTCGACATCGAACAGGGTCTCGTACATCAGCTCGTAGATGCCGGTGTTGTCAACAGTGGGGGGCAGCTTGTCGGCGTTGAGCCCCTCGGCCTTAGAGACAATCGAGCCGGGGAAGTCAGGGGTACCGGCCCAGCCCACGGCAAAGGGAAATTCATCGCCATTGGCATCGGGGGCCGCCACAAAGGGCAGGGTGCCCACACCGTCTACGCCATCCAGAGGGACCGGACGGTCTTCTAGGGTAGGGTTGTTGTTGACGGTGCCGACGGGTTCACCGGCATCGACGGGGTCGCGCACCTGCAGACCACCGGCATCGCTGTCGGCAGCGGTGATGATCAGGGTGTTCTCATAGCGGCTGAGGAAATCTTGGGCCACGCCGATCGCATCGTCAGCGCGAATCACCCCCTCCAGCACGCCCGCCGCGTTGTTGTTGTTGCCGAAGTTGTCGGTCCCTTCTTCTTCAACGATCGCGATCGAGCCGTTTTCAAAGTTGGGGTGAGCTTCCATCAGCTGCTGGGTCACCTCCAGCATTTCGGCAATGGTGGGTGCTGTCTCCAGGTAGAGGGGCAAACCCCGCTCGGCCAGCACCTCTTCGGGGCGATCGTTGAAGGTGTGAACGGGAGCAAACACCCCCAGCACCTTTTCGGGCAGGGCCGACTGCTCAAGCAGGGCGTACAGCTCATCGCGGGTGTACACCACGGTGTAGCCCAGCGACTCAGCCAGCTCGATCAGGTTTTCGGAGGGGCGACGGATGGGGTCGCTGGCGATCGCATCGTATTCTGCAGCAGTGCCGTGGAAGCCGTCGGTGCCCACCGGCAGCAGCGTCACTTCGCCCCCGGCCAGAATGAAGTCCACCCCAGACTCAATCACCTGGCGGGCGATCTCGGCGGTTTGACCACGGGGCACGATGGTACGACCATCTACCTCAATTTCGGCCGTTTCAGCGACAAAGGCCGCTGTCCCCGGTTCAAAAATAGCGCCCGACTGCACTAGCGCAGTGACCTTCCCCGCATCAATGGCCTCTTCAACAATGGTCTTACCAGTATTGCCAGACAGCGGCGTAATTTCAGAGCCATCCTGCTCAAAGCCAAAGGATTCAGCGAAAACCTTGGCTCCAGTGGCGTGGGTTACCGCCCCACCGTTAGAAGTACCGCCCAGGGTATCTTCCATGTGGCCCAGGTAAACCGCAGCCTGGTCGAGGTTATCCCAATTCAAACGGCCGTCCGGTCCTTTTTCGACAAACCGAGCCAGGGCATAGTGAGACGGGCTAGTCCCGTCGGGATGAATGAAGATAACGTGGTTATTCGCCATTGGTATGCTTCCCTACAGATTGCATCTTTGAAACCGGGCAAGCTTTAAGCAACAACTTGTCCCGACTAGCCAATCGCGATCGCGGTCAACCCTGGGCAAGCGCACTAAAGCCAGCCGCACTTGCAGCCGCGCGGCACCCTAGCATCAGCGCCTGATATTTCAGGCTTGACACAAGGGGTTAGAGGGGGGTAGTTTCCCTATTTGCGCTCCTAACGTCGCCAGAGCGATTCAAAGCAGCGATTCAAGATTAGGTGTCGAGAGCCGGTTTTGCTTGACCGCCGCTTGATAATCTCTCACAGGAACTTTAAAAGATGAGCGGCTATCGGGTTAAAGTAGCGGCTCTATTGGTTTAATCATTTTCAAAAGTTCTTAACCAGGCCCCATGCCACCCCACCGATCAGGCAGGGTGGCATGGGGCCTGGGCCTGGCCTAGGGCTGCTTAGGCTACGGCCTCCGCCGAGTTGAGGGTGACTACCAGGTCGTTGAAGTCATTGTCGAACAGGTCTTCAAAGCTCCAAACATTGCCATCGCGCTGAATGCGAGATTCACCGATGGTCGCCAGGTTGTTGATGTTGCCATCGACCAGCAGCACCGGGGCGTAGTAAGCGCCTCCGGGCAGGGTAAAGCTGACATCAGCCGTTACCAGGTTGTCGGAAAACAGCTCGGTATCGAGCAGGCTGGTGGCCACAGCCGCCTCGTAACCCGCATCCCCAGCCATCAGGCCATTCACCCGCCCCTGGGCATCGGTTGCGTAGAACCTCAGCACGTTGTCAAAGGCCGCCTCGCGGCTCACGGTGACATCTACAGCAACCTCGCCATCAAAGCCGGTCAGGTCAACCAGCTCCGCAGCGCCACCAGACAATCCGGCCACGCCCAGACGAGCATCCAGATTTAAGGGTTGATCCAGCGTGATCTCGATAATCTCGTTGTTGTCGATATCTGGCCCCCGCCCGACGGAGAAGGGGTAGTTGTTGTCGTTGGCCACCAGAATAGTGTTGGCATCGAGCACCAGCACATCCTCAATGGTGACAAAGGGGAAGTCGAAGCGGGTCGAGCCATCGCCGTTGAGGTCATTGGGGTCGCTGATATTCAGCAGATCGACTACTTCCGTCTTGGCGACAAAGCCTTCGCTGTCGATTGCAGACAGATCAACTTTGAAGATCTTTTTGAACTCAGCCGCTTCGCCCTGACCACCATCCCGCTCAATGACCAGGAACTCGCTGGCGTTGATGGGGGTAAAGTCGCCGATCGCATGGGCCGTCGACTCCATTTGGTAGAGGCCAGCCAGCCCCTCAAAGGTCGCGCTGGCCACATCAAATTCGTAGATGCGCAGCGAGCCAGCGGGGTCGCCTACCACCGTGCCCTCCAGCATGGGGTAGAGAGTGGTGCGATCGGGGCTAAAGGCCATGCCCTCAAACCCGCGCGAGGTGGCCAAATTTGCCACCGCTGGCTCTTCAATGAAGGTGCTGCGAGCGGTGAACCCGGTGCCAGGGAAGTCGGTGAAGAAGCCGTCTACCCCCAGCTCAATAAACTGCTTGTACTCATTGATTGGGTCGCCCTCGTAGCTGTCGGGCAAAAAGAAGCTCTCGTTGCGCAGGGTATACAGGTGCACCAGCAGCCCCGCGTCGTGGGCGTCTTGTATCAGAGTGGTGGGGGTGCCGGTGACGCGATCGCCGTCGCTAATTGCTCCATCGCCATTCAGGTCGTCGGGCTGGCCGTTGCCGTCCGCATCCACGGTAGACAAAGGCACAATCCGCTGCTTGTTGGGGCCAATGCCCTCCGCGTAGGCAGCAATTTCCGCCAGGCCATCGGGGGTCGAGAGATCGGTGTAGGTGCGCGTGTCGCCCGCCACCACAAAGTCGTAGGGCTGGCCGCTACCGCCAAACAGCTGCACCAGGGGAATGTCGATACCAGCGGCGGGCATGAGGGTGTCGTTCAGCGCCTTCAGGTTAGCGACCTCAAAGGACTGGATGAAGACGCGGCTGGGGTCGGTGAAGCCTTCTGCCACCAGGGTTTCGACCAAAATTTCGCTGGTGTTGTAGCCCTGCTGCTCAAAGAAGGTGGGGTGCTTGGTTTCGGGGTAGATACCAATTTTGCGTCCGGTTTCAGCTTCCACCTGCTGCACCAGGTCGATCACCTCCGCCAGGGTGGGCACCTTCAGGCCGTCGTTGTCGAACTCCGTCCCGCGAATGGCCGGAATCCGCTCGATCGCATTGAGCTGCTTGACCTCTTCGAGAGTAAAGTCTTCGGCAAACCAGCCGCCCCGCAGCACGCCGTCCAGTTTTTTTACCGTCAGGCGATCGGCAAACTCAGGGCGCAGGTAAACATCTGTGCTGGTGTCGGTGGTGTTGAGCACCGGGTTGCCGCTGGCATCCAGCTGAATGGTGCCGTCAGGGTTCAGCGCCACTACCCCCAGCATGGGTTCGTGACGGGCGATCAACACCCCATCTTTGGTCACGACCAGATCCGGCTCGATGAAGTCGGCTCCCTGGGCGATCGCCAGCTTGTAGGCCTCTAGAGTGTGCTCAGGCCGCTCACCGGAGGCACCCCGGTGACCGATCACAATGGGGGCGCCGCCGGTCAGCGTATCGAACTCTGTAGTGGCCAGCACTTCGGGATTTTGGGGCGATCGCACCGTATCGCTGGTGATCTGATCGCGCACCAGGTCGCCCGTGCCGGGGAAGTCGGTAAAGTAGCCGTCTACACCCAGGTTGATGAACTGACGGTACTCCAGTTCCGGGTTGCCGTTGTAGTCAGCCGCCAAAAAGCGATCTTCGTTGCGGAAGGTGTAGGCATGGACAAATAGCCCCGCGTTGTGGGCGTCGGGGATCAGGGTGGAGGGAGTCGTCGTGGTTTTGTCGGCATCGTTGACGACACCATCGCCATTGACATCGTCAGCCGCGCCATCGCCATCGGCATCCACCCCGGCCACAGAGACAATCATCCGCTTCCAGGGGCCAATGCCATCGGCGTAGGTGGCAATTTCGGCCAGCCCCGCGGTCGTTTGCAGGTCGCCGTAGGTGCGGGTATCGCCGTTGACCGCAAAGTCGTAGGGGCGGGCATTCACATCTTCATAGATGAGCGAGCCATCCAGCGCCACATCAAAGGCGTCGAGCAGCTGCACCAGGGGAATGTCGGTCTTGGTGTTCAGCTCCTTCAGGTTGGACACTTCAAACGACTGGATGAAGACGCGGCTGGGGTCGGTAAAGCCGGTTGCCTCCAGGGTTGCCAGCAGAGGCTCTTCCAGGGATAACCCCAAATCGTCGTGGTAGGTGGGGTGCTTGGTTTCGGGGTAGATGCCGATTGTCTTGCCGGTGTCTGCCTCAACCTGCTTGATCAGGTTGATCACCTCTTCAAAGGTCGGGATTTGAAACACGCCGTCGAAGGCATCGGTGCGGTAGCCCTGGGGCATGATCGCCCGCAGGGTCTTGATTTCGGCCAGGGTAAAGTCAGAGGCAAAGAATTCGTCCTCGTACAGAACGCCATCAATGGTGCCACTGCGTTTGCGATCGGCAAATTCTGGGCGGCTGGCCACATCGGTGGTGCCCCCCAGAATGGGCTCGTGGCGGGCAATCAGCACGCCGTCTTTGGTGGCTACCAGATCGGGTTCGATAAAGTCAGCCCCACGGGCGATCGCCAGACTGTAGGCCTCCAGTGTGTGTTCCGGCAGTTCACCACTCGCGCCCCGGTGGCCAATCACTAGGGGATCTTGACCATTGAGGGTGTTTAAGGAATTGAGGTTGGGGGTGGCAATGGGTGCATCGAGCAGCACACCGTTGGCGTCAAAGTGCAGCAGGTAGGGGCCAAACTCGTCGCCCACCCAAATCTCGCCGTTGCCATCGATGACAAAAGACTCAATGTCAAAGTCGGCCCCGGTGAGCAGGCGCTCGGCGGTACCCTCATTCACAATGTCGAAGGGAATCAGGTTGTTGGGATCGCTGAGCTGCACAAAGCCCTGGATTTCAACGCTGCGATCGCCCCCCTCGGAGCCAGCCAAGCTGGGGTCTACCTGATAGATCCGCAGCAGGTAGTCAGCACTGTTGGCCTTAGCGCCAAAGCCATTGTCAGACAAAAACCAGAAGGCTGAGCCATCACCGCCAGGGGCAAATTGCACGCCGCTAAAGCCCTGTACCGGCTGGCCATCAAAGGGGCCCGTGCGACCGTTGCCCGTAATTGGGGCACCCGTACCGTCGTCACCGCCAGCGTCGGGACCTTCGGCAAAGGTATCAGCGGGCAGCGAGGCAAAGCCGGTTAGTTCTGCCGCAGGGGACGCGATCTGTTCCGATGCTTGTGTTGTATCAAAAGCCATGGTTTGGGGGCTCTCCTGGGGTATTTGTTTTGATAGTCTGCAAATAGGCACAGAAAACCCCTGCAAAGCATCGTTCTTTGCAGATCGCTCTTGCCCTGATTGCCACAGGAATAATCTCACAAAAGCTTAAAAAATGAGATTAAGCCCAAGAGCTTTATTGATTAAAAAGATTAGGTTAGCGTTAACGTTTTGAGGCACAAGATTAAAGCCAGATGCGCGGTCTTAATCACAGATGACATCAAGCTTAAGCCCAGCCTTAGAGGAATTTCGAAGGCATTCTCAATTTGTTTTCTTGCCCAGGCACCTTTTGCAAATCAATATTTACTTAACCATAAATTAAATATTCAAGATTTGATTAAGCCAGCATCTTCAGGCTATTTGTTGACTGGAAAACCTCTGAATCTAGCTTTTTGATCAACAGGATTTTTGTCTACACGGCTGGCTGACGAAAGCACCCTAGTCAACAGCTAGTTGACCCATCATTCAAATAAAAAACGCCCCGACTAGAAACCTCTAGTCGGGGCGTTTAAGGCTTATCGGATTCAGCGCTTAGCTAGCGGCGGCACCGCTGCGGCTGTAGGTGGCCCAAAAACTAGGATGCACCTTGCCCTGAATGTGGTTCCAGTAGTGGGCAGCCTCCTCGGGCAGACCGGCTTCGGTAGCCAGGCGGGCCAGCATCGACTGCTGACGCTGCTTCACCGAGCGATGACGGTGCATCATGCTCATGCGGGCTCTGTCTTCGGTGTTGAGAGTGACGGCTGCAACAGGGGCAGCAGGAGTCTCTACGGAGATCACTGCAACCACAGGAGCCGCTTTGGCCACAGGAGTCATCTCAGGGGTACCGGTTTGGTAAGCCACACCGCGATAGACCAGGTCTAGGGTGGGCTGCTGAACCGGCGCTTTCTTAACGGTGCGGAACCGAATATCTACGCCGCGAAATTTACCAGCGTCATCGGTGACGTTGGTTTGTACGGTGGGGGGGGTGTAGTCGTAGCTAACGCCGCGATAGGTAAGTTTCATGGGGTCGCCTCCAAAAGATCAAGGGTTTGATCAGAACATTGGGGCGCGTTCCTTCGGGGGCTGTTAACCCCTACTTCCGTCTCACTTTAAGCACTAAGGGAAAAGTGAGATGAACGAATTTCTGATTACTTCTGTATAGTAAGCTACGGTTTGGGGCAATGTCAAGGGAATTCCATTCTGTATAGACTTCTACATAATTGCGTATCCTTTGATTAGTAAGGGTTTGATGCCTGTAGCGGAAACTCAGAAAAAACTTGCCAGAGTTGCCCATCGTGGCGCAGCAGAGTGAGCGCCTGGGCCACAAACTCGGCGGCAAAGGAGCGTGGCTCAAACTCAGGCCAGGCTCGACGAAAGGCAGCCGGGCTGAGGTCGCGAAAGCCAACGGTAACGTGGGGCGTAAACGAGCGGGTTTTGCCGACGCGATCGACAATGCCGCAGTTTTTTTCGAGATGAGCGGCGATCGCAGCCTGTACTGCCATCAGCCCTGGGGTCTGTACCACGTCAATGTAGATGACTCGTGGTGCAAAGGCGCTGTAGCCCCGCAGCCGAACGGGCACAGCGGGCCGAGGCCGGGCCAAGGTTTCCAGGTGCTGCTCCAGCCTGCTCATCTCAGCCAGTGGCCAAAGGAAAGGGGGCTGGAGGGTAATGTGGGGTGGCGACCTGAGCACAGCTTTGCTGCCAAACCGCTGCCAAATTTCCTGCTTGATGGCCGTAATCTCATCCTGTACGGCCTGGGGAGGCAGCAGGGCCACAAAAAAGCGATCGCCATTAACCTCAGCCATAAGCAGTCCTAAATCAATCTAGTCGGCCCACCCACCCATCTACCCGTCCACCCATCCACCCTTAAGGCCAGCGATCGCCGCGATCGCGCTCATAAAAGCTCAGCCGCGCGTAGCCCAAAAAAGTCGGTTCCGTCACCTCGCCGACGGGGTAAGCATTGGCCCCAAACAGGTACACCCCACCAAAGCGGGGATTGCGGACGGGTCGTAGGGCCAGCGTGATCGGCACCCCAGGCTGAACGGGCGGGTCGAAGCTGATCGTTAACGCTCTACTGTCGCGGTCTTCGGTGACTTCGCCCAGAGGCAGAGGCATTCGCCCCTCAGGGGTGTTGGCAAAGGCTTCAGTGGCGTCTAGGCGATAGCGAAAAATGGGGTCATAGCCCTCGTTGAGGCTGACCACGACGCGATCGAGGGGTTCGACAGCGGCAGCGGGGAAGTCAAAGGTGAGGTAGTAGGTAACGTTACCCGCACTAACCAGGCTACGGGTGGCGTAGCTATCGGTCAGGCGCGGAGGGTAGGAAAACCCTACGGTGCCGTCGGAGTACTGAATGGCTGGCGCAGGGGTCACAAGCCCCCAGGCAGAACCCAGGGCTACTACAGCGCCCGCCAGGGCGGCACCTATCGGCCGCCAAAAAAGAGAGTCAACCATGGCTAGACCTACGCGATACAGTGCCTCAGAGCCAGGAATTTAGACCGCAGCATATCGCCATGCCTAAATCCAATGAGACGTTTCACGTCAAGTCTAGCGCTGTCTACCAGCCCTAGGCTGCCCTGGCAACTAGGCTAAGAGGCGCGATCGCTCTAACTGTCAAACAGGTTGAGCTGGAGTTCAGGTTTCACCCGCATGACCACCAGGGTCATGTCGTCGTCGTTGCCGCGATCGCCGCCGATAAAGCGATCGAGCAGGTCAAAGGTATAGTCTAAAATTGCTTCCGCCGACGCACAGTTGCGGCAGGCCCACTGGAGCGCGCGCTCCAAATTTTCTTCCTCAAAGCGATCGCCACGCGAGTTAGCCGCTTCCGTAAAGCCATCGGTGTAAAACACCACCGTATCGCCGGGCTGCAGCTGTACCTCTGACTCACAGTACTGAGTATTCATATCCAGCCCCAGCAGCATACCTGGCGTATCTAGACGCGTAATGGTGTTGGTAGAGGCCTGCCACAGCAGCGGCGGGTTGTGGGCCGCATTGCCGTAGGCTAACCGCCGGGTTTTGGGGTTGTACTCGGCATAAAACAGCGTCACAAAGCGGTTGGAGCTTTCCAGGTCGCTGTGCATGACAAAGTTCAAATCTTGCAGAATGCGGGCAGGCGAATGGCCGTTGAGCACCTCCGTGCGCAGCATGCCCCGCATCATGGTCATAATCAGCCCGGCCGGCACGCCTTTGCCCATCACATCGCCAATAGCAAAGCTCCAGGGGGCGGTCGCCGACTGCTGCGAGTCGCGCTGGCGCAGCTGGTCAAAGGTGGTCGGAATAAAGTCGTAGTAGTCGCCCCCCACCCGGTGAGCCGTCTTGCAGCGAGCCGCCAAATCCATCCCCTGAATGGCCGGGCACTCTCGCGGCAGCAGCTGGAGCTGAATCTCAGCCCCAATTTCTAGCTCGCGGTCCAGGCGCTCCTTTTTGCGCAGGGCGGCCGTTAGCTCGTTGTTCTCAATCGCTACAGAAGTTTGGTCGGCCACCAGGCGCACCAGCTTTTGGCGAGTTTCTGTCCAGGCGTAGTCAGGGTCGCGGCTAAACACGTACAGCCGTCCCCGCTCCACATTTTGCACAATGATGGCGGTGCCAAACAGCTGAAAATCGTTGCCCAGGTAGCGGTTGACCTGGCGATCGAGGGCCAGCATAGCGTTGCGCGCCATCGACATCATGCTGCTTTCAGGCGCCGCCTGAAAACTGGCCGTCACCTGACGAGTGGCCGCCTCCAGGGCCGATCGCACATCCTGACACTGATCTTCGCTCTGGCAGTACAGTCGCTCTAGACGCACCTGCCCATCGGCGCGAAACAGCACCAGAGCACCGCCGCTGGCATCGGTCACCCGGCTGGCAATCATCGGAATCAGCTCTAGGAACTGGTTCAGGTTGTTGAGGCTGCGCAGGGCAAACCCCAGCGAGCTGAGCAAGTCTTGAATTTTGTACTGCTCACGCTGTAGCCGAGCCACCAGTTCCTTTAGGGCAAAGACCGGCGGCGTATCGGGCAAGGCGCTGCTAGCGCTCTCAAATGAGGGTGATGGCCCTGATGGCATAGGGAAAGCTGTCATGGACGACCTGGGCAAAACGCTTGCGTGAAATTAAGCGAATGGAACGACCAACTAAATATAGGGGCTAAATCAAAATTTGGTGCAGATGATTAATCGTGATCGTAAGAAATCCCTATTTTTGGCAGAATACAGCAGCTTTTGCAAAGGCGCTCCTGGCGTCAGCACCAGGGGATAGCCCATAGTAGCGCACAAATTGAAGGC
>PYGV01000266.1 GCA_003022385.1 filamentous cyanobacterium CCP3 | reverse complement strand
TATCAGCCGCTGCCCTTTCCCCCCACCGAGCCCCTGGCCCGCCCTGGCAGCTAGCGCTAAGAGCCCAGAGATAAGGGTAAGTCCCCCAAAACCCTAACGCTCAGCGCCATACATCAGAACTTTTCTTAACCCTGCGACCCACTTCAGGCGCTTGGGCAAGCTAACGGTACGATGCCGTTTTTGAGGACTTACCCATGGGGGTACTGATACTGCTGGTGGCCGTGCTGCTGATCGCAGCGGTCTTTTTTGTCAATCTCTACAACCGTTTGGTCACCGGGCGCAACCGCTACCAGAATGCCTATGCCCAAATCGATGTGCAGCTGCGGCGGCGCTACGACCTGATTCCGAATCTGGTGGAGAGCGTCAAGGGCTATATGGCCCACGAAAAAGAGACCCTGGCAGCGGTCATCAACGCCCGCAACAGCGCCATGAGTGCCAGTCGCCAGGCGGCCCAAGCCCCCGGCGACCCTCGCGCCATGCAGCAGCTGGCGGCGGCAGAAGGAGCGCTCGACAGCACCCTGGGTCGGTTTTTTGCCCTCTCGGAGGCCTACCCCGACCTCAAGGCCAACCAGACTATGGCTCAGCTCATTGAAGAACTGCGCTCGACCGAAAACCGGATTGCCTTTGCCCGCCAGGCCTTCAACGACGCCGTTACCCTCTACAACACCCAGCGAGAGGTGTTTCCGGGCAACCTGGTGGCGGGCAGTTTTAACTTCAACCAGGCCCAGCTGCTCGAAGAAAGTGCCCCAGAGGTCAAAGCTGTGCCCCGGGTTTCGTTTAGCTAGCCATGAACTTTTTTGAGCACCAAGACCAGGCCCGCCGCAATACCACCAGGCTGCTGCTGTTGTTTGGGCTATCGATCGCCGTCATGATCCTGGCTTTTTACGGGGTTGCGATCGCCCTTCTCGCTACCGAAGCCCCTGGCCCCGTTATGCTCTGGCGACCGGGGGTGTTGTTTTGGGTGGCCAGCGGCACCGTGGTGTTTATGGCCGTGGGCAGCTCCACCAAAATGGCCCAGCTCAGCCAGGGGGGCCACAGCGTTGCCCGAGGGCTGGGCGGACGGCAGCTCGATCCCCTCACTACAGACCCTAGCGAGCAGCGGCTTGTCAATGTTGTCAGCGAGATGGCCCTGGCCTCGGGCACACCAATTCCCGCCATTTATCTGCTCGATGACGAGCTAGGCATCAACGCCTTTGCGGCGGGCTTTACCCCCGACAATGCTGTGATTGGCGTCACGCGCGGTTGCCTTGAGCAGCTCAGCCGCGACGAGCTGCAGGGCGTCATTGGCCACGAGTTTAGCCACATTCTCAACGGCGATATGGGCCTCAACCTGAAGCTGATTGGGGTCATCCACGGGCTGCTGTTGATTTACATTGCCGGGCGCGTGATTTTGCGTACAAGCTACTACTCCGACGGGGCACTGCGGCGATCGAAGGACGACAAAGGCGGCGGCGCCATTTTGGCAGCGGCCCTGGCCATGCTGGTCATCGGCTACCTGGGCGTGCTGGGGGGCCGGTTGATTAAGAGCGCCGTGTCCCGCGAGCGTGAGTTTTTAGCCGATGCAGCGGCGGTACAGTACACCCGCAACCCCGAAGGGATTGCCGGGGCGCTGCGCAAAATTGGCCAGCTCTCAGCAGGGTCTGCGGTAACCTCACCGATGGCTGAAACCGCCAGCCACCTGTTTTTTGGCGAGGCCAACGGCACTCTGTCGTTTTTGGGCGGCTGGTTTGCCACCCATCCGCCGCTGGGCGAACGGCTGCGGCGCCTGGGCCAGGTGCCGGTTGCTGCGGGGGGGGCCCTCGTAGGTTCCCTCGTAGAGTCACTGTCGACCTCACCAACCGCAACCGAAGATTCGCTGGTGATGGGATTCCAGGGCCGGACAAAAACCGCCGTGGGGCAGGAGGGGGGTGCGATCGCGCCCCCCTCAGCGGGTCAGTTTGTGACGGCCCTGGGCACCACCGATGCGCGACGGCTTACCCAGGTGCGATCGCTGCTCGCCCAGCTGCCCGATGAGGTCAAAGCGGCCCTGCAAGACCCTACTGAGGCGGCTAATCTGGTGTACGCCCTGCTGGTACGCACCAGGCCTGCTCTGCAAACCCAGCAAATTGAGTACCTGTCCACCGCCTGCCCCGACTGCAAGCAGCGGGTAGGTCAGCTCTATAAAAGCATTCGCTCCCTGGAACCGGGGCAGGATCTGCTGCTTTTAGAAGCGCTGATCCCCGCCCTGAAGCAGCTCGATCCGGAGGCGGGCCAACGGTTCATGCAGCTGGCCAAGTCTCTGAGCCAACCCGGTGGTCGGCTGCTGCTCTCCAACTATCCGCTGCAGCTGATTCTGCGCAAACGCTTGTCTGACTCAGCCCAACCCGCCGGAACGACGGCCGACACCCTGAGCGATCGCTGGGGCGATGCCGTCAACCTGCTGGCGCTGCTGGCGCGGGCCGGCCACACTCGCCCTGAAGATGCCCTCTACGCCCTGAAGCTAGGGCTTTCGCAGCTGCCAGGGGCTCAAAAACAGCCCTCTCCCAACCAGTTGCCCTCCCTCAGCAGCGCCGACATCAACACTAGCCTGAACCGACTGGAGACGCTCAGCCCCAAACTCAAGCAGGCCGTCGTCGATGCCTGCGCCCACACTGTGCTGGCCGACAATGACGTTACCCCTGCCGAGATGGGCCTGCTGCGCGCCGTAGTCATCACCCTCGACTGCCCCGCCCCACCTTTTCTCAAGTAGCATCTGACTTTCAAGACACCTCTGCTATAATTAAAAACTGCGCTATTGTGCCGTTTGATTACCGCCGGAGAATAACCCATGGCCCGTCATTGTGAACTGACCGGAAAGACCGCAAACAATGCCTTTTCGATCTCCCACTCCCATCGCCGCACCAAGCGTTTGCAGGAAGCTAACCTGCAGGAGAAGCGCGTGTGGTGGCCCCAGGGCAAGCGCTGGGTCAAGCTGCGCCTATCGACTAAGGCCATTAAAACCCTGCAAACCAAGGGTTTAGAAGCTATGGCCAAGGAGGCCGGTATCAATCTAAACAAGTACTAGGTCTGGCATTGAGCCAGTTAGCCTCGGCGGCGCAGTAGCGCCAGCCCCGCCGCCACAAGTCCAAAAGCAAAGGCCGTACCTGGTTCAGGTACGGCCTTTGACGTAGTCTGGCGCTGTACCTCCATGACAAAGTTGAACACCACCGACTGGCCAGGGGCCAGGCCACGATCAAACTGAAAGGCTGCGGTAGCATCGCCATCGGCAAAAGGACCGGGGCTATGCTGCAGCCCGGTGGCGGGAGAATTGTATAGCTGGGCCAGCAGCGGACCGTAGGGGCTAATCTGCACCGCTGTTGGCGCTTGATCAACGCTGAGGGTAGCGCGGGCACCGCTAGAGTCGGTCTGAGTAAAAATGTTGTTTGAAAAGAGGGCGGTGTCGTTGTCGAGTACGCCATCGAACTGGAGGTCGTAGTCAATATACTTAAATAGGCTGACATCGAGCCAGCTGGTGCCGGTATTGGTCAGGGTGACGGTCTCCTGCCGGGCGGCGCGATAGCTGCCCGGCGCACCTCCGAGCAGCACAGAGTCGATTGAAAAGTTGAGGTTGGCCCCAAAGGTAGAAAAGGTGGCGCTCCAGCGATTGCCGGCAGGCTGGCTAAACGCTACCGATCGCAGGTCTTCAAGCCTCAGCTCACGTGGCGCGGCGCTGTTGCCAAGGTTGAGAAAGTACAGATCGGTAAAGATTGTCTCGACCCCATCGACCAGCCAGGACTGGTCTTCGCTAAAGCGCAGCAGATCGGTTCGGTAGGTCGAGTTGCCGTCGCTCAGCTCAAGTAGCCCTGGGGGCAGCGGATCTGCGGCTACGGCCAGCCCTGGAGTTAGACCAGTGGCCAGGGCCACCGTCAAAGCCAGGGTGGGTAGGGAAGTTGCAGACCAGTGTTGCATGGTGAGTACAGAAGGGAGCACGGAGAGACGGGGTCGGGTTGGATGCTTGGGCCAGCCACTATAACGGCAGAGGCTGCGCACCCATTCTTAGACTAGTCGGGCTACCCCGGTTCTGAAATCCGATTTCTAAGGGTGTTTACGGAATCCTTAAGCAAACTTTATTCAGCTCAGAGGAGAGCTGCTGCTCCTAAAGAACCGAAAACTGAGCTATTGCGCTCATATCTATGCCTGTCAGTCAGACAAGAGTATTCTAAGCTCCATCAAAGCAATAACGCGACCCAAGGATAATATTAAGTGTTCCTACGGTAAAGTGTCGGCTTTATGGTTGAACAATGAGCGATCGCCCCCCTACGCCTACCCTCGACCATCGCCAGGCCGTGCAGCGGGTACTGTTGATTACCCTGGCCCTCAACCTGGCGGTGGTGGGGCTTAAAGCTACAGTAGGTTGGCTAACGGGGTCACTGAGCCTGCTGGCCGACGCGCTCCACAGCGTGACCGACAGCGCCAACAACGTGCTGGGTTTGGCCACCAATCGCCTGGCCGATCCCCAACCCGATCGCGACCACCCCTACGGACACCAGAAGTTTGAGGCGATTGGGGCTCTGGGCGTGGCGGCCTTTTTGGCCATTGCCTGTTTTGAGATTTTCAAAAGCGCCATTGAGCGCCTTGTCTCAGGCGGCAAGCCAGTTACCATGAGCGCCACGGCCCTCTGGATTATGCTGGCTGTGCTAGGCATCAATATTTTTGTGGCCTTTTACGAGCGGCGGGTCGGCCAGGCCCTGAACAGCAAAATTCTAGTCGCCGATGCCCGCCACACCATGAGCGATATCTGGACCACCATTGTGGTACTCGCTGGGCTGATTGGCGTGTGGCAGGGGTTGGCCTGGCTGGATGTGGTGCTGGCGTTTCCGGTGGCGCTGCTAGTATTTAAGAGCGGTTGGACAGTGCTGCGCGAAAATCTGCCCTGGCTGGTGGATGAAATGGCGATCGCCCCCGAAGCCATTCACAACCAGGTGATGCAGGTGCCGGGAGTAATTAACTGTCACAGCATTGCCTCTCGGGGGCTGCTGGGGCGGCAGGTGTTTATTGATATGCACCTGATTGTGCAGCCTACCGATATTCACACGGCCCACAGGGTTACAGAGGCTGTCGAAAATCGGCTGGAGACAATGTACGGTCCTGCCCGAATCACGATCCACCTAGAGCCCAGGGAGTACACCGAGAAGGAGATTACGTATTGATAGATGCCTGTACGGGAAACCTTAAAAAAATTGGCTAGGCTCTGGATACATGAAGTAAACCCTCGCCTGATGTCCTTTGTGACCACCGTTGGCGTCGTCTGGCTTGGGGTGTGTCTGCTCCTGTTGTTTAGTCTTGGCAAGGAACGGCCCGCGCCATTGACAATCGCGCGCTGCTGCATTGCCCTAGGCTGGGGTTAGGGTTTTTGGGGACTTACCCTGACCGATTCGCGTCAGCAAAGACTGATCGTGACTAATCGCAATTAACCCGCAGACAGCGATCGCTAATATTTTTGGCCACCTATAGCTGTAGCCAGTGGGATTAGGCCGTTTGTCAGACGAGCCTTTAAACGCTTTCGGGCTTTATTGATGTTCTAACCTAAGGGATTTTGGCTACCTGACTTGGCTAAGTCAGCTCTGGTCGATGACAACTTGCTGGTCGGGCTCATCATCAAAGGCTTTTGCCGAGCGTTTTCTGGCCTCTTGAGCGAGAATGCCGTACTTGGGCGCCAAGATCATCGCCAAAATAAACAACAGGGTTAAGAGCACCACAATGCTGCCCCCCGTGGAGATGTCGAAGTGGTAGCTAAAATAAGTTCCCATCACGCAGGAAAAAACGCTGCTGACGACAGAAATAATCAGCATGCGATCGAAGCGATCGCTGAGCAGATAGCCGATTGAGCCGGGGGTGACCAGCATAGAGATGACCAGAATAATGCCCGCCGTTTGCAGTGCCGCAACAATCGTCAGCGCCAGCACAGAGAGCAGCGTGTAGTACATCACCTGGGTTCTCAACCCGATCGCCTTAGCATGGTTGGGGTCAAAACAAAATAGCAGCAGATCTTTGCGCCGCACCAAAATGACCACCAGGGTAGTGATGCCAGCCAATAAGGTTTGAATAATATCCTGCTGAGAAATTCCGAGCACATTGCCAAACAGGATGTGAAACAAGTCAATATTGCTGGGAATTTTGGTGGCCAGTACCAGGCCAAAGGCAAAAAACCCGGTGAAGACAATGCCGATGACGGCGTCTTCCTTGAGCCGGGTTCTTGACTTAATGTAGCCGATGGCTACCGTCGCTCCAAAGCCAAAGGTAAAGGCCCCGATAGCAAAGGGAATATTCAGGGCATAGGCCACGACCACCCCCGGCACCACCGCATGGGAAATGGCATCGCCCATCAGCGACCAGCCCTTGAGGGTGATGTAGCAGGAGAGCACCGCACAGACCAGCCCCACAAAGGCACTGACCCAGATGGCCTGCACCAGAAAGGGGTACTGTAGCGGCTCAACAATCCAGTTCCACAGGGGCAAGGCTGCCATGGGCTGGCTCATGAATTCGCCTCCGCTGAATGGAGCATCTGGCCCAGGTTCATCATCGGCAGGCCGCCGAAGGTCAGCTCCAGGTTTTCTTTGGTAAAGGTGTCTTTGGTTTTGCCCTCGGCCAGAATGGTGCGGTTGAGCAGAATGGTGCGATCGCAAAATGTCGATATCGAGCCCAGGTCGTGGGTTGAAACCAGAATTGTGTGGCCCTCATCCCGCAGCTGCATCAGCAGTTGGATGATGCCCTTCTCGGTCTTCACGTCTACCCCGCTAAACGGCTCATCCAGCAAAATCACCTTGCCTTCCTGAGCCAGGGCTCGCGCTAGAAACGCCCGTTTCTTTTGGCCGCCCGACAGCTCACCAATCTGGCGATCGCGAAACTCCATCATGCCGACCCGCTCCAGGCTTTCTAGTACCAGGCGGCGATCTCTCTGGCTGGGAATGCGCAGCAGATTCATGTGGCCGTAGCGCCCCATCATCACCACATCAAACACGCTGACCGGAAAGTGCCAGTCCACTTCATCCGATTGGGGCACATAGGCCATCAACTGCTGCTTCTGGGCCTTCTGCACCGGAAAGCCCCCGACTCGAACCCGTCCCTGACTGGGCTCCAGAAAACCCATGATCGACTTAAACAGCGTAGATTTACCGCTGCCATTGGGGCCAACCAACGCCGTAATCGTGCCCGGCTCTACCGTACAGGT
>PYGV01000006.1 GCA_003022385.1 filamentous cyanobacterium CCP3 | reverse complement strand
ACACCCAGCCCGCCCTGTTCGCCCTGGAATACGCCCTGGCTCAGCTGTGGATCGCCTGGGGCATTCGCCCAGCAGCGGTGATGGGGCACAGCGTGGGCGAATACGTGGCCGCCTGCGTGGCCGGAGTCTTTAGCCTGGAGGACGGCCTGCGGCTGATGGCCCTGCGAGGACGGCTGATGCAGACCCTGCCCGCCAGCGGCGGCATGGTGGCGGTGTTTGCCGATGCCGATACCGTGGCGGCAGTGCTGCCCAGTACCGTCTCTCTGGCCACCCTGAATGGGCCAGATAACACCGTTATCGCTGGCCCTCAGACTGACCTGGAGACTGTAATCGACGACCTCCACAGCCAGGGCATTCGCACCAAGCCTCTCCAGGTGTCCCACGCCTTTCACTCGGCGTTGATGGATCCTATTCTCAACGTGTTTGAGCAGAGCGCCCAGGGCATCAACTTCCACGCCCCGACGCTGCCGCTGGTGTCTAACTTGACTGGTGAGTTTGTCGGCCCCGATCTGCCTATGGATGCTCGCTACTGGCGACGTCACGCTCGTCAGCCGGTGCGGTTTGCCGAGGCGATCGCCGCCCTGCACGCCGCCGGTCACACCCTGTTTCTGGAGGTTGGCCCCCATCCGGTGCTCAGCGCCATGGGCAAGCGCTGTGTCGCCCACGGTACCCACACCTGGCTACCCTCCCTGCGCCGCGCCCAGTCGGACTGGCAAACCCTGCTCACCAGCCTGGGCCATCTCTACCAGCAGGGGCTTACTATCGACTGGGCCAGTTTCGATCGTCCCTACCAGCGCCAGTGGCTGAGCTTGCCCACCTATCCTTTCCAGCGGCAGCGCTACTGGATCGACCTGGCGCTGCCCCAGCGCAGCGCAGCGGTAGTCGATGATGCACCGGATCCCGTTCCCAGTGCTGCCTATAGCATTGTCTGGCAGCCCCAGGCGATCGCCCCGGCAGCCGGAGCGGCAGCGGGCGAACAATGGCTGATCTGGGGGGCCAGCGATGCCCTCTGGGACAGCCTGAGCCAGACCCTGCGGAAGCAGAAAATTGAGGCCATTCGAGTGGCGGCGGGCGATCGCTTCCAGTCCCTTCAGCCCAACCACTACCAGGTATCGTTAGCCCAGGAAAGGCCCTTCGCAGCGCTGATGGAGACTCTCCAAACGGAGCGGATTGTGAACCTTCTTGTCCTGACTCCTGAGGACACCGCAAACGAGTCCGGTTCTGAGGCGATCGCCGCACCAGTTCTGCACTGGGTGAAGGAACTGGCCCAGTCCTCTGGCCCTAGTCAGCCCAAACTCTGGCTAGTGACGACGGGGGCCCAGGCTGTGAATGCCGCCGATACCGTCGCCGCCCCACAGCAGGCCGTGCTGTGGGGCCTGGGTCGCACCCTGCGCCTGGAGCATCCCGAATTTTGGGGCGGGCTGATCGATTTGCCCGGAGCGGCGGATGCGTCAGCAGCGGCTCCCTGGTCAGACAACCTGGTTGCCCAGATCACGAATTCCCAGGGCGAAGATGAGGTCGCCCTGCGCCTGGAGCAGACTTGGGTACCTCGGCTCCAGGCGCTGGATTTTGCCGCCGTGGCCAAGGCTGAAACCCAGGCCATTCAGGCAGAGGCTACCTATTTGATTACCGGCGGTACCGGCGCTCTGGGCCAGCAGCTGGCGGCCTGGCTGGTTGAGCAGGGTGCCCGCCATCTGGTGCTCACGGGCCGCCGGGGCAGCAGCGCCGAGCTAGAAAAAAGCCTGGAGCCGCTGCGGCAGGCCGGGGCCAGCGTGTGGGTGGAGTCGGTGGATGGGAGCGATCGCGCCGCCCTGGCCACCCTGCTCGATCGCATAGAGCAGTTGCCCCCCCTGCGCGGGGTGTTCCATGCAGCAGGCGTTTTGGCGAATGGTTTTGTGGCCAATCAATCGGTCGAGCAGTTCCACCAGGTCATGCCCGCCAAGCTGCAGGGGGCCTGGAACCTGCACCAGCTTACCCAGACCCTTGATTTGGACTGGTTTGTGCTGTTCTCGTCAATTACGTCGGTGCTGGGTTCCCCTGGCCAGGGCAACTACGGGGCGGCCAACGCGGGCCTGGATGCTCTGGCCCAGTACCGCCGCCAGCAAGGGCTACCGGCTCTAAGCATCAACTGGGGGCCCTGGCAGGGGGCCGGTATGGCCGCCCACCAGAGCGCGACGGCTCTGACTCAGCGCGGCATGCCGCCCCTGAAAGCCTCTGAGGCGTGGCAGTGGCTGGGGCGACTGTTAGCAACAGAGTCACCCGCCACAGTGGCGATCGCCCGCCTAGACTGGCCTCGATTGCTCCGCTACCTGCCCACCGATCGCCCGCCAGCGATCGTCTCGGCGTTTGTTAGTGAGGAAGTGTCGGCTCCACAGCGTCAGGCGATTGAACCTGTTGGCAAGCAGGCCGATGGTCAGCAAGCGATCGCGCCATCCCTGGAGCAGATTTTGGCGCAGCCCGAGGCCGAGCGGCTCGTCACGGTGACAGCCTACTTGCAAGCCCAGGTAGCTACAGTAATGGGGCTGTCGGAGGCAGTTCCCGTCGATGCGCCCCTGATGGATTTAGGCATCGACTCGCTGATGACCATGGAACTGCTGACCCTGTGCAAGCAAGATCTCGATCTGGTGCTCTACCCCCGCGAGGTGCTGGCCCATCCCACCGTAGGGGCGCTGGCGGCCTACATCGCTCGGGAGCTGGTGCGGGTGCACCGACCCGTCAGCGATCGGCATGACGCAGGTTTAGCGGCGGTAGGGTTATCAGAAAAGGCAGACGCAAATCTACCCAAGAGCCCCTGGCAGGCCCCGGCTCCGCTGGAGCCACTGCCCGCCCGCCGCAACCCGCCGATGGTCTTTTTGCTG
Source organism: filamentous cyanobacterium CCP3 (assembly GCA_003022385.1). Lineage (GTDB taxonomy): Bacteria > Cyanobacteriota > Cyanobacteriia > Phormidesmidales > Phormidesmidaceae > Nodosilinea. The sequence goes on along the minus strand of PYGV01000006.1, from coordinate 58,121 downwards.
TCAGCTCCCCGGTCGGGGTCCACCCTGCTGCGGGTAATGCTGGCGGGCCATCCCCAGTTGTTCTGCCCTCCAGAGCTACACCTGCTGCCCTTTAACACATTAGAAGCCCAGGCAGCGGCCCTGGGCTACAGCTACCTGCAAGAGGGTCTGCAGCGGGCGGTGATGGAGCTTCTGCAGGTGAACGCCGACCAGGCTGCCGCTTTGCTGAGTGAATGGCGGCAGCACCAGACTACGGTGCCAGCGGTGTATGACAAACTCCAGCAAATGGCCGGGGGGCGGCTGTTAGTCGATAAATCCCCTACCTACAGTCTCAGCCTGGAAACCCTGGAGCGGGCCGAACAGATGTTTGAGGGAGCGAAATACATCCATCTGGTGCGCCATCCCTACGCGGTGATCGAGTCTTTTGTGCACAACCGCATGTACAAAATCTTTGACCTGGAGCCCGATGCTCCTTACCAGCTGGCGGAACAGGTGTGGCAGGCCTGTAACCAAAACATTCGCACCTTTGCCAGTTCCCTGGATGCCGATCGCCACTACACCCTGCGCTACGAAGATCTGGTGGTCGATCCAGAACCAGCCATGCGCGACCTGTGTGCCTTTCTGGAGCTGCCCTTCGATCCAGCGGTGCTGACCCCCTACGAGGGACGGCGCATGACCGACGGCGTCAGCGCCCAGTCTATGGCCGTGGATGACCCCAATTTTCGTCAGCGCAGCCGCATTGAGGCCCACCTGGCCAAGATCTGGCAGGGCATTCAGCTGCCCCACCGGCTGAACTCCACCAGTCAGGCCCTGGCGGCCCAGTTTGACTATCCCCTACCTCAAGAACAGACGTTGACCCCGGCCCCCTCTGCAACCGTGCGGGCCGAGTCAGTTGCCCTATCTCCCCACTATGTGCCGCTGGGAGCCATGCGAGAGGAAAAGATCTGGCTGCGGGAGCAACCGTATTACCTGTGCCACTGGGGGCCGGAGGATGGACTCAAAGTGCTCTGTCTCCACGGCATTTTGGAGCACGGAGCCGCCTGGGATGGGGTGGCGACGGCCCTGGCCGACCAGGGTTACCATGCGATCGCCCCTGACTTGAGAGGGCACGGTCGCTCAGCCCACGCCGACGGCGGCTACCAGCTGCTCGACTTTCTGGGCGACCTCGACAGCCTGACTGCAACTCTAAGCTCTGACCCCGTCGTGCTGGTGGGGCATTCGATGGGGGCGGTGCTGGGGGCAGTGTTGACCAGTCTACGGCCTGAGCGAGTGCAGCGACTGGTTCTGGTAGAGCCGGTGGTACTTGCCCCTGGTCCATCTCTAGACCCCGCTACTCAGCTGGTGGCCCACCTCAATGCCCTGGCCAATGCGCCTCAGCCGACCGCGATGGCCTCAGTGGCGGCGGCCACCGAGCGACTGTTGGCCCTCAAGCCCTATCTGAGTCAGCCTCTGGCCGAGGCGATGGCTCGGCGCCTGACCCAGCCAGTAGAAGGAGGGGTGATCTGGCGCAGCGATCCGCGGTTGCAGACCCGCACGACCCTGGGCCTCAGCGGCGGTCTGCTCGATCGCCAGGGCTACGGCCAAATTCTGCGGGGCATTCAGCGGCCCACTACGGTAGTATTTGGCCAGCATAGCCAGTTCAATCGGCCTGAAGATCTGGCCTTTCTGCAAGAGCATCTGCCCCAGGCGAGCCAGGTATCCCTGGCCGGGGGGCATGACTTACCCCTGGAAACCCCTGGGGGATTAGCCCGTATCATCCACGCCGCCATTGCCCCCGAGGGTCAGGCGTCGATTCCCCTATCGGAGCACCATCCATGACCCTCACCCGCCCGCTGGCCGTACTGTGGGAAATTCCGCTAGGGCTACTGTCCTATGGCTTTTCGCGGGGGGTGAAAGCTACCCTGACGCTGATCAGCCGCTACTACAACCCCACCGACACCAAGGTTGAGGCTGACTGGCAAATTGTGTCGGCAGACTTTTTGAAGTCGCCCCTCAAGCTGCTGTGGACCATGAGTCGGGCGCGGTGGAACCTGCACGCGCTGATTGCGATCGCAGGCCCCTTCACCGTGCAGTCCACCATTACGCTGGATGTGCGATCGCTCTGGCAGTCGGCCCCCACCTGGACGGCGGTGATCTACACCCTCAAGGGCTACAAAACCCTGACCAGCATCAGCTCGCTCACGGTGCCCCCCGACCAAGATACCGCCACCATTACCCTGCCCCCAGGGCGCTACCTGGTGGGGTTGCGCCACTACGACTGGCGCGACCCGGTGCAGCTGCCCGCCATTGCCGTAGACGGCACCCCCGCCCTAGCCTCGGAGTCGCGATCGGCCCCGCCCGACTTCAACCAGTTCTATCGCGGGCTGGCGGCCCGCCGGGGTCTGCTATTTAGCGCGCTAAATTTCTACGTCTACCCGCTGCTGCGCTGGATGCAGTGGCTACCCCGCTCCTTTGTGAAACCGACTTTTTTGCCCGTGCCCAACCCCGAAACCCACTTTTTCTATGGGGCTCTAGATCGAGGCGAGCAGCTCACCATTGACCTGCCTGCCCACCTGCTAGATACCCACCGCCTCTATTTCAGCCTCTACAGCCGCGACTGTTTTCCCTACGACTGGTACCCCATCACCCAAGACCACCACACCACTGCTCCGATGACCGAACAGGGCGTCTACATTCTGCGAGTCCATCCCAAAACACCAGAGATGCTGGGTATGGCGGCCCCATTGGTCAAGTTCCTGCGATCTGGCCCAAACGTCGAGTGATCTATCTACTGTGTAAACTACTGTGTAAAAGCGTCAGGTGATTGCGTTTCTTCTGGGGGCTTGAGTTTGGCCAGGAGGCTTTTCCCCGGTTGGGTAGGGTCATCCCCAGGCGATGGGTTTAGGCGATCGGGGCGTTGGCTTGGTATTCTAGGATGCGAATGGATCGGGATTCTCCTCCAGACGGCTGGAAGATTCTTGGTTAAGCTGCCTCGTATCTATCTGTGTATCCCCCTTGGCTATGGCCCTACCTGAGCGCAAGTCGATTTTGCTGTCGTTTGAAAAGCCCCTGGTTGAACTGGAGGCCCGCATTGATCAAATTCGCGATCTGGCTGAGGAAAACGATGTCGATGTCTCGGCTCAGCTGCGCCAGCTAGAGGCCCGTGCGACTCACCTGCGCCAGGAAATTTTCTCTAACCTGACGCCGGCTCAGCGTCTGCAGGTGGCGCGCCATCCCCGCCGCCCCAGCACCCTCGACTACATTCAGGCCATTACCGACGAGTGGATAGAGCTGCACGGCGATCGCGGCTCTGGCAAAGACGACCCGGCCCTCGTGGGCGGCGTGGCCCGATTGGACGGTCGCCCCGTCGTGATTTTGGGCCATCAAAAGGGGCGCGACACCAAAGACAACGTGGCCCGCAACTTTGGTATGGCCTCGCCGGGGGGCTACCGCAAAGCGATGCGGCTGATGCGCCACGCCGATCGGTTTTCTATGCCAATCATTACGTTTATTGATACCCCAGGGGCCTACCCCGGCTACGAAGCCGAAGAAATGGGCCAGGGTGAGGCGATCGCCTACAACCTGCGCGAAATGTTTGGCCTCTCGGTCCCCATCGTTTGCACCATCATTGGCGAGGGCGGCTCGGGCGGGGCGCTGGGCATTGGGGTGGGCGATCGCCTGATGATGTTTGAGCACTCGGTGTACACCGTCGCCAGTCCCGAAGCCTGCGCTGCCATTTTGTGGAAAGACGCCGCCCGCTCTGGAGAAGCCGCCGAAGCCCTCAAGATTACCTCCTGGGACCTAAAACAGCTGGGCCTTTTAGATGTGCTGCTGAGCGAACCCGTGGGTGGCGCCCACGCTCACCCGATTGAGGCGGCAGACAGTCTTAAGCAGGCGCTTATCGAGCAGCTAGCCGAGTTATCTCAGCTGACTCCAGCCGCGCGGCAGCAGCTCCGCTACCAAAAATACCGTCAGATAGGTGTCTTTGCTGAAGCTGCTTAGGGCATTCTGGGGCAATCTGTGTCCTGCGCTGCGGCAACCATATCCCGTCAATTTCCAGAACTAGTAAAGATCAAGGAGTTAATCATCTATTCATGTATCGGTTTGAGGCTAGCGCTAGGGTAGAACAATCCCGAGCGCTGGTCAGCTATAACTACGTTAATAAATGGTTTACATTTGTTAACATGGTTAATGAGGTCGGATGAAGCCCTGAGCTGGAGCGGCTTGTTTCAGCTTGCGACCCCGGTTACTAGCGCCCCCATGTTCTTTGTTGATGGGTATTTTCTATTGCAGACTTCTACGTTTCCTGACCTGCCGCGTCGCGCCCTGGTAACCGGGGCCAGCCGTGGTATTGGTCGCGCGATCGCCCATGCTTTGGCCCGGTCGGGCTACGATGTTGCTTTAATCAGCCGCTCCCTCGACTCGCTCCAGCCGGTGCAGGAGGAATTAGCCGCCTGCGGTGTTGTCGCCAAGGCTTACGCCGTTGACCTGGCCCACACAGAGGGCTTGCAGGGCCGTATAGCAGAGGTGCTGGCCGACTTTGGCTCCCTCAGCGTCGTGGTCAACAACGCTGGCATGGGCTACACCGGAGCGATCGCCACCACGCCCCTGGCCGACTGGCAGCGGGTGATAGACCTCAACCTGACCAGCGTATTCCAGTGCATTCAGGCGGTGTTGCCAACGCTGCGGGCCGGGGGTGGCGGCACGATTGTCAACATTTCCTCCGTTGCCGCGAAGTCTGCTTTCCCAGACTGGGGAGCCTACAGCGTGAGCAAAGCTGCGTTGGTGGCGCTGTCGCGGGTGCTAGCGGTCGAAGAACGGAGCCACGGTATTCGCGTGGTTACCGTTTCCCCAGGCGCTGTCAATACGCCTATTTGGGATACCGACACGGTGCAAGCCGACTTCGATCGATCGTCCATGCTGTCTCCGGAGGTGGTGGCGCAAACCGTTCTGCACACCATTCTCCTGCCCTCCCAAGCGGTGATTGAAGACCTCACCCTGATGCCCGCTGGCGGAGCCCTGTAGCAAGTTTTTACCCTGTAGCGCCTGGCCAACTCAGCGAGTGGCCTCTTTTCTGTTGAACCTTTAGCGTGTTTTGAACCCCTATGACTATTGCATCCTCAAACAGCCTTAACGACCAAATTGCCGCCAATGGCGGTCCCAAAATCGTCCAGCCTGAAGTTCGCCCCGATCGCACCCGCAGCTACCGCGACGATGCGGATCAGTACCCGATTCCCGAAACCAGCCACGAAGGCATGGCCGACGCCGTGCGCACCATGCTGCTGTCGGTAGGCGAAGACCCCGAGCGCGAGGGGCTGCTCAAAACGCCGAAGCGGGTCGCCGAGGCCATGCGGTTTCTCACCAGCGGCTACCAGCAGTCGCTAGAAGAGCTGGTCAACGGCGCTATCTTCGACGAGGGCCACAACGAGATGGTGCTGGTGCGCGACATCAATCTGTTTAGCCTCTGTGAGCACCACATGCTGCCCTTCATGGGGCGTGCCCATGTCGCCTACATTCCCAATCAGCGGGTGGTGGGCCTGAGCAAGCTGGCCCGCATTGTTGAGATGTACTCCCGCCGTTTACAGGTGCAGGAGCGCCTCAACCGCCAGATTGCTGAGGCCGTGCAGGAAATTCTAGACCCTAAGGGTGTAGCCGTGGTGGTGGAAGCCAGCCACATGTGCATGGTCATGCGCGGGGTGCAAAAGCCCGGCTCCTGGACGGTGACCAGCGCCATGCTGGGGGTGTTTCAGGAAGATTCGAAGACGCGGGAAGAGTTTCTCAGCCTGATTCGTCACCAGCCGTCGTTCTTCTAGTCCGGTATCCGGCTTAGGAACGTGGATTTTTTAAGGTGCAATTCTTGTGGGTCAGGCATCTTGCCTGACCCTGGACAGCCGGGGCGGCTATCCCACATGATTTGATTCGCGATCCTTAGGAGGCAGGGCTTCTGCCTCTCCTTCCAATGCAGAGCGTTGGAAGGAGAGGCAGCAAATACTGAACCAGCGTTCTAAAGCCTCAATTTTCAGGGCTTCAATATAGTCGGGTTAAACCCCCGGTTTCTCTGTCGCTGCCCGACTAGTATGACGGGCGTGCTAGCCGAGAAACCGGGGGTTTGTGCTGTCGATTTACCCTCGCCCGGTCAGATAGCCCCAGGCGTAGGCGGCATCGGCCATGCTCTGCATAACGGTGAATTCGTTGATATTGGGCACAAAGTAGATATCAAAGTAGGTCTCAATAGAGGGCCACTCGCGGGCCGGAGGGACCGCCACCGATTCGAGCACATCAAAGAACCACTGGTCGCCATACAGGCCGGTGTCGATGGGGCCATACAGCGTGATGCCCGGCAGCAGGTCGCCAGTGATGCGCTGATCGACAATCAGCGGGTTCTGGGGCGATTTGGGGCCAAGGCCAGTGGTGTAGGTCATGTTGTCGGGGTTAGCTCCGGCGGAGAACTGGCAGGCTAGTAGGGCGGCCTCAAGGTAGCGATCGCTACCTGTTAGCGCATGGGCTCGCAGCAGGGTACGGGCCTTGGGTGAGCCCAGCCCATCGCCCCAGCCCACAGGGGTCGAGGGAATCAGCTTTGTCCAGCCAAAGGCGGTCGTCTGACCGGTTCCTACGGCGGCATCGGCTTCGGCCAGCAGTGACGCTCGCAGCTCGGCCTGCCGGTCGACATCGACCTGCTCAGCGGGCATGCGGCCATAGAGGAAGGCAATTTCTCGCTGCGGATTGGCAACGCGGTAGTCCTCGCGGGCCTCGGCGGGAAGGGCCGACTGGGCTGCGACAAAGCGATCGTGCCAGGCGCGATCGCCCGTCAGTCGGTAGATCTCCAGGGCCGCCAGGGCGCGATCGGCCTCAATTCTGTGCTGGGCCCAGTCGAGGGCTTCAATGCCTTCGCTGTGACGGGCTTCGGCCCAGTTCATCGCTGCCAGGGCGCTGTCGCGGTAGCCCTGCACCTGGTCGGGGGCGTAGGTGCCCATGACTAGGGCGGTGCGGGCGGCGACTCCAGCGTAAATGTAGCTGCTCCAGGGGTCGGGGGCATAGGCCATAATCGGCAGCGTCTCCTGCCAGCTGGTCTCGCCCCGACGGGGATGGTTCGCCGACTCAATGCCGCCGCGAACGCCGCCTTCGGGGGTTTGCAGGCGGCGGAAGAAGTCGACCCCCCACAGCACTTCGTCGAGCAGATCGGGCCGGTCGTTATCGGATTCTGGAATATTGAGCGCCAGCTCCATCGGCTCAGGGAAAAGCTCCAGCAGCTCTAGCAGCCAGCGAGCGATATCCAGGTGCTGCACTCGGCGGTCCCAGTCGCCCGCATCGAAGTAGCCGCCCCAGGCGTTGGCCACGGTCGTATTGGTTCTGCCCTGCACCAGGTTGGCAAAGTTGCCTTCGTCCGTGCCCTGGGCGTTGAGGCCGTTGCCCGTGTTCACCAGCCCTGCGCTTGACTGGTACACAATCACCCCATCGTCGGGATGAAAAGGCCGGGGGCGCACCACATCGGTATAGGGAGGTCCTAGCTCAATGCCGCTGCGCTGGTGATAAAACCCCCTCGCGGCCAGGTTAAAGGCCTGCTGCCAGGCATCGTCCGCGATCGCAAACGGGGTAGAGCAGCCGACGGTATCGACGCAGAGGCGGTAGCGGCCGGGCCGATCGAGGTTGCTAAAGTCGAGCTGGTCAACATCGGCGAGGGTGTAGGTGCGATCGCGGGCGTCCTCACTATCGCCGTCGCGGTAGCGGCGCTTCGCCTGCCCGGTAAAGACGGTTCGCTGGCTGGCCTCGTCAATCACCTGAAACGACAGCCCCTCTGGGTAACTAAGCCCACCCCCCGTGCCCATCCAGGTCGACAAAAAGCCGACTTTCACCGGGTCGTCGGGGCGAAAGCCGACCGCAGATATGTGCACCGCTTCGCTGGTCTGGCGATCGGGCTGGTAGGTGAGGGTAAGCGGTGGCTGCTCTTGGCCCGTTAGCTCAATGGTGTAGGTTTTTCCTGGCGTCAGGGGAGTAGGCAGCCGCAGATAAAAGCGATGCTCCATGGCCCAGCGCAGATCGCCCCCCCGCGAAATGCGAGCGAGATCTATTGGCTTGCTTTTGCGATAGACTTCAGCGGGGGTCGCAGGCTGTCGGTAGCTGGCGTCGTTTTTAGATTGAATGCGGTAGCTGCTGGACTGACCGGCGCGATTGGCGTTGAAGGGTGTTTCGGTGTAGCGATCGAACCCATAGAGAATATCCTGGTTGGGGCCCACCAGCGTACCGAGGGTCTGCCCCCGCCGAATCACCCAGGTGTCGCTGCCCGAGGTTTCTAAGCGGTCCTGGGGTTCGGCCTCGTAGGGGACCTGCCGGGCGTGGGTAACCTCGCCCTCGCGCATCGAAACCACGACAACTTCGGGGCTAATAACGCCCACGCTTAGATCGGGCTGCTCGGACTTGGCCGTGGGTAGACGGCCGAGTGTGCCCGCCGTACAGGCCATAGCAAAGGCCAGGATGCCAAACCAGAGCGCTGTTCTACGCGGCCAGCGGTAGAGCTTCGACAACATTTCAGACCCCCTTTAAGCTATTGCACGCTGACGATACTTTGGCGCTGATCTGGCGCTGATCTGGCGATAACCTGGCGCTACTTTGGCGCTGCTGGTTATCGCCAATACCTGCAATCAAAGCGTTGACCAGCGTCCTCGGGCCATCGTAGCGACTCTAGAGAGAGGTGTGGGTCAGTTTTGGCCGGGGCGGTTAAAGTTTTACCGCAGCTAAACAATTGCGGTTTTACTTCATCAAAAGTGAGCTAATATCGAGCCAATTCAGCCGCTCAGCAGGGGCTTAAACGGCTATTTTGGCGCGTGAGGGCCAATTTCTGACGCTCAAATCGAACGTTTACAGAAAGCTGGAGCTGGCGTAGTAAACTGGCTGCGATCGCCGTGCCGTGCGGTTAGAAGACAGGCCGAATTCTGTGGTGTGTGGGAGATTGGCCCAATTGCGGCTAAGGCAGTTTTTTTCTGGGGTAGTTGGCGTGGCTGGGGTGTGCCTGTTGGGAAGCCTCCCGGCTCGGGCCAGCGCACGGCTACAGGCTTGGCAGTTTGACACTGGCCAAAACCGCCTGATTTTTACTACTGAGAGTGGGGTTCAGCCCCAGGTCAGTCTGTTGGCCAGCGCCCATCAGCTGGTGATCGACCTGCCGGGCATTGTGTCGGATGACGCTTTGGGCAATCAGATGATTGGTGGGCCGGTGCAGGCGGTGCGGGTAACCCAGCTCAACCCTCGCACTACCCGCATGGTGCTAGCGCTCAGCCCCGACTACAGCCTTGACCCCAAACAGGTAAAGGTTTGGGGGATGACCAACCAGCAGTGGGTCGTGCAGCTGCCCAGCGCTACTGAGACTGGCGGCCCCAGCAGCGCGTTTCCCGATAGCGCTTTAACCATTCCTGACCTCTCTAAAGCGATCGCCTCGCGGTCCCTGACGGCGGTAGGCACCGAGCCGCTGCCGCCGCTGATTAGCCGCAACCAGGTGACGGCGGCGGCGGTCAGGGCTACGGCTACAGTGCTGCGCGGCGTTCAGACCACCGCTGAAGGGTTTTTTATTCCCACCGCTGGGGCTGCCCCCCAGGTGCATGTGTACCGCACCCGCGATGCGAGTCAGTCGCGGCAGATTGTCATTGACCTGCTAGATGCGGCCATTGCCCCAGGGCTGGTGGCTGCGGCGCTGCCCCAGGGGCGCTACGGCATCTCCCGCTGGAGTCTGATTCAGTTCGCAACGGCTCCGCCAGCCATTCGCGTCACCCTGACGCTGGATGGGCACAGCCCCGACTGGCAAATTACGCCCCTGGCCAGCGGCGGTATCTGGGTGACGCCCATTGGCATGGCTCCCAGTCAGATTGCCGCTCCGCCGACCACGGTGGTGCTGCCGGTTATTAACGGGGGGGCCGCGCCGCCGGTCCAGCGCACCGCCGCTCCCCCGGTGGTAGCCACCCCAGTGCCGCAGCCCACGGTTGCCCCCAGCGCACCGAGTCGAGGCCAGGTGCTGGTCATGCTCGATCCGGGTCACGGCGGGGTTGACCCGGGGGCCGTAGGCATTGGCGGCCTGCAGGAAAAGGGCGTGGTGCTGGCAGTGGCCCAGCACACGGCGGCGGCCCTGCAGGCTCAGGGCATTGCGGTGCAGATGACACGCCAGAGCGACCAAACGGTTGACCTACAGCCCCGCGCCACTATGGCGGAGACGGCGCGGGCGACGGTGTTTGTCAGCATTCACGCCAACGCGGTCAATATGCAGCGCCCAGAGGTCAATGGCCTGGAAACCTACTACTACTCGGATTCAGGCCAGGTGTTGGCGACCGCCCTACAGAGACAGGTCCTAGGAACGATGGCCATGAACGATCGCGGCGTCCGCCAGGCCCGGTTTTTGGTGCTGCGCCGCACCTCTATGCCTGCGGCCCTGATCGAAATTGGCTTTGTCACCGGAGCGATCGATGCGCCAAAGCTGCGCGACCCCCGCTGGCAGGCCCAAATGGGGCAGGCGATCGCCCAGGGCATTATTAACTACCTGAACGGTCGGCCCTAGGGAAGTGTATAGATTTTGGATTGGCGATTTTGGTCAATTGTGATTACGAAATGCGCTAACCTCGGCAATTGTGAGACCCTGTTTGGCATTAGAGATGGTAGGTGAGCCTGCGCCGGATACCTTTCGCCTGAACCAAAATCGAAAATCGCCAGTCCAAAGTTCACCTTAGGCGTGCTTTGTGGGTTGAGCGGGAAAGTGCAGCACCAGAATGTTGGTATCCCAGTTGGCTTTGGTAATAGCCTCGGGCTCTCGACCCAGGGCCGACTGGCCAACAATGCGGGTGCTGGCGATGAGCACCAGCAGGGTGTTGGGCTGCACCGCCTCTGACACCCGCTTAACGGTGTTGCCCTGCACGGGCTGCACGGCAATGTCCTTCTCCTGCAGCAGAGCGGTGAGCTTGCGATTCGCAGAGCGATCCGTTCCAGAATCGCGGGCCGAGCCCACGGTCATTTGCACGACCTGGAGCGGGGCCTTCAGCTCTTCGGCTAGACATTGAGTAATGGTTAGGGTCTGCTTAATTTGCCCCAGATTCGCCTGCCTGCCGGTAATGGCCAGCACTACTTTTTCGGTATTCTCAATCGGCTGCGGAAAGCGGCTGATCAGCACCGGAATGGTCGCCGATCGCACGATGGTGTCGATGACGCTGCCAAAGAAATTCTCTCGATAGGTCGAAAAGCCCTTCCAGCCGCAGATCAGCAGGTCGGCATTGCGTTCTTGAATGGTGCGCAAAATACCCCAGGCAATGGAGTCGTCAATGCGGCCAATGGTTTCGACCGGAATCGTGGCGGCGTGGGCAATGGTTTCGGCGGTGTCGAGCAGGCGGTTTTGGCGGGTTTTATCGGCCTCGGCAATGGGCTGGTTGCGATCGGGCAGCACGTGCAGGGGCAGCAGGGTGCCCTCTACCCGCTTGGTCAAAATAATCGCCAGCTGTAGCAGGTTGTCTTCAGTACTGGGATTCGCTACCGGAATCAAAACGCGCTGGCCCAGGGCCGAAGCCGTTGGTGTATTCGAACCGTCGAATGAGGCAGCGTTGGCCTCGACCGGCTCGGTTTGGATCTGCGCCCCCCAGCGCGCGACGACCCACGGCGACAGCACGCAGCTGACCAAAATCATCACAATAATGGCGTTGACCACCACCTCATCCACCAGCCCAATGTCGAAGGCAATGGTAATAGCGGCTAGAGTCGAAGCGGCCTGGGCCATCGACAGGCCAAACATCACCATCGTGCTGGGCAATTTCCACTTAAACCAGCGAGCCGCCACCCAGGCCGCAAAAAACTTACTGGCTAGCTCCGCCAGCACAATGATGCTGACCAACAGCAGCGTCTGAGGCTCGCGCACCAAAATTAGCGGGTCGACCAGCATACCCACCGAAATCAAAAAAATGGGTACAAACAGAGTGTTGCCAATAAACTGCACCCGATTCATCAGCGGACTCAGGCGAGGGATGATCTGGGTAATTGCGACCCCGGCCAAAAAGGCGCCCACAATGGGTTCAATCTCAATCAGGCTGGCCAGGTACGAAGCCACAAACAGGGCCGCCAGCACAAACGTAAATTCGGCCCCTTCATCGTGGCCAAACTGCTTAAAAAACCAGCGACCGAGCTTAGGCACGCCCCACAGCACCGCAAAGGTGTAAATTGTCAGGGCTGGAATTAGAAAGAGCCAAAAGCCGAGGGTAAGGTCGCCCTGGTCAGCCTTGACCACCACGGCCAGCACCAGCAGCGCCAGCACGTTGGTGATCAGCGTAGCTCCCAGGGTGGCGGTAGAAGCCGGGTGACGCATAATGCCCAGCTTGTTGAGCACGGGCAGGGCCACCAGGGTGTGAGAGGCGAAACAGGAGGCGACCAGTACCGCCGCCCAAAACCCGTAGCCCAGCGCCACCATCACTCCAGTGCCGATTACCATAGGCACTACAAACGTAGACAGCCCAAAAATAATCGGTTTATCGGCGTTGCGCTTGAGGTCATCGAGACTGGTTTCGAGGCCGCCCAAAAACATGAGAAACAGTAGCCCCACCGTGCCCAGCAGCACAATCGTGCTGTCGCGCTCCAAGATCCCCAATCCGTAAGGCCCGACCACCACACCAGCCAAAATTAGGCCGATAATGCCCGGCAGCCGCAGTCGCTCGACCAGCAGCGGGGCGACCAGCATGATGGCCAAAATTGTGAGAAAGATCGCGACCGGGTCGGTGATGGGCTCCTGTAAAAGTTGACCCAGGGGTAAGGGGAGCGCCCTACCGAAAGCCCCTGACGCGGCGATCGCCGCGTGAAATTCCAGCCCTAGGTAAATCATGGCCTTCAGGTAGGATGTCGTTTGTTAAATGCCTAATCTATACCATCACTCCTGGACTATACTCTCAATCTGCCTGAAGAGGTAGAAACGAAATAGCACCCAAAACGGCTCGGGCGGCGGTACCAAGGGGCGGTTGTTAACTGCCTACCCCGACCTCGCTCAAATTAGCTGAGCTGGTTCAACCCAGCGGGGCTTCGGTCAATTCGGTTGGGCTAGTCTTTGAATGAGAGATTCGATCGGCCTCCCTGCGGTCATCCTCTGATAGGTCAGCCAGCAGCGCCAGTAGTTCACGTTCAAAGGCCACCTGAGCACGGTTGGTTCTGCCGCCCACGTAGAGGGTGCCCTCTCGCTCCAATGCCCACACCTGAGAGTGAGAGACGTAGCTCATCATGACCCCCAGCATGAGCAGGCCAAAGCCGCCATACACCATAGGAATACCGGGGTCAGCTTTAATCTGGAGGCCGGTGCTGCCGATGACATCTACCAGGGTTAGCCTGATGCCGTTGACCTCTGTCGCCATATTCCTGCGAACGGTAGAAATCAGCTGCCCCGCATTGTCATAGATCAGCACCGACCCCTGTAGGTCGCTGGCCAGCAGAGTGACGCCCTCGCTCATATCAGGTCGGGTAGGCAGCCAGGTGCCCCAAAAGCGAGGGCCGTCGTTTTCGAGCGGCTGCATGGGCAGCTGTAGCACAGGGCTGTTGTTGAGCTTGACCTGCACCGCCGCAATCCCCCAGTCGGCCTGGTAGAGCGTCACGCCCCGGTGGCGCAGGGGCTCATTGACGTGAATGGTCTTGCGATCGACCTCTTCGCCCGCCTGGTCTAGCACCGATAGATCAGAGTAAAACTGGTCAATCTTGCCTTCGGGCGTGTAGTCAATCCAAAAGCGGTTGACCCGCACCGACCAATCTTTAGGAATTTGAGGTTCAGCCCAGGGACCGGCATCAAAAATATTGCGAATTTGGAACGTTTCGCCACTGGGCACCAGTTCCTGGGCAAAAAAGCCGGTCATCGCCCCCCAAATGGCTCCCAGTAAAATCAGGATCATGCTGGCGTGCACCACAATTGGGCCAATACGGCCCACGATGCCCTTGCGCCCGTAGAGCTGGGAACTATCCTGAAACACCCGATAGCGCCTTTTGACCAGCTGGCCGGAGAGCGCGGCTAGGTCGGTCTCGCTCAGTTCGGCACTCAGGGCTAGCTTTTGAAACTGGCGCGGCTGGCTGTAGTACTTCCAGTTTTGAGCTGCGCCCAAGGCCGGAAACTGGCGGGTAAAGGTGCAGGCAATCAGGCTGGCCCCAAACACAATCAGCAGGGCTAGAAACCACCAGGTGCGGTAGACGTGGTCTAGCCCGCTGATCAAAATTACCTTCCAGCTCAAAAAGCCGAACAGAGCCGGATCGTCGGGGTAGTTAGCCTGATAAAACTCCAGGGTTTGGCCCTGCTCAATTACGGTACCGCTGACGCTAAAGGCCGCGATCGCCAGCAGCAGCAAAATCGCCAGCCGCAGATCGGCCAGCAGCGGCAGCAGGTCTTGCCGAAAGTAGGTGCGCACTCCATGCCATAGGGAGCCGCTGGGAGCATCAGATGAGGCCATATAACCTTTAGTATCCCTCGAAGGTCAGCACAAATACACTGGTCATCCCTGCACTCATCCTTATAAATTTTGACGTTTAGACTAAGGCCGCTGGCAGCAGCCGCGACAGCAGCGAAACGACCCCAAACCCCAGCAGCAGCGCCCCGCTAGCGGGCGTTACCCAGCTTGACCACTGGCGCAGATCCAGCAGCCGCTTGAGACTGGCGGTAAAGGGGCCCGCCAGCACCAGGGGAGTGACGTAGCCCACGGCGTAGGCCAGCAGCAGCGCACTGCCCAAAACAGGGTCCTGCGTCGTCGAGATCCAGGCCAGCAGGGTGGCCAGCACCGGAGTGCTGCACGGCGACGCCACAATGCCAAAAGTCAGGCCCAGGGCATAGGCCCGCAGCCAGGTGGGCAAATTCCAGCGGTCAAAGGTAGGGCCTGCTCCGGCGGGTAAGGCCAAAGGCACAATTCCTAAAAGATTGAGCCCCATCACAATAGCCACCAGGCTCACCAAGACCGGCAGCCCCCAGGCTACCTGGCCGTAGACGTAGCCAAACAGCCCAGCAATTAGCCCTAGCACCGCCAGGGTAGTAGCTAAACCAAGGGCAAAGGAGAGCGATCGCGCTACGGCATCACGGCGGCGATCGCTTTCATAACCTCCCATGTAGCCCACCATAATGGGCAACATCGATAGCAGGCAGGGCGACAGACTAGTCAGCAAACCCGCCAGCCCCACTACCGAAAGACTAATCCAAGATATATGAGTTAGCTGATCGTTGACGAGCTGATTGGCCCACTGGGCAATGTCATACAGGTAAAGCTGAAGGCTCTGAAGCATTGCCGGAGTTAATAGCGTGCAGCAACCCCTATTGTAACAATCTCGCAACCCGCTCTCAGGTTTTTAGCCTCACTTTAAGGGGTAAGATTGCCACCGTCGAAAATGTGTAGAGACAAGCGCTCCCGAGCGTTAGCGTCTGCCCTGCGCCGCAGCGGTACCGGTGCCTCCAGATTGATTTCCCGCGCTGCCCGCACCAGCAATGCCGCCGTCACCAGACTAGCCACCATCGAGCTACCGCCGTAGCTCAGCAGGGGAAAGGGCAGCCCTGTCGTAGGCAGTACCCCGGTCGCTACTCCCATATTGAGCAGCGCTTGTCCCACCAATATCACCATGGCTCCTACCGCGACTAATCGATGCAGGGGTTGTTTTAGCCGCAGCGCCACCAGCAATGCTACAGACGCATAGACACCCAATAGCCCCAGCAGCACCAAACAGCCTATAAAGCCAAACTCTTCAGCAAAGACCGCAAAAATAAAATCGGTGTACTGAATTGGCAGCGAATACAGCTTTTGCTGAGATAGCCCGAACCCCTGTCCCCAAAAGCCGCCCGAACCAATCGCTAGCAGGCTCTGCACCAGCTGGTATCCCTGGTCGCCAGAGTCAGCCCAGGGGTTTAAAAATGAAACAATGCGCTGGCGCTGGTAGGCCTTCAGACTAATACTGACCCCAGCGGTCAGCAGGCCACCGCCAGCGGTCAGCAGCAAGTAGCTGTAGGGAATGCCTGCGGCTAAGGCAATTAGCCAGAGGGTAAGGCCACAAATGGCCGCCGTACTCAGGTTAGGCTGAATCAAAATTAGCCCCAGAATGGCCGCGAAGACACCTAGCCAGGTGAGACGAGTGGTCCAGGTGAGCTGCGGCCAGCGGCCAAACAACCGCGCCCCCTGCAGAATCAGACAGGGCTTAATGAGTTCTGAGGGCTGAATCATAAAGGGCCCCAGGGGTAGCCATCGAGTCGCTCCATTCACCGTTACACCAAGCGACGGAATTAAGGTCAGCCCCACCAGCCCTACCAGCACCAGCAGCACAATGCCCGATCCCTGGAGTAAACGGTCTAAAGACGTATGGACAATGCGATTAAAAATGACTAACCCAATGGCGACCCAAAGCAGCTGCACTATGACGTAGTGCAGCCCATAGCCATGCTCCACAACCGCCACCGCGTAGGAGGCTGAAAACAGCACCAATAAACCGCCTCCCAGCCATAGAAAGGTTAACCACCGCAGCCAGCGCGCTTCCGCTGACCACTGACCTACTGTGGGGTCAACCCATGGAACTAAACGAGCAATGTTCACTACCTTAACCCCATGCGCCCAATGGTCAACTCTTTCAAGCGCCAAGTATAGCGGAGGGGACTCTTTTTGTGGATTTTTGATCGGGCTAAAAATTCACAGAAATTACCCTTAAAACAACGGCAGGGCTAGCCCTTTGGCTGACCCTGCACGTATCGCAGCATTATAAATAATGCAGTAAAAATTTTTATTGGATAGGCTTACGCCCCCCTCTAGGGAACCGTCCGGAATTAAGCCACTAGAGCAAGCCAGTGTTGGCCCCTTGCCGACCCGTAGCCAGTTCAACCTTAACGATTTTGCCGCCCATCTTTTGAATTCGCTGCTGCTCTTTAAACCAGTTGTCGTAGGGCACCAGCTTAGTAAAAAAGGTATTTTGCAGTTCCCGCTGGGTACGAATCCTGGTTTGGCTAGGAACACAAGCGGTGATCTTAAACATGCGCATGGCCGAAAACTCTCCTGCTATCTCACGGGACAGATGTCAATCCAATCTAGGTTCAAAACTGAAGGTTGCCGACGGTAAGGACAGCAAACCTTGAAACGAACCGAATTAGGAACACTGAAAAGCCAGAGTCGAAAGCCAATGCTATGGACAGCAGGAAGACAGTACAGCACAACCCAGTGTCCTCAACACTCGCCCCTGACTCTGGCCTACATTTGCCTTAGCCCATGGCTAAAGCGCAATGGATGAGCCTGGACTAGCTCAAGCCAGAGCAGATGTAGTCGAAGTAAACACCCATTTCTTTACCGGCGTCAGCGCCCACCAGGCTAGCGGTGACTTCTTTCATGGCTTGGATCGAGTTAACAGTAGCGCCGATGGGTACACCCAGGGAGTTGTAGGTTTCCTTGAGGCCGTTCAGCACGCGCTCATCCAGGATAGAAGGATCCCCAGCTAGCATGGCGTAGGTGGCGTAGCGCAGGTAGTAGTCGAGGTCGCGAATGCAGGCTGCATAGCGACGGGTGGTGTACATGTTGCCACCGGGGCGGGTGATATCGGAGTACAGCAGGGACTTAGCCACGGCTTCCTTCACGATTTCAGCGGCGTTAGCGCTGATGGTGCTAGCGGCACGAACCCGCAGTTCACCGGTTTGGAAGTAGGCCTTGAGCTTATCGAGGGCGGAGCCGTCCAGGTACTTGCCCTGCACGTCGGAGGAATTGATAACAGAAGTAATGGCGTCTTGCATTGGTGAAGCTTCCTTAGAACTGACGTAATCTCAACAACGAATCGACGGAGTAGCGCAGCTGCGACTACTGCATAGCGCCGACAACATAGTCGAAGTAGGATGCGGCTTCAGCGGCATCATCGCTGGACAGCAGACCGGTTGCAACAGCTTTCATGGAGCGCACAGACTCAGCCACAGCGGGAATAGGGGTGCCCAGGGAGTTGTACATTTCACGCACGCCCACCAGACCGATTTCTTCGATGGGGGTAACGTCACCAGCGACCACACCGTAGGTGATCAGACGCAGGTAGTAGTCCATGTCGCGCAGGCAGGTGGCGGTCATTTCTTCGCCGTAGGCATTGCCACCGGGAGAAACAACATCGGGGCGCTTTTGGAACAGCTGGTTGCCCGCTTCCTTAACGATGCGCTCGCGGGATTCGGTCAGCACCTGAGCAATCCGCAGACGGCGCTCGCCAGAGGTAACAAAGCCCTTGATGCGATCCAGCTCACCGGGGCTGAGGTAACGAGCCTCAGCATCGGCATTCACGATTGACTTCGTGACAATACTCATTGATGGATTCCTCCGAAAAATATGACCAGATAGTATGAAACTGGCATTTAAGGTGCAGGGCCAGAGCTAACTCTATATAGAACCTCAGATCTGGCGGCCTTCCCGATTAATTGTCCGGTATTGCGTCAGCCTTCTTCAAAGCCGCGAAATATTTTGTAACAGTTTTCCTCAGGATCCCTAAAGGTTGGCAGCAAAGCCATCTTAGAGGCTTAGTGAAATACCTAAGGCCTCAAAAAACTATAAACCGGAGACGTTTTAGAGTCCGGTTTTAATATTTCGCAACAAATTCAGGTGAGTTTATGGCTGAGGCGATACTTTGCTAAAAACCAGTCTGTTCTGACCCACTAAACTCGTGCGGCTATAGTAGTTTCAAGGGGGATGGTTTTGGGCCGTCCCCCTTGAAGCATTAGCGTCTAGGCGCGGCGATAGGGGACGCCCTGTTCGCCAAAGTAACGCAGATACTCTGCGGAGTTAAGCATGGCTTCAGCGACAGCCATTACTCCCTGTTGAGCGGCGATCGCCCCATATTCGCCATCCTCCAGGTTGCGGCCCAGCAGCTGACGGCCCATGATGGCCAGTAGCTTGGGGGCTGGGTAAGCGACCACAAACCGCGCCTGGTAGGCAGGAGACTGCATCAGATGACGAATGAACTGGCGCAGGGTGATGCGATCGCCCTGCAGTTCTGCCTCCAACGCGCTCAGCTGCCAATCTGCCGGGATATCTCCCGTCGGTAGCACCATCACCTGACGATAGACTGCCGTGAGTACCTGCTCGAACTGTTCAGAGCTAGCCCCAGGCTGATGACGATAGAACCGCGTCGCCGGTCCGGCGATAGGCACCTCAACCTCAACCGCAGCCCGCCCCACCGTCGCGGCCAGCTCAGCTGAACTGGCTGCTTGAGAGGCGACTGCTCCGGCCATCAGTGGCATATCGGCGACATCCATGCCGGTCTTGGCACTGCTAAAGCTGGGCACGATCAGATCGCGATTTTGCTTGGTCAGCCGGTTGTAGAGCTTTTCGGTGTTGGGGAAGTTGGCCGCTGGCAGAGTGGGATAGCGACGGTAGGGGACGGTGTCTTCGCCAAAGTTTTCGGCGTATTCGGGGGTGTTGAGCATAGCTCGAATAAACCCTCGAATGCCTTCGCTGGCCAACACCTGGTTGTACTTGCGAATTTCCGCCTGGTCCTGCGGCGCACGGCCCAGGAAGTGCTTAGTGCCAAACTCAATCACCTGAGTGTTGGGGTAGGGCGCGTAGAACTCTTTAATGTAGAGCGTTGAACAACCTAGACCCTCAATGAACTCTTTCAGGTTGATTTCCCCATTGCCCAGCTTGCTCTCAAGCGCCGTGAACTCGCTCTTAACAATGTAAGGGGCGATGTCGCGCTCAAAGATCTGCCGGTAGGCAGCGGCGGTAACCAGCTTGAGGTTGGGCTTGTCGGCCAGGGAGGTGAGCTTGAACACCTTGGTCTGCTGGCGCTGACGGTTGACCCCCTGGGCCAGACGGCGCTGAACCTCAGGAATCGCCCGATCTTCGCTGACCGTACCCAGTTCCACAAAGCGGGGAACGCTGGTATCGGCCACCGGAACCATGCCCTTCTCAGCCAGGCTACCAGCCCTCATGCTGCGCAGAGCAAGCCCTTTGGGCGTCAGGTAGCGCTCGTAGGGAACGGTGTCTTCCCCAAAGGCTTCGTTGTACTCCTGGCTATCGATAATTGAGTCGACCAGGGCGTAGAACCCTTTCTTGGCGCAGATGTCGAAGTAGGCGTTGGTTTCATTGCGGCCGTAGGTGGGCCGTCCTAACAGGCGACGGTGAATGTATTCCACCGCCTTCATCACGTACAGCGATGACCAGTAGGTCTTGCGGAAGGCTTCGGACTTGGCGATCGCCCGAATGAACTCCTTCATCGAGATTTCGCCGTTCTCCAGCTTAATCTCTGCGACCTTGGAGCGCTGACCCGAGTACACCTCACGACCAAACACCTGGCGATAGGCGGCGCTAATCACCGTCTGAGTCGAGCTTTCGGAGTAGCGGACGCTGTTCTTGGTATTGCCCGTCCTGGGAATTTGATCCAGCTTGAATACCTTGGCCCCCAGCGATCCTGGATTCTCGGGACGGGCCGCAGGATTGCTCAACTGGTTGTTGATGCCGGGGCCGCGGTGAATCAAGATGCGGCGAGTGTCTTTGTTAAAGAACGCTGGCGTGGCGCTGACATCGCGGGTTTCCTTGGGGAAGATGGCCCCAAACTGAATTTCCAGCGGATCGTTGCCCGAGCCATAGGGGTGCTGATCGGGTAGGGGCTGCTCGTAGGCCGCAAAGAGGGTAATAAACTGCGGCTTCTTGCGGAAGGGAGCGCTGTAGTTAAACAGCTCAAACTGTGGACCCCAGTTGCGGCACTCCTGGGCTTCCTGGCCCAGCCCGCGCAGGTAGGGCACCGTCTCTTCGCCAAAGTAGTCGGCGTACTCTTTAGAATCGACCAGGGCGTCGATTAGCGCGGCCAAACCACCCTTAGACACAACAGAGAAGTAGTCGCGCACTTCTTCACGGGAGCTGGGCGCACGACCGAGAATATGGCGGAAAGCCAGCTCCAGGGCGCGGCTGTTGATGTAGGGGTCGTAGAAGTTCTTGCGATAGAGCGGCGACTTGGCCAGGCGGCGCACAAACTCCTTCATGGAGATTTCGCCGTTCTTCACCTTTGACTCCAGATCGGAGACCGAAAGCGAATAGGCCCGAGTGATATCGCGCTCAAAGACCTGGCGATAGGCGGCTTTCACCACGTCATTTTTCTCGACCGCCGACAGCCCGGGCTTCATGGCGTACTTGGGCCGACGCTCAGCCGCGTTGAAGTAAATCTGAGGCAGCTCCAGCCCCTGCAGATCTGAAGAGGGCCGCTGGCGCAGCTTATTTGACGGGGTAGGCGCCTTAAATTCGCTCAGCAGCACGTCGAAATACTGGTCGACAATGCCCTGGGCCTCGGAGTCGCCATTCAGGTAGCGTAGAGCCCCAGCTTTCATGGTTTGAATGGCCACAATGGTCGCTGCTGAGGAACAAGCACCCTCAATAATTTCCCGCAGACCGCGCACGTTGACCGAAATAATATTGGGGTCGCCCGCCACGATGGCATAGGTTATATAGCGCAGGAACCAGCTCATGTCGCGCAGCGACTTGGTCATGTTGCTGGGGCCATAGCGAGACACGCTGATCGGGCGAAACCCAGGCGGAACCGGCCCCGAGGGCGTGGAGTTGAATAGGTTTTGAAACAGCCCACCGCCACCGCTCTCAATGAAGGTTGAGGTGCCCAATCGGGAGGCCTCTGATTCATTCAAAACGGTGCCAGCCCGAGTTTTTTCGACTGGTGACTCACTGTCGACTCGCTCCAGGTAAGCCAGGGGAGACCCGCCGGTAAAGATGCGGTTGGCCGCCTGGGAGACAATCAACTCGGAGTAACGGGTCAAGACTTCGGCAATCTGCACCCGCTTCAGGCCGGAATTAAAAAAGCCTGATAGCTCTTCTAGCTCACCTCGGCCCATGTAGCGGTCTTGCTGCTCGGCCTGGGAAATCGTGGCCACCGGCAGAGTTTGGTAGAGCTGGGGCCGCGCCGGTGCACTTCCACCACTTGCTTTAACACTCATGCGTTTTCAAAGGCTCCCTATGCGGACAATGACGGCATCAATTAAAGAATCTATCAATCGGTTTAGAGGTAGAGGGCGCAGAATTCTGCACTGGTCAGGGACATCGATCAGGAAGGCTCCCTGAACAAGGGCAAAATCACTGAACCCGCTTGAAGGTAAAGCGTTGTTAACCTCACCTGCCGGGTACCCAAGCCGGGCACCGAATGCGGTATCTATGAATGGCGGGCTGTTCGCTGACCTGGAATCAGATTAAACCGTTTCAGGACAGCAACACAGATTATTAAAAACTGTGTAACATCCGACCTAGCCAATGCCTTTGGTCATCATAGATGATGGTCACTACCCCCCTGAGAGGGCGGATAAGTTTTGTAACGTTTCGTGATAAAGCTGAGAGCCCTAAAGTGTGGAAGCTGCTTTTGAAAAGGGTTTACCATGCTAGCCGACTGTAAACTCCGGGGTTGAGGCGGGCTAATTCTGAAGGGTGCTGGCTAGGGAGTTTGCTGGCCCATCTGTGGCGAAATAAGGGATGGCCTGACCGCCTTTACTCTTGACTGTTATGTACGTGAACCGACTGATTAGCTATGGATGACTCGAAAACAACCCAGGTGATCAGCGATGCGGTAGCTCGCCTCTACAACACCTATCCCTTTCCACCTGAGCCGATTCTCGACGAGGCCCCGCCGGGGTACAACTGGCGCTGGTACTGGCCTACGGTGCACAACTTTTGCACGGGGGCAGCTCCAATCAGCAATAAGGTGCGGGTGCTGGATGCAGGGTGTGGCACCGGGGTGAGTACTGAATACATTAGCCATCTGAACCCAGATGCTGAGGTGCTGGGCATTGATCTGAGCGAGCGGGCGATCGCCACAGCCACTCAGCGCTGCCAGTCCTCTGGGGCTACCAACGTTCAGTTCCGTCAGCTCAGCATCTACGACGTTGATCAAATTGAAGGCGAGTTCGACTGGATCAACTGCGTCGGCGTTATTCACCACATGCCCGATCCGCTCAAGGGGCTGCAGGCGCTGGCAACCAAGCTAGCCCCGGGCGGGTTTATTCATTTATTTGTCTACGCGGCCATTGGCCGCTGGGAAATTTCGCTGATGCAGCGAGCGATCGCCCTGGTACAGGGCAGCCAGCGGGGCGACTACCGTGATGGCGTACAGGTGGGTCGGCAAATTTTCGCTACTCTACCCGAGGGCAACCGACTTAAGCAGCGAGAGCGCGATCGCTGGGCGATGGAAAATCAGCGCGACGAGTGTTTTGCCGATATGTACGTGCATCCCCAGGAGGTCGACTACACCCTCGACGATCTGTTCAAGCTGATTGACGCTTCGGGGCTAGAGTTTGTGGGCTTCTCAAACCCAGAGATATGGCAGCTCGATCGCCTGCTTGGGCAAGACCTAGTCTTATTAGACCGCGCCAAACAGCTCTCAGAAAAGGACCAGTACCGCTTAGTCGAGCTTCTGGATCCAGAAATTACTCACTTTGAGTGGTTCCTGGCCCGTCCCCCCTACCCTCACCAAACCTGGGAAGATGACACTACGCTGCTCGCCGCAGTCCCCACCCGCAATCCCTGTATGGAGGGCTGGCCCAGCCAGAGCATCTTCGATCACAACTATCAGATCATTTCGTTAGAGCAAAAAGAGTTTGAGTTCTTGCAGGCCTGCGATGGTCAAGCGCCGACCCTAGGGGGCGATCGCCCTCCTGCAACGGTCTCAGACCTGCTTAGCCAAAGCGGGTTAAGCCTTGAAGACGTGCGCCAACTGCACCAGCGCCAGCTGATCTTGTTGCATGTGCCACAGCACAATCCGTAAAGTTAGGCCGAAGATAGCGGATTTACTTTTGGGAAGCGTCTATTAAGTATTATTGCCGTGATATGATCTCCCATGGCCTGTATGCGCAGGTCAAACCCTTTAACGGCTAAGGATTAGGCGCTTTCGTGGCCCCATTGCCCTCCGAACACACCGACCCCATCGCTCCAGCTGAGGCAGACCTAGACCCAGGTCAACCCGACGGTCAAGGGCTTCCTCCGGCTTCAGTCAATGCTATGGCAGAGTACTATCAGCTGCAGCAAAACTTGTTGCTGACCACCCTGTCATTCAGCGGCGTGATCTTTGTCTCTGTCTGGCTAGCCTACTCTCTACCAATTGCTTTGAATTATTTAATAGGAGCGTGCGGTGGTGTGGTTTACTTGAGGATGTTGGCAAAAAGCGTGGCCAACATTGGGCGCGGCGGCGCCAAGCTGGGCAGTGGGCGATTGGCCCTTGTCGTTGGTTTGGTGCTGGTAGCTACTCAGTGGCAGCAGCTTCAGGTCGTACCCGTTTTTCTGGGTTTCTTGACCTACAAGGGGGCGTTAATTGCTTACACCCTCTGGACTGCAGTGCTGCCAAAATCATCGGCAGAGTCATTCCAGTAACTTGGTTCGACCTAGATCGGTGGTTCCCCAGCATAGCATGCTTTTTCCTGGTAGGCCTTAAGGAGAAGTTGATTTAAGAGATGGCGCTCAATATGTTAATGATTCATCCCTTAGTCCTGGCAAAGCTAGAGGTTGGCGAGCATTTGTACTGGCAGATCGGTGGACTTAAGCTCCACGGCCAGGTATTTCTTACCTCCTGGTTTGTCATTGGTGCTCTGCTGCTGGTGTCGTTCTTGGCCACTCGCAATATTCAGCGGATACCCTCTGGCCTCCAAAACTTTATGGAGTATGCCCTGGAGTTCATTCGCGACCTGGCCAAAAACCAGATTGGCGAGAAAGAGTATAGGCCCTGGGTTCCTTTTGTTGGCACCTTGTTTCTGTTCATCTTTGTCTCTAACTGGTCCGGAGCGCTGATTCCGTGGAAGCTGATTCACTTGCCGTCAGGTGAACTGGCCGCTCCCACCAACGACATCAACACCACCGTGGCGCTGGCGCTGCTGACGTCCTTGGCCTATTTCTACGCTGGTTTCAGCAAGCGCGGGTTGGGGTACTTTGCCAAGTACATTGAGCCAACGCCAATCTTGCTGCCCATCAACATTTTGGAAGATTTCACCAAGCCTCTCTCCCTCAGTTTCCGTCTGTTTGGAAACATCCTGGCCGATGAGCTGGTGGTCGCCGTGCTGGTTTTGCTGGTACCTCTCTTCGTGCCGCTGCCGGTTATGGTCCTGGGTTTGTTTACCAGTGCTATTCAGGCGCTGATCTTTGCGACCCTGGCGGCGGCCTACATCGGCGAGGCCATCGAGGGGCATGGTGGTGAAGAGCATGGATGATCCCGAAGTGAATTCCGCTTGGGGGCATTCAGTTTGTATTGGCTGGTGGGGCAGGTGCTGCCAGCCGACGTGGTCTTAGGGCCGCACCCACAAGAAACGCCTATCGAGCGTTGTCTACGACCTGATTTAACGAGTTGTTGATTGTCCAAATCGAGGTAAGACATGGATCCTATTATTGCAGGCGCTTCCGTAATCGCAGCTGCTCTGGCCGTTGGCCTAGCAGCCATCGGCCCTGGCATTGGTCAAGGTAATGCAGCTGGTCAAGCGGTAGAGGGGATTGCCCGTCAGCCCGAAGCTGAAGGTAAGATTCGCGGCACTCTGCTGCTGAGCCTGGCTTTCATGGAAGCACTTACCATCTACGGCCTAGTGGTAGCCCTGGTGCTGCTGTTTGCCAACCCCTTTGCATAGATAGTTATCGACGGGCCAGGGAGGGGTGATGTGCCTTTCCCTGCCTTTCGACACTGGCGATTTCCCCCTGTGGAAGTTCACTCTGTAGTGCTGGCCCTGGGCCGGGTTAAAGGGCATACCCACAATGATGAATTTTGTCTGGTTACTGGCGGTTGAGGCCGCTGAAACGGTTGAAGAAGGCGGTGGTCTATTTGACCTAGATGCCACTCTGCCGCTGATGGCAGTGCAGTTTGTGTTGCTGGCAGTGGCGCTAAACGTGCTGTTCTACAAGCCTCTGGGTAAAGTTTTAGACGAGCGTGATGGCTATATTAGTTCCAACCAGGTTGATGCGGCAGAGCGCCTAGCCAAGGCTGAGCAAATTGCCAAGCAGTATCAGCAAGAGCTGGCTGAAACCCGTCGCCAGGCCCAAACGGTAATTGCCGGGGCTCAGGAAGAAGCACAAAAAATTGCGTCTCAAACCGTTGCGGCTGCTCAGCAGGAGGCTCAGGCCCAGCGCGAGCAGGTGCAGCGCGAGCTAGACGAGCAA
Source organism: filamentous cyanobacterium CCP3 (assembly GCA_003022385.1). GTDB lineage: Bacteria > Cyanobacteriota > Cyanobacteriia > Phormidesmidales > Phormidesmidaceae > Nodosilinea. The sequence continues at coordinate 32,085 of PYGV01000006.1, read as the reverse complement.
AAGAGTCAGGCGATGGCCACCCTAGAGCAGCAGGTGGATGGCCTGAGTCAGCAAATTTTAGACAAGCTGCTGGGTTCTTTAGCGGCCTAGGCTATTGGCAACGCTGGGGTGGTTTAGCCCTTCTAGAGTTGCCCACGTCGTTGACGGAAAGTAGGGATATGACTATTGGTTGGTTACTGGCGGCGGAAGCAGGTGGTTTTGGTGTGGATTTCAACATTCTAGAAACCAACCTGATTAATTTGGTCATTATTATTGGCGTGCTGTATTACTTTGGCGGCAAGTTTTTAGGGAAAACCCTATCGACCCGCCAGTCGGCGATTAAAACAGCGATTGTTGAGGCCGAGCAGCGTAAGAAAGAGGCGGCCGCCGCGCTGGCAGAGCAGCAGCAAAAGCTGGCCCAGGCTCAAACAGAAGCTAAGAAGATTTTGGCCGAAGCTCAAACAACAGCAGAGCGTACCCGCGACGAGATCTTAAAGCAGTCTCAGATCGACGTAGAGCGCATGCGAGCTAATGCCGCTCAAGACCTCAGCTCTCAGGAGGCTCGGGTCATGCGAGAGCTGCAGCAGCGAATTGCAGCCCTGGCCATCGAGCGCAGCGAAGCCGCTTTGCCGGATCGGCTGAACGACGATTTGCAGCGGCGTCTGGTGGATTCCAGTATTGCCTCGCTTAAAGGAGAATAGCCATGAACGACACATCACTGAGTTCTGAAATTGCCGGTCCCTACGCCAAGGCGCTGATGTCGGTGGCTGATGATAACAATGCTGCTGATCAGGTAGGTGGCGAAGTCGCCAATCTGCTGGAGGTGCTGGCTAGTTCTGACGAGCTAATTGGGTTTCTGGCTAACCCACTGATGGCTCCCGATTCTAAAAAAGAAGTGCTGCGCCAGATTGCTGAAGGAAACGTGAGCGGTTTTTTGCTGAACTTTCTGATGCTGCTGGTTGATAGGGGGCGGATAGCCTTTCTGCGGCCCGTGCTTCAGCAGTACCAAGCTCTGCTGAGAGAGCGGAACCAGACGGTTTTGGCCGATGTGACTTCTGCTGTCGAGCTGAGCGACGATCAGCAGAACGCGATTCGCGATCGCGTCAAAACTATGACCGGAGCCAACAGCGTCGAGCTGTCGATCCAAATCGACCCATCCCTGATTGGAGGGCTGATCATTAAGGTTGGCTCTCAGGTGATCGACGCCAGCCTCCGGGGGCAGCTACGTCGCATCGGTATGCAGCTGGCGGCTACCGCCTAGCCCCGTTGATTTACGTTGCCCCCTGGCGGGGCAGTTTCTCTGACGTCTCGTGTTTATGTAGGTTTATCCAGAGCAAGTCCTATGGTTAGTATCAGACCTGACGAAATTAGCAGCATTATTAAGCAGCAAATCGAGCAGTACAACCAGGAGGTCAAGGTCTCCAACGTGGGTACGGTGCTGCAGGTGGGTGATGGTATTGCCCGCATCTATGGCCTCGAAACCGCTATGTCTGGCGAACTGCTGGAGTTTGAAGACGGCACCGTAGGCATCGCCCTCAACCTGGAAGAGGACAACGTGGGCGCGGTGCTGATGGGCGACGGCATCAACATCAAAGAGGGCAGCGCCGTTACTGCCACCGGCAAAATTGCTTCGGTTCCGGTTGGTGAGGCCATGCTGGGCCGCGTCGTAGACGCGCTGGCTCGCCCCATTGACGGCAAGGGTGATGTGCAAACCACCGAAACCCGCCTGATTGAATCGCCTGCCCCCGGTATTATTGCCCGTAAGTCGGTGTATGAGCCGCTGCAGACCGGTATCACGGCTATCGACGCCATGATTCCCATCGGTCGTGGCCAGCGTGAGCTAATCATCGGTGACCGCCAGACGGGTAAGACGGCGATCGCGATCGACACCATTCTCAATCAAAAATCTGAGGATGTGGTCTGCGTCTACGTGGCGATCGGTCAGAAAGCCGCCTCGGTGGCTCAAATTGTGGACGTGCTGCGCGAGCGCGGTGCCCTCGACTACACCATTGTGGTGGCAGCCAACGCCAACGACCCTGCCCCGCTGCAGTATCTAGCACCCTACACTGGGGCTAGCCTGGCCGAGTACTTCATGTACAAGGGCAAAGCCACGCTGATCATCTACGATGACCTCACCAAGCAGGCCCAGGCCTACCGCCAGATGTCGCTGCTGCTGCGTCGTCCGCCCGGTCGCGAAGCTTACCCTGGTGATGTGTTCTACCTACACTCTCGCCTGCTGGAGCGGGCCGCTAAGCTCAGCCCCGAGCTGGGCGAAGGCAGCATGACGGCCCTGCCCGTGATTGAAACCCAGGCCGGTGACGTTTCGGCCTACATTCCCACCAACGTGATTTCCATCACCGACGGTCAAATCTTCCTTTCCTCTGACCTGTTCAACTCGGGTCTGCGTCCCGCTATCAACGCCGGTATTTCGGTTTCACGGGTAGGCTCTGCGGCCCAGATTAAGGCGATGAAGCAGGTGGCCGGTAAGGTGAAGCTGGAGCTAGCTCAGTTCGACGAGCTGCAGGCGTTTTCGCAGTTTGCCTCTGACCTGGATGCTGCAACCCAGAAGCAGCTGGCCCGTGGCACACGCCTGCGCGAACTGCTCAAGCAGCCCCAGTACTCGCCTCTGCCGGTGGAAGAGCAGGTAGCGATCATTTATGCCGGCATCAACGGCTACATGGACGAGGTGCCCGTGGATCAGGTGACGGCTTTTGCTAAGTCTCTGCGCGACTACCTCCGCAACAGCAAGCCCAAGTTTGGCGAACTGATTCGCAGCGAGAAGAAGCTTGGTGACGAGAGCGAAGCCATTCTTAAGGACGCGATCGCTGAAGCTAAGCAAGCCTTCATGGCAGCCGTCTAATCTCCTGTTTTGGTCGGGGTGCGGCCTCAGGCCATACCCCGGCTCTCGACGACCCCTTAGGGATTCCACTATGCCTAACCTAAAAGCGATTCGAGACCGCATTAAGTCTGTTAAAAATACTCGCAAAATTACCGAAGCTATGCGGCTGGTGGCGGCGGCTAAGGTGCGTCGCGCCCAGGAGCAGGTGATTGCCACCCGCCCCTTTGCCGATCGCCTGGCCCAGGTGCTCTACGGTTTGCAAAGCCGACTCCGGTTTGAGGAAGCCGATCTGCCTCTGCTGAAGCAGCGTGATGTTCAAACCGTGGCTCTGCTGGTTATCTCGGGCGATCGCGGCCTCTGCGGCGGGTACAACACCAACGTCATTCGTCGGGCCGAAATCCGGGCTCAGGAACTGGCGGCTGAGGGCTTAAACTACAAATTTGTCATCGTCGGTCGCAAAGCCAACCAGTACTTTAAGCGTCGCGACCAGCCGATTGAGTCCAGCTTTATCGGTATGGAGCAGATCCCAACTGCGGCCGAAGCCTCAACGATCGCCGACGAACTGCTGTCGCTGTTTCTCTCCGACGAAGTCGATCGCGTTGAGCTGATTTACACCCGGTTTGTGTCGCTGGTCAGCTCTCGCCCGGTGATTCAAACGCTGCTGCCCCTCGATCCCCAGGGTCTAGAGGTATCGGATGACGAAATTTTCCGGCTCACGACCCGAGGTGGTGTTTTCCAGGTAGAGCGCGAGAAGGTGGCTGGGCCAACTCCAACGGAGTTTCCCCAGGACATGATTTTCGAGCAAGATCCGGTGCAGATTCTAGATGCGCTGCTGCCTCTGTATCTGAACAACCAGATTCTGCGGGCGCTGCAGGAGTCGGCGGCAAGCGAACTGGCCGCCCGGATGACGGCGATGAACAACGCCAGCGACAACGCGAAGGAGCTGGCTAAAACGCTCAACTTGACCTACAACAAGGCTCGTCAGGCCGCCATTACCCAGGAAATTTTGGAAGTGGTAGCCGGGGCGAATTCGCTGTAAGCCTGAAACAACCTACATTCACGACTCAAAAGCCCATCACAGGTGTGACGGGCTTTTCTTTTTTTAATGACTGGTAGTAGCCCTAGAGTCTGAATGAAGTCTGGGACAGCTATCCATTCGAGAAGCGTCTGCCCTGGAGAACGCTTCTCCAGGGCAGATCTTTAACCGTGGCGCTTTTGGTGCCAGGCCCAGGCGTGGGTCAAGATGGTGTCAATGTCGGCGTATTGCGGGTTCCAGCCGAGGATGCTGCGGGCGCGATCGCTGCCTCCCACCAGCGCTGGCGGATCGCCGGGGCGGCGCTCAACTTCTACCACCGGGATAGTCTTACCCGTCACTCGTACTGCCGCATCGATCACCTCGCGCACCGAGAAACCGCTGCCGTTGCCGAGGTTAAAGACGTTGCTCTCGCCGCCTTTGAGCAGATATTCCAGGCCCAAAATGTGGGCATCGGCCAGGTCGCACACGTGGATGTAGTCACGCACGCAGGTGCCGTCGGGGGTGGGGTAGTCGGTGCCGAAAACGCTAATTGACTCGCGCTTGCCCAGGGCGGTTTGTAGCACTAGGGGGATCAGGTGGGTTTCGGGGTTGTGGTCTTCGCCCAGTAGCCCATTGGGGTGAGCACCGGCTGCATTGAAATAGCGAAAGCGTACCGATCGCAGATCGTAGGCTTTGTCGTAGTCGGTTAAGATGCGCTCCACCATCAGCTTGGTGGCACCGTAGGGGTTGATCGGGTTTTGTGGGTGAGTCTCGGTTATCGGCATTTCTTGAGGTACGCCGTAGGTGGCGCAGGTCGAAGAAAACACGATGTTTTGGATTCCGGCCTCCACCATGGCATCGAGCAGCGATAGGGTTCCCACCACGTTATTTTCGTAATATTTGCTGGGGTCGCTGACCGACTCGCCCACGTAGGCGTAGGCCGAAAAGTGCATGACTGCGCTGATGTCGTAGCGGTCAAAGATCGACTTGAGCAGCGCTTTATCGAGGGTGCTGCCCTCAATCAGCTCGGTTTTTAGCACAGTCTCGACCAGGTCACGATGGCCGTAGACCAAATTATCTAAAATCAAAACCCGGTAGCCCGCCTGCTGGAGGGCCATCACAGCGTGGCTGCCGATGTAGCCAGCCCCCCCGGTCACCAGGATGGTTTTTGTATCGGTTGTCATAGGAATTATCTCTAGGGTGTGCAGTACTAGCTAAGCCGCAGACTCGATGTAGTGCTGGCCGAGTGATGCCATTTTAGCTTTAGCCCCAGACCCACCCCGATATCTAATGGTTAGAGTCACCAACTTTTTATCTCTTGGCGAGGTTGTCTTACAGAAAGAAAACGCTGCGGGTTAAAGGGGCTAGCGCCGCCCTGGCCTCGCTTAAATAACTTTTAACCAAAGCTTACCGCCCGCTTAGTCCTCCCATGAAGCTTTGCCGTGCGTAATGGCTGAAGATAGCCCCGTAGCAATAGCTACAGGATGTAACCCCCAAGTGTTATCTATGGCTGACTTTACGCTCCAACTCTTTCACGCGGCCGATCAAGAGGGTAATATTTCTGCCCTGGATGATGCCCCCCGGTTCTCTGCTGTACTGAATGCGCTAAAAAACCAAGATATTGACGGTGACGGTGTTGCTGGCTTTGCCAATACCCTGGTTTTGTCTTCTGGAGATGCCTATATTCCCGGTGTATTTTTCAGTGCCAGCGGTGAGGCTTTTGGCGGGGCTGGTCGCGGCGATATCTTAATTCAAAACGCTCTGGGCTTTCAGGCGATCGCCTTCGGTAACCATGAATTTGACCTGGGTACTGCCGTGGTCGCCGGCTTGATCGGGGCTAGCGAAGACGGGTCTTTTGCGGGGACAGCCTTCCCCTACCTGAGCAGCAACCTCGACTTTAGCACCGATGCAAACCTGGCTGGCCTAGTCGTGCCCGATGCCCAGACGCCCGTACCCAACAGCATTGCTGCCTCTACCGTAATTGAGGTCAACGGCGAAAGAATTGGGGTTGTTGGAGCGACCACCCCGACTATCAGCAACGTCAATGTGCGCATTGCCAGCCCTGGCGATGTTACAGTGCTGCCCCGGCCCTTCGATAGCAGCCCTACGCCAGAGCAGCTTGATGCTCTGGCGGCTGAAATTCAGGCCGATGTCGATGCCCTGCTAGCCGCCAACCCTGACATCAACAAAGTTGTGCTGCTCGCCCACATGCAGCAAATCGCCATTGAACAAGAGCTGGCCCAGCGGCTGTCGAATGTCGATATCATCGTCGCTGGTGGCTCAAACACCCGCCTGCTGGATGAAACCGACCGCCTCCGCGCGGGCGACACCGCCCAGGGGGTCTATCCCATCATCCAAACTGGGGCCGACGGCAACCCTGTTGCGGTGGTCAACACCGACGGCAACTACAAGTATGTCGGTCGTCTGGTGATCGACTTTGACGAAAACGGCGTTCTGCTGCCGGAGAGCTACGACCCAACCATCAGCGGAGCTTACGCCACCGACGAGCAGGGCGTTGCTGAGCTTGGCGGGGCAGGATTGGCCGATCCGACAATCGTGGCGATTACCGATGCCCTGCGCGAGGTCATCATTGCTACCGAGAGCAATGTCTTTGGCGTTAGCGACGTCTTTTTAGAGGGGCGGCGCGGCGCGGTGCGCACCGAAGAAACCAACCTGGGTAACCTGACCGCCGATGCCAATCTGGCCGTTGCCCGAGAGGTTGATCCTACCACCGTCATTTCGCTCAAGAACGGCGGCGGCATTCGCAACCCGATTGGTCAGGTCGTGGTGCCCGCTGGCGGCACCGGAGACGCTGAACTCTTGCCTAACGAGGAAATCCCTGGAGTGAAGCCGGCGGGCGGTATTTCTCAAACCGACATTGAGAATACGCTGCAGTTTAACAACGAGCTATCGCTGATTACGGTTACCGCCGCAGAACTGGTGGCCCTGATTGAGCACGGCGTTTCGGCCAGCAGCCTAGATGACAGTGTTCAGCCGGGCCAGTTTCCTCAAATTGGTGGGTTTTCCTTTAGCTTCGATGCCACCGCTGCACCGGGCGATCGCGTTCAGTCCCTGGCGATCGAAGCTGAAGACGGTACAGATATCGATGTCGTAGTGCAGAACGGCGAGATCGTCGGTGACCCCAGCCGCACCTTCCGCATGGTAACGCTGAGCTTTTTGGCTGACGGTGGCGACGGCTATCCGTTCCCCACGGGTGACAGCGCCAACCGCATTGACCTTGTCGATGAAACGGCAGCCGCTACGGGTAATGCCACCTTTGCTGCCGACTTTACCGAGCAGGATGCGCTGGCTGAATATCTGTTCGACAACTTTGGGGCAGCCACTCCCTTTGAGGCAGCTGAGACCGATCGCAGCCTAGACACCCGAGTTCAAAACCTGGCCTTCCGCAGCGATACCGTCATTGACAGTGTGGTTCCGGTTGACCCTGTCGATCCTACCCCCTCAGTCCCCTCGATCTTGACTCCGATTGGCACCTACGAAACGGGTGTGTTTGATGAAAGCGCAGCAGAAATTGTGGTCTATGACCCCGAAACCCAAAGGCTGTTCGTCGTCAATGCCCAGGTTCCAGCGGTGGAAGTGCTGGATATCAGTGACCCCAGTGCCCCCACTAAGCTTTTTGAGATTGACCCCTCGGCTTTTGGGGCTGGCGCTAACAGCGTAGCGGTTGCTAACGGTATTGTTGCAGTGGCGATCGAAGCCGCAGAAAAAACTGACCCCGGCAGCGTGGTCTTCTTTGATATCGACGGCAACTTCTTAAATGCCGTTACGGTGGGTGCCCTGCCTGACATGCTGACCTTTACCCCCGATGGCACCAAGGTACTGGTGGCTAACGAAGGGGAGCCCAACGACGACTACACCATTGACCCCGAAGGCTCAATCAGCATTATTGACCTCTCCGGCGGGCTCGAAAACCTCTCCCAGGCCAACGTCACCACCGCTGATTTCACAGCCTTTAACAGCCAGATCGAGACGCTGCGCGCTGCTGGGGTGCGGATTTTTGGCCTCAACGCCACCGTTGCCCAGGATGTAGAGCCTGAGTACATTGCCATCACCAGCGACTCCAGCACCGCCTATGTGGCTCTGCAGGAGAACAACGCTCTGGCGGTGGTCGACATTGCGTCGAGTACCGTGACAGATATTTTGCCTCTGGGCTTCAAGGATCATTCGGTGTCTCCGCTGGATGCCAGCGATCGTGATGATGCCATTAACATCGCCACCTACCCCAACCTGTTTGGCATGTATATGCCTGACGCCATTTCCCTTTACGAAGTTGGCGGCGAAACCTATATTGTCACCGCCAATGAGGGCGATGCCCGCATCCGCCCGGATGGTGACCTAGAAGATGAAGCCGGCAACGTCATTGCTGAGGAGGGGGTCTTCTTTAACGAAGAAGCACGGGTAAGCGACCTAGCGTTGGATCCGGTGGCCTTTCCCAACGCCGCTGAGCTTCAGGCCGATGAGGCCCTGGGCCGACTTACAGTGACGACCACCCTAGGCGACGCCAATGGCGATGGCCTTTACGAAGAGCTCTACGCTTTTGGCGGTCGATCCTTCTCAATTTGGGATACCCAGGGCAATTTAGTCTACGACAGCGGCGCGGAGTTTGAGCAAATTATTGCCGAACGCTTCCCCGCCGACTTTAACGCCAACAATGACGAAAATGGTACCTTCGACAATCGCAGCGACAACAAAGGGCCTGAACCTGAGGGCGTGACTATTGGCGAAATCGATGGGCGTACCTACGCGTTTATTGGCCTGGAGCGCTTTGGTGGGGTCATGACCTACGACATCACCGATCCGGCTAATGCATTCTTTGTTGACTTGGTTAACAACCGCAACTTTGCAGGCGATGCCGAAGCCGGAACTGCAGGCGACCTAGGGGCTGAAGGGCTGGTGTTTATCGGCTCCAGCGATAGTCCTAACGGTAACCCCTTGGTGGTGGTAGCTAACGAAGTTAGCGGTAGCACTACGGTGTTTGACGCCAGCGGCTTAGTTGGGCTGGGTGAACCCGAGCCTGAGGTGCCTGATGTATTCCTTGACCTGCGCGACATCACGGGCGACGTGGCTACTACCTTTGCGGTTAACCGGGAAGCTGCCTTCGACAACTTCGTAGGCTTCTATCGGGTTACCGACACCAACGGCGGCATCGACATCAACGGCAATGGAACGGCTGACCTTACTCCTGGCCAAGCGGGCTATACCGAGGCCGCTCTAGCCGCTCGCGCTGAGACTGTAGCGCTAACCACGAGCAACTTAACTGAGTCTGTCTTTGAGTCAGATGTAGCTGGGGGTAGCCTTTACGCTCCCTTCCTGATCGTCAACGGTACCCCAGACGGTTTCAACGCCAGCCGGGTGTACTTTGCCTTTGGGGCGGCTAACCCTGATGGCGCTGAGCACGTGCGCGTTGTGGATGGGGCAATTGGATTTGAGGATCAGTTTGGCGGCGGCGACAACGACTTCAATGATCTGGTTGTCACGATTTCAACACCAGCTTAGGGGCTAGTTCAGTTGGCGGGAGTGGCATAAACCTAAGCCATTCCCGCTACCAAGGTCCCTTTTGGCCCAATACGGCGATCGCAGGCCAATCTATGGCCTGCTTTTTTAGGTGCTAAACCTGCTGCGATCGCGGGTTAAACATCTACCTGGCCAATGTTTGCGGCAGCCAAAAAAACCTAACAGCAAAGCTTCGAAAACGCAAGATATTGTTATAAAAGTCAAGTAATCTTAGTCCATTAGCTCAGGTTTAAGCTAATAACAGCCTGTCCTGGCGTGAATTGCCTGATCTAAGTTTTGGGGTTAGGCTCAAGAGAGTGCTTAAAACACCTGTCTCAGAATGATCTAGATGACTTGCAGATGACCGTTAGAAGCCTGTCAAGTAAGGAGTCGAGAACACAGATCAACGTTAAAAAGCGCCCGCTCAAGCAGGCTTTACTCCACATCTGAACAAGTAAGTTAGGCGCTATTTCTGATTGAATTTTTGATGGCTTCCTGATGGTCAAAGGGCACTATTAATGTAGAGGCTTTCAGCGCCCTTTACAAGAAAAGTCACCGTTAATGAAATCCCTGCCCACCTTCGAAACCAGTCAACTGCTTGACTTCAATACCGCTGCACTAGCCGTCCTGACCCACCTCCACGATCGACTAGGTTTTGACCTGTGGATGATTACCCGCACCGAGGGCGACGATTGGATTGTCCTGCAGGCCAATGATCAGAGCTATGGGGTAAAAGCCGGGGACGTCTTTAGCTGGACTGATTCGTTTTGTTCTCGCATGATTAAATGCGAAGGACCCCGCATTGCTCCTTGCTCTAGCGACGTACCTGCCTACATCCAAGCGCCCATTGGTCAACAGGTCAAAATTGGTGCCTACGTCGGTGTTCCCCTGGTCAATGAAGATGGCTCCCTGTTTGGTACCCTGTGCGCCATCGATCCGGCTCCCCAGCCCTCCGCTATTCAACAAGAACTCCCCCTGATCGAGCTGCTGGCCCAGCTGTTGAGCCGCATTCTTCATGCCGATACCAAAGCTGCTGAGCAGGCTCGTCTAGCCGAACGGTTGCAGACAGAGGCCCTCACTGACGGACTGACCGGGCTTTACAACCGCCGTGGTTGGGATCAGCTGCTCGACAGCGAAGAAGAACGCTGCACTATCTACGGCTATCCAGCCTGCATTATTGTCATCGACATAGACGGGCTGAAGATCGTCAACGACAGCCAGGGCCACGCCGCCGGAGATCAGCTCCTACAGCAGACTACCGCTGTGCTGCGGCAGACGACCCGCAAGCAAGATGTCGTTGCTCGCATTGGCGGCGATGAATTTGCCATACTTTGTGTGGATTGCTCCCTAGACGAAGGCGAACCTCTAAAAATCCGTCTGGAGCAGGCTCTGGCCGATAGCCAGCTGCCGGCTTCGGTGGGCATTGCTGGACGTCACCCGAGCCAGGGGCTGCGATGGGCCTGGGCCAACGCCGATCGTGCCATGTATAGCCTCAAGCGCCTGCATCAGACCATATCTTCTTAACCGAGTTGTTTCCAAATTATCCCTATCGATTTAGCCCCTGTCGGTTTAGAATAGTTGAGAGCTCCACTAGGCGAGGCCTGCTTGCGCCAGGCATCTGGCCCGCGGTTCTCGCCCAAAATAGATGGCTCAAAAAAACATAACTTGGTTTGACAAGGGTTTCCCCTTTATCTATACTGAGGATTGTTGAAAAAACCAGGCCCCCATCGTCTAGAGGCCTAGGACACCTCCCTTTCACGGAGGCGACGGGGATTCGAATTCCCCTGGGGGTATCGTAAAAGAGAGCAGTTTAAAGCCCTGTAGCGGTCGCTACAGGGCTTTAGTGTTTAAGCCTACTCCCTAGGAACCATGAATGGGCAGATGACAAGCCTAGGTGCTTCCGGTAATGTAAGGGTACCTGGGGCGTGCGGTGCAGCTCTCTGTAAGGGGGATCTATGGCTTTTATTACCTTATTAGCAACTGCGGTGGGGATTATCTCTGCCCTGGGGTTGGTAATAGTGGGTCTGGTGGAAACCCCCTGGCAGGTTCTGCTGTTGGGCCTTTTGGCGGCTCTCTACGCGCTACAGCGGCAGATTCGGGCCAGCGAATTGGTAGCACAGGCCAGCGATATCGCGCCCGATGCTACTGTAGCCAAAGTCTCGGCCCAGCCGGACCCTATAGAAATTGCCTCAACCGCAAGTGCAGTGGCTGAGGCGACTACAGACGTCGCTGACGATGGCTATGAGCTCACCTATCGCGGCATTCGCTACCGATCGTCTCACACTAGCCCAGAGACGACTTCCACCGCTAAATCTGAGGGCGATTCTTCTGCCTCCGCCAATACGCCCGCTAATACGGTTGAGGGTATCTATCGGGGACAGCGGTGGCAGCGCTAGCGGCAGCCTGGCTAGGACTGGGGTTGGGCGCCAGAGCTACTCAAAGTGGGTTCAGAGGGAGCAAAAATGCTCTCGTCCTGGGCAAAGGCCTTAAACTCCAGGGCGTTACCGCTGGGGTCAGTAATGAAGAGCGTGGCCTGTTCTCCTACCTGGCCCACAAACCGCTGGTAGGGCTCAATGAGAAAGTTGACCTGGGCCTGACGCAGGCGATCGGCCAAACTCTGCCATACCGCTGGCGTTAAAATCACGCCCCAGTGGCTAACTGGAACCCCGTGTCCATCGACGGCGTTCTTCGGTACAGCAGAGCAGGCTTCATCCACCAGGTGAGCCGTGATTTGATGACCAAACAGGTTAAAGTCAATCCAGCGATCGGAGGTGCGCCCTACGGAGCAGCCCAGGACCGTTTCGTAAAAGTGACGGGTGCTAGACAGGTCGTACACTGGAAACGCTACATGAAAGGGACGAAGCATCACCATGTCCTCTAGGGTTACAACAGACGGGGTTACACCAGAGCTGAGGGCCGAGGGGTTGAGTAGCCAAGCCAGGCAGACCCACTATCCTCGCTATGCCCTTACCAACTGTACCCTCTACACCGGGCATCAGGTTCTGCAAAACCATGCCCTCGTCATTGAGGCGGCTAGCATTCTTGACCTGGTACCCATCGCCCACCTGGCCCCAGATTTGCCCCGGCTCGACGGTCGGGGTTGGGCCGCAGCTCCTGGATTTATCGATCTCCAGCTCAACGGCTGTGGTGGCGTGATGTTCAATGACGAGATTACCGCTGATACCCTCGATACCATGCACCGTACCAATCTTCAGAGCGGTACGACCAGCTTTTTGCCTACGCTCATTACTACATCCGACGCGGCTATGGAGTCTGCGATCGCTCTGGTCACTGAGTACCGTCGCCGCCATCCGCAGCGGGTGCTGGGGCTACATTTAGAAGGCCCCTACCTTAACCCAAAACGCAGCGGCATTCACAACAAAGCCTATGTCCGCTCAGCCGATAGGGCTATGGTTCGCCGTCTGGTTGAGGCGGGGCCAGCGGTGGTTAAGCTAGTCACGCTAGCGCCTGAAATGGTGTCCTCAGAGTACATTCAACAGCTGGCCCAGGCGGGCATTGTAGTGGCTGCCGGGCACACAGACGCCAGTTTTGAAGCCGCGTTGGCCGGCTTTGACGCAGGCATCGCCATGGTGACCCATTTGTTTAATGCGATGTCGGCCTGGCAGGGGCGCAGCCCAGGGCTGGTGGGGGCTGTCTTTAGCCGACCCGGCGTTTATGCCGGCATTATCGTCGACGGTCACCATGTTCACTACGGCTCTGTTGATCTGGCCAAGCGCATTAAGCAAGACCGCCTGGTCTTGGTCAGCGATGCTACACCGCCGGTAGGCACCCATCTAGAGTCATTTGTAATCGGGGGGCAGCAGGTGTTTTATCGCGACGGCAGGTGCATATCGGCCGACGGCACCCTGGGTGGGGCGGCGCTAACGCTAATGGAAGCGGTGGCCAACTGCGTGCACCAGGTGGGTATACCTCTCGCGGAGGCGCTGCGGATGGCGACTCTGTATCCGGCGCGGGCCATTGGCGTAGATCGCGGCCTTGGGCTGCTGGCGGCGGGCTATCAGGCCAATTTGGTTCTGTTTGATCTGGCTACGTTTCAGGTCAAAGGCTGTATTGACCAGGGTCAACCCGCCTGGTGCAGCGCTGATTTTAGGCCGTTTGGCTAGAGTCGGGGCCGGGGCAGGCCGGCCACCCGCTGCTGAAGCAGCTGAGCCGCCATCATCTGGCTGCGCAGACTGATCCACAGGCTGCACTGGTCGTCTGCGATCGAGACTAGCGCCCCGGCCTGCTGTTCTGAAAACTTGCAGGCTAAGTGGTACAGACGGGTGCGTTTGTCTGCTTCAACGGTCAACGCTCGGTAGTACAGCTCATTGCCGTAGTGAGTGCCATCCTGCAGGGCGCCGTTGAACCAAAATTTGAACACCTGAATTCGACTTTCGGGTAAAACCTTGGGCAGCATGAAGGCTCTCTCTTAACCTGGTCTCAGCATACCCAGCTGGTCTAACAAATGCTGATGTCCGGGTAGATGTGGTCATTGTCTGGCCACAAATTAGCGGCCCCAAGTACAGCTCATTCTCAATTTTTTCAGTGGCAGATGCTGCGGGCAAAGGCTGACTCTACCAGCGATCGCAGAATATCCGTGCTGAGGGGCTGCACCAGCAGGCCGTCTAACCCCGGCGTGTCCTCGCTGTAGTTCCACTGAGGACTGGCCGAATCGGTGAGCGCCACAATCGTCATATCGGGAGCATGGCTGTACTGCCTCAGCTGCTTGACTAACGGCTGCGACCAGGCCTGAAAATTGTTGCCCATCAAAATGACTAGGCAGGGAGGACCTTGACTCACCCGAGTTACCGCTTGCTCGGTAGAGCTGGCTACAAACACAGGGTATTGCAGGTTAGTCACCAGGGGGTGAGCGTCGCCAGGGTGACAACGCTCAAGATCGAGCACAAGGATATAGCCTTGGGACAAAGTCATGATTAGAAACGACGCAGTTGACTTCTATATTACCTAGATCAAAAATCGTCTTTACTCTCGGTGCTGCCGCTCTTTTTGCCTGTATATTGCGGTTTTTCAAGGTATTTCAGATGATTGACCAAACTTCATTCTTTTGTTTTTTTTAGCCTCTCTAAAGGCTTTCCAAAGCCGCTTTCTTTCGAAAGCCAAACTATATTTAAGTTATGCAAACAATTGATCTGCAAATAGTTGGTTGACTACTGTTGGCAACGTTTTGTCCCCATCATGTAGCGATCGGGGTGTGCCGCTGACCTGAGAGTTGAGTAACCCTAGCTACAAAACCCCTAGAGGGGCTTTGCTATGTTTAGCAAATAAAAATTGCTGTTTATGACGAAATCCAGTGGGCTCTGTATCTGTACAGATTATTGAGGGGAATCCTCATCTGCGATCGCTCCTAGGCTGGCATCTTCAGCAAGCTGGCTACAGAGTTTTTCAGTCGTCAGATATAGTGCGCACCCGCGATGTTTTTCAGAGTCGCCAGCCCGACCTAGTGATTTTAGACTCGCAGCTACCTGACGGGGATGGGGTAGAGCTGTGTAAGTGGCTGCACAGTCAGGGACAACCGCTGATCATGATTCTTTCGGCCTGCAATACCGAAACCGACATTGTGACCGGGCTGCGGGCTGGCGCCGACGACTATCTCACTAAGCCCTTTGGTATGCAGGAGTTTTTGGCCCGAGTGGAGGCGCTCACCCGGCGAGTGCGGCTGATGAGCGCCCCGGCGTCGCTGACCTACGGCGACTTAAACATTGATTTGGTGCAGCGGCGGGTCAACTTTCGCGGCGACTACATCGATCTAACCCCTCAAGAATTTAGCCTGCTCTACGTGCTGACCCAGGCGGCAGGGGCGCCCCTCAGTCGCACCGACCTCTTGCGCCGTGCCTGGCCCGATGCGATCGACAATCCCAGGACCGTTGATACCCACATTCTTTCTCTGCGCAAAAAAATTGAGATCGACCCAAGACAGCCCAACATCATTCAAACGGTGCGCAATGTGGGCTACCGCTTCAACGTCGAGCGCGCCACCGCAGAATCCAACGGCCACAGTCCACGAGTGAGTCCTAGCCTGGCCTCCTCCTCATTGAGCTAGGTCTTATCTCAAACCCTCTATTCGATTGATAGCTACAGTTCTCAAGGCGATACCAGGGCTCAGCACAAAGCCTGTATGGGTCTGCTGCGGTCGGGGCGCGCCTGGCTTCTGGTGCGATCGCAGAAATGCTGGTAGAGTGTGGCCATGGCGAGTTTTGGTGAATTAAACTATAATTCGAATTGCACTAGTCTTCGGTTCGTCTACTATCGTGTTCACCACCCTAACGCCTGCTGCTACGCTGCCAACCTACGACCTGGTTGAAGCCATTGAAGCGCTCAAGCGCGAACTCAATGCGGTTGTTTTGGCCCACTACTACCAAGAGTCTGATATTCAAGATGTTGCCGACTACATTGGTGACTCGCTGGGGCTGTCCCGGCAGGCCGCGGCTACCAGTGCCGACGTAATTGTCTTTGCGGGCGTACACTTTATGGCCGAGACCGCAAAAATCCTCAACCCTGACAAGCAGGTGCTGCTGCCCGACCTCAATGCGGGCTGTTCCCTGGCTGACAGCTGCCCCCCCGATGCCTTTGCGGCGTTTAAGGCCGCCCACCCCAATCACCTGGTCATTTCTTACATCAACTGCACGGCTGCGATTAAGGCCATGAGCGATATCATCTGCACCAGCTCCAACGCCGTCAGCATTGTGCAGCAGCTGCCCGCTGACCAAAAAATTATTTTTGCCCCCGATCGCAATCTAGGCCGCTACGTGATGCAGCAAACGGGCCGCGATATGGTGCTGTGGCAGGGCAGCTGCATGGTCCACGAAACCTTTTCCGAAAAAAAGCTGGTGCAGCTGCAAAGCGCCTATCCCAACGCGGACGTGATTGCGCACCCAGAGTGCGAGGAGGCGGTGCTGCGCCATGCACACTTCATTGGCTCGACCACAGCGTTGCTTAACTACGCTCAACAGAGCGCGAAATCCGAATTCATTGTAGTGACAGAGTCCGGTATCCTTCACCAGATGCAAAAGCAGGCTCCGGAAAAGGTCTTTATTCCTGCTCCGCCAGCGGCAACCTGCGCCTGCAATGAATGCCCCCATATGCGGCTCAACACGCTTGAAAAGCTCTATTTAGCCATGAAAAATCGCCAGCCCGAAATCGTCCTGAGTCCTGAGCTACAGCAGCAGGCTCTCAAACCAATTCAGCGCATGCTAGAGATGAGTGCTTAACAGCCTAATGCTCGTCCACAAAAGTCTTGATCTCCGCCGTCAGTTGTTCAATTAGGTTGTTGTGATTGGCAGCGGGCTGACCACTTTCCTGCTCAACCCGCTGTACCACGTCGTCAGGCAGGTTGAGTAATGACACCAAACGGCTGTAGGCGTCCGCCTCCTCTGCGTTGATGGGGTCTTCGCCGGGGGTGCGGGCACTGGCGCTGATTACCTGGTGGCCGAGCTTGAGCACTAGCTCTCGCTCGGCAGCGCTGGTCAGCTTGGGCACCAATTCTTCGAGGGGCAGGTTTTGCATTAAATAGTCGCGCAGCTCGTCGCGCAGCTCAGCCTGTTGACCAGGATTACTGGCAAACAGGTGGCTAAACTGATCTAGCATCACGTCGACTTCTTCGTCGGCCAGGTGGCCGTCGCTCCAGGCCATAGTTGAGACAATGCGCAGCAGCGTCATCTGGCTGGGGCTAATGGACGGCGGCGAGGGAGGTTGTATTGGCATAGCAGGCTCCGGGGTAGTGAACTACGTCGGGTAGCTGATGATGACAACCTACCACGGAGAGCCGAAGGGGCCGGGTAACTTTAGCAATCTCTACAAATTCAAAGGATCACGGCAGCAACCCTACAGCCGCCCTGCCAGGTGTGCCAGCTGGCGAGTGTTTTTGAGTCGCAGCACCGATCGCGCCGTATCCTCCACAATCCAGCCTTTTTCGATCAGCTTGCCCACAATCTTTTCGGCTTCGTCGGGGGTGATATCGGCCAGATCGGCCAGGTCTTTGCGGGGAATGTTGAACAGCTCAACGCCGTCCTCCACCGATTCGCCATAGGCCGCTTGAATAGCCGTTAGCGTGTTGGCTAACTTAACCGCGGGGGGCTGGTGACGCAGCTGAAACCGCAGGTTGGTCTGGCGCAGCCGCTGCACCATCAGCTGCAACAGCCGGTGGTGCAGCTGAGGATCTTTGAACAGGGTTTGAATAAATCGCTGAGCCGATATGCTCATGAGCTTAACGGCGGTCATCGCCACTACATCGGTAGAGCGGGGAGATTCATCGAGAATGGCCATTTCACCGAAGAAGTCGCCTTTGCCCAGAACCGCCAGAGTGATAGAGCTGTCTTCGGCATGGCGACGCACTTTTACCCAGCCAGACTCGATAAAGTAAACGGCGTTGCCCCAGGCATCTTCCATCACCACGGCCCGATTGGCAGGGTAGTCGTGGTGGGTAGCCACAGACATGAGCCAGTCAACGGTTTCGGGGCTCGCAGTTTGGAATAGGGGATACAGTTCGCTCAGCGTATCGGCTTGCATAGAAGGCATGGTAAAAGGGTGACGACGCCAAGGGCTGGTAGAGGCCAGACTTGCGATGACAGGGTACCTTCCCATGGTACCCAGAAACCTAGGGTAGACCGAATCAGAGTCCCTACTGCGGCAGGCCGATCGCGGCTGCGATTTCGCTAAGGGGCGACAGCAGCGCCTCCACGTAGCTGGGCCACCCCACCACAATCGGCTGGCGGTGAATCAGTGTCTGGGGGGCGACATCGGGTTTTGTAAAGCGAATGGGCCGCCCTGTCAGGTCGCAGCACACCAATCCAGCCGCCTGCGCCAGGGCCAGGGGGCCAGTGGTATCCCACAGTTTGACTCGGCCGTTGAGGTAAATGTAGAGGCCAGCTTGGCCGGTGATGACCGCCAGCACTTTGAGGCCAAAGCTGCCCAACGAGAGGAACTCGACGGTGGGAAAGCGCTGGGCGATCGCAGCCCCAAACCGCCGCTCATCCTTATCGCCAATTACCATCGCCCAGCCTCGCTCAGGGGCAAAGGGCGGCTGTTGAGGAATCAGCGGGGTCGAAAGGCCACCACCCGTCTGCTCAAAAAGGCCCCAGCCAGGACCACCCCAAACCAAATGTCGCTCTACGGGGGCGTAGATCCAGCCCGCCTCAGGCATTCCGCCGACGACTCTCCCCACCATGACCGCATAGTGGTCTCGGCCCTGAATAAAGTCATCAGTGCCGTCAATAGGATCGACAAACCACAGGGGGCGATCGCCTCCCGGCCCTCCTTGACCATCCCCCCGGCGAAACTGCTCAGCGGTAGCCCGGTTCTCTTCAGTAATAATGCCGTCTGCCGGAAAGAGCGCCTGCATACCGACCAGTAGCTTTTGATCCAGCAGTTGATCAACAGTAGTCACGTAGTCGTCAACCCCCTTCTCAAACACCTGAAACGACTGTTGAGACTGCTGGCTAGCATAGTCGCCACAGGCAATCAGCAGCTGATGCAGGGCCGATAAATCAGACGGGCTAATGGGGGACATACCAGGCTAAACCACGCGATCCCCGGCTTGGGGTAACACTTTTAGGCAACCCCCGTACCAGGTACATCTGGTAGCTGAGCAATCTTGCCTCTTCGTCAGTGTAGTCTGGCTCTGTGGCAGAATACCACTTCAATTGAGCATAAAAAATGGGATGGCTAGCGCATGCTAGCCATCCCACATTAGGGAACGCGATACGGGCTTACTGAAGCACCAGCTTGACGTTGGCGTTCTGCAGGCCAGGACGCTTAACCTCAGCCAGGGTCTTGTTGACCGCGTACTTTTGGTTGATGGAGTTGATCAGCTCAGTCTGGTTGTGCTTTTTAGCCACACCCCAGAGGTCAGCGATCAGATCAAAGGAGCCATCGGCATTACGAGACCAACCTAGATCGTACTCACCATCCAGAACGGCGACAAGGTCGGCGCGAACACGCTGGCCGTTGTAACCGCGTACATCAGCTTCGGTCTTGGTAGCGATACCCAAGTCAGCCAGAGACTGCTTGAGAATCTCAGCATCGGTCACTTTGGTGCGAAGGGTGCTGAAGTGAGACATGGTGTTTCCTCCTGTAGGGAAATTGAGAGAGACAACGAGGTTTGAGAGAGACAAACCAGATAGCCCGTGGCTAGCTGGATACTAACTGCTAGCAAACGCTAGCCCTTCCCCCGGATACCGCCGGGAGGAAAGCCTGTTAAAACTCCATCCGCTGATATTCAGCGACGGAGGCTGCCGCCGGACGCGCCCGCTGGCGGGCCCAATCCCGCAGGGCAGTGACCTGCTCACTCATGGTCTTCGACAGCGGCAGCGTAGCGCGAATCGCCGCAATAATGTCGAGCTGAGTGAACTCACGTCCTTGGGCAAAAGCTTCATACATAGCCGAAATCAGCCCCTGCTCGATTTCAGCTCCAGAGAACCCATCACAGACCTTGGTCAACTGGTCGAGGTCAAAGCGCTCAATGTCGCGACGGCGCTTTTGCAGATGGATTTGAAAAATGTCCTTGCGCTCTTCAGCGTTGGGCAGATCAACAAAAAAGATTTCATCGAAGCGGCCCTTGCGCAGAAACTCACTGGGCAGCTTCTCAACCCGGTTGGCTGTAGCCATCACGAACACCGGAGAGGTTTTCTCCTGCATCCAGGTCAAGAAGGTGCCGAAGATGCGGCTAGAAGTACCGCCATCGGAGTCAGAGGAGCCAACTCCACCAGCAAACGCTTTGTCAATCTCATCAATAAAGAGAATACAGGGAGAAATTGACTCAGCCGTGCGCAGAGCGTTGCGTAAATTGGCCTCCGATCGACCCACCGTTGAGCCGTCGTACACCCGACCCAGGTCGAGGCGCAGCAGCGGCAGGCCCCACAACCGAGATGTGGTCTTGGCGATTAGCGACTTACCGCAGCCGGGTACTCCCAGGATCAACATGCCTTTAGGCTGAGGTAAACCATATTCCCGAGCCCGCTCGGTAAATGCGTCAGAGCGCTGCTTGAGCCAGTGCTTCAGTTCCTCTAGGCCACCCACAGAGTTGATGGTCTCATCGACATCCATAAACTCCAGAATGCCGTTGCGGCGAATCAGCTGCTTTTTCTCGGAGAGAACAATGTCTACCTCTTCAGCCGTCAACCGCTTAGCCATGACCCGCGCCTTGCGGTAGACCTTTTCGGCCTCATCGCGGGTTAGCCCCAGGGCGGCCTTTAGCAGCTTCTCGCGCTCCTCGGTAGAAATGCTGCTGCCGCGAGCCCGGTTCATCTCAGTCGAGAGCACCTCATCCAACTCAGACATGTTGGGCAGTGGGAAGTCGAGGACTACTACCTCTTTCTCCAGCTCAATGGGAATTTCCTGCACGGGAGACATTAGCACAATGGTCTTGCGGGTGCCCTTGAGGGATACGATCGCGTCTCGCAGGCAGCGAGTAACAGCAGGAGAATCTTTGAAGGGGTGCAAGTCTTTGAAGATAAAGATGCCGGGCTCGCGCTGACGAATGACCCACTCCACCGCCGCTTCGGGAGAAACCGTGTTGTTGTTTTGAGTACCCGTGCCCTGGCTGCCAAACTCGACCATACCCCGAGTCATCGTCCAGGTGAAGAGCCGCATGGGCGCTTTGACGTCTTGCTCCCTTGAGAGATGACGAGCCACTGTGGCAATGGTTTGCTCTGCCCGCTCTTCCTCAAAAGTGACCAGGTAGATCAGAGGATATTGGGCTTGTACTAGTACGTTCAAATCCTCTCGCATGACCAAATCCCTTCTCAGGCTATGGGGCAGTTAAATGACTGTCTGGGCACTGTCTCAGCACTGTCTTAGTGAACTACAGCTAGGCCGATTAAATCTGTACCTAGCAAACAACCAATTCCCCTTCTTCGCGGGAACCAGTGCTGGCAGCGACCTCAGGAACAACGGCAGAGTCTAATGCACTGCCCTGGGTAGCACCACCCGCTTGAGCTACTTCAACTAGCTCACCTTCTCGCAGCACCACCGTCGACGCACAGCTCGGGCAGCTGTGAATACGGTGGGTCTGACCCAAGGAAGACTCCAAACTCTCGGCTACCACATCGCCGTGGGCTAGATAAAAATCAATTGCACGCTTGGCAATGGAAGACATGGCTTCGCCCTCGACGGCAGAGCGAATTTTTAATTGACGGTGCAGGTCAGGGGGTAAATACAGTGTGACCTTGGTAGCTTTTTGCTCTTCCATAGCGCTTTTCTAAATAGGGGTAACCCGGGTATGTAGATAACTTAAATGGGATATCGGCTACCGTCAAGCCAGTATGCTGTCATGACGTCATTCTTGTAACATTGCTTTACAGGCCGCAAGGTTCCTTAAGCTGGCCGACGCTGTAGGTGTTCGTCATGGGCGCGCATGCCGATGTGGATTGCCGAGATAGGTCGCTACACGCTACAGAAGATTGCCGCAGACCGTGGGCTGTTCAAAGCGACGTTTGGGCTAGCTGTCGTTGGGACTGATGCTGGTAGAGCCAGTTCCAGATCACTACCGTAGCGGGATCTGGGCTGCGGTGGGGCAGACGTAAACTTATGCGACAGCCAGAGAATTCTCGTCAGGCAGAGCGTTTATGCTCTTGAGAATTGAGATGGAGCGCAGCGAGTCGGCTGGATGCTTGGCCTGACTTTGACGCTTGATCTAGAGCATTTTTGCCGGTTGGGCAGTTGAGCTGGCCTAAGGGAATGCTGTGATTGTTCTGTCGTGATTTGTCAGCCATGAAGCCCCCTGTTACCCCGATCGCGCCCTCTGGCCTTAGTTCTCAGTCCGCGACTCTGACGTCTTTGCAGGATAGTTCGTTTCAGCGCTGGTACGGCGAGGGGGAGAGATTAGCCAATGCCGGAGCCTACGAGCGGGCGCTGCGCTGCTTTGAAGAAGCGGCTATTGTCGACCCGCAGGCGGTATCGGCACTGATCTACCAGGCGGTGTGCCTGATCCATTTAGGGCAACCTAAGCAGGGGCTAGCGCTGACCGAGCAGGTACTGGCGATCGCGCCCGATCATGCCCAGGGCTGGCTGTTTCGAGGTGTCGCTCTGCATCGTGTGGGGCGCTATCCGGAAGCCTACAGGTGCTATGCCCAGGTAAGCCATTCTCACTAAGTTAAGGTAATTTAGGGGTCGACAAAATCTGCGACAGAGTACACTTGAACGCATTGAAATAGTTTGCTAAGCGTGC
The DNA here is from genome assembly GCA_003022385.1 of filamentous cyanobacterium CCP3. Lineage (GTDB taxonomy): Bacteria > Cyanobacteriota > Cyanobacteriia > Phormidesmidales > Phormidesmidaceae > Nodosilinea. The sequence continues at coordinate 9,555 of PYGV01000006.1, read as the reverse complement.
CTATGGCTGGGGTCGCATCACCCACGGCGGCGTTTCCTTCCCTGGAAACAGCCCTAAAACATCACTTTGGCTACGATCGGTTTCGACTGGGCCAGCGACCCGTCATTGAGGCTGTGCTCAAGAGCCAGGACGCCCTGGTAATTATGCCCACCGGGGGCGGGAAATCGCTGTGCTATCAGCTGCCAGCGCTGCTGAAGCTGGGGGTGATGGTGGTAGTTTCGCCGCTGATCGCCCTCATGCAAGATCAGGTCGATAGCCTGACCGACAACGGCGTGGTGGCTACCTGCCTGAATAGCTCCCTCGACTACGGCACCATTCGCCAGCGAGAAGCCGATCTGCTGGCGGGCAACATCAAGCTGCTCTACGTGTCGCCAGAGCGGCTGATGAGTCCTGGCTTTTTTGGCCTGCTGGAGCAGCTGATTAAGACCGTGGGGGTCAGCGGGTTTGCGATTGACGAAGCCCATTGTGTATCGGAATGGGGCCACGACTTTCGCCCCGAGTACCGGCAGCTATCGGTGCTGCGTGAGCGGTTTCCGCAAATTCCGGTGATGGGCCTCACCGCCACGGCTACCGAGCGAGTGCGAGTCGATATTGCCCAGCAGTTGCGGCTGCGCGATCCGCTGATCCAGGTGTCGAGCTTTAACCGACCCAATCTGTTTTATGAGGTGCGCCCCAAGGGCCGCGACGGCTACCAGGAGCTGCGGCGACAGGTAAAGCAACACCCAGGCTCGGGCATTATCTACTGCCTGAGCCGCAAGCGGGTTGACGAGCTGGCCCAGCGCCTGACCGAAGATGGCGAGTCGGTGCTGCCCTACCACGCCGGGCTGAGTGATGACACGCGCCGGGAAAACCAAACCCGCTTTATTCGCGACGATGTGCGGCTGATGGTGGCGACGGTTGCCTTTGGCATGGGCATCAATAAGCCCGATGTGCGGTTCGTTATTCACTACGATATTCCCCGCAACATTGAGGGCTACTACCAGGAGAGCGGACGGGCGGGGCGCGACGGCGAACCGGCCCACTGCACGCTGTATTTGGCCTACGGCGATGTGGCTACGGCGGAATATTTGATTAGCCAAAAGCCCGATGCGGATGAGCAGCGCATCGCCCGCCAGCAGCTCAGGCAAATGGTTGACTATGCTGAAACTACCGTGTGTCGGCGGCGGGTGCAGCTCAGCTACTTTGGTGAACTCGACCTGGTGGAGGGGCCGTGCCAGCAGTGCGATAACTGCTTAAACCCGCCGCCGATTGAGGACTGGACGGTTGAGGCGCAAAAGTTTCTCTCCTGCGTGGCCCGCTGCCAGGAGCGGTTTGGGATGGCCCACATTATTGATGTGCTGCGGGGCTCTAAAAAGCAGAAGATTTTGGATTTGCGGCACGACCAGTTGTCAACCCACGGCATTGGCAAAGACCGCTCGGTGGAGGAGTGGAGATTACTGGGGCGATCGCTGCTACACCAGCGGCTGGTCGATGAAACCAGCGACGGCTACCCGGTACTCAAGCTCAACGCTGCCAGCTGGCAGGTGCTGCGCAAGCAAATTACCGTCGAGGTGGCCGTCCCTAAAGACTTTGCCCCTGGCCCAGCCGAAGCGTCCACAATCGAGGACACCACCGAGGTAGCTCAGCTCTTGACGGTGCTAAAAGCCCTGCGCAAAAAACTGGCCGACCAGCAGAGCGTGCCGCCCTACGTGGTCTTCCCGGAGTCGGCCCTGCGGCAAATGGCCCGCACCCGGCCCCAAACCCTAGAGGCCTTTAGCCAGGTATCGGGGGTGGGCAGCCGCAAGTTAGCCCAGTACGGCGAGGTGTTTACCGATGCCATTCGCCAGTTTTGCGCCGACTACGGGTTAGAGTCTGACCCAGGGGCGGCGGCCCGTCGATCGCGTCCGGTGCGAGAACGTCGGCAATCCGTGGGCGATACCCATCGGCAAACCCTCGATTTGCACCGCCAGGGGTTGTCTCTACAGGAGATTGCCGACCAGCGCGGGCTCAAGGCCACCACCATTGCTAGTCATCTGGAGCAGCTCATCCGTCAGGGTGAAACCGTGGAGGTAGATCAGCTGGTGGATACTGACCGTCAGCGCACCATTGGGACGGTGCTGGCAGAGATGGAAAATGCGTCGCTGACGGAAATTCGCGATCGCCTGGGCTCTGCTTTCAGCTATGAAGATATTCGCCTGGTGCGCGCGGCCTGGCAGATGGAGCAGTCACCCTAGAGCAGCCAAAACCTGTTTGTTTACCCAGTTGCTGATAGGTCCAACGCGCTCAGCAGATCTACTAGACGACTGGGATTGGTCAAATAAAGATAGCCCACCAGGGCTTCAAACCCGGTGGACTGCTGGTAAATTTGGCTGTCAACTCGTCGAGGCCCGCGCGACGAAGCGTTGCGCCCCCGACGCAGCAAATCCTGCTCGGCCTCGGTTAGCAGCGGCATGAGCTGCTGCACCTGCTGGGCCTGCCGCTCCGCCCGCACCTGGCTTACGACCTGCTGATGAAAAGACTGAATGCGCTTGGGAGGCAGCAAGAACGTACTCCGCACAAACAGCTCGTACACGGCATCGCCAATATAGGCTAAAGCGACAGGCGAGAGTGAATTTACCTGCTCTGGGGAAAGGGATAGAACAGGGCTACGGGCGCTGAACTGAAGCAACCACTGCAGGCTGGCGGAAGGTTCGGCAGACATATCGGCCACCGCTGCCTAGGCGAAGGGACTGCTGGGGCTACTCACTGGGCGGATTCTCGAGGTTGGCGATCGCATCATCCACGGAGGGCTGTAGCGACAGAAACTTCTCCAGCCGCACCAGCTTGACGGTTTGGGTCACGCGGGGATTGGTCACCACCTGGACGGTGCCCCCTTCGGTGGTGGCCTTTTTAACCAGCTGCACAAGCGCACCTAGACCAGAGCTATCGACAAAGTCAATAGCCGCCAGGTCAAGAATGATGTTGGTCGGCCCGGCATCTACGTACTTGGTCATCGCCTTGCGAAAGGCAGGTTCCGAGAACGCATCCAAAAGACCGGTGAGGCGAAACAGTTGATAAGTTCCCCTGACATCGCGAGTGCCTCGTAAACTTACGGTCAGGGTTAGAGATTCAGCGATGGGAAACCTCCTAGGTGCTCCAGTTCGACGTTAAATATAGGTCAGGATACCACCGCCTGCAAGGGGTGAAACCGTACCGGCGGGCTACAAAAATGGAAACCAAGTCAGGCCTGAAGCAGGCCCAAAACTAACGCTCCAGTTTAGACAGACAGCATATAGCGGTTTGGCTAAAATTTTCTAGCAACCTTAGAAGAGCGCCAGAACAGAAGAGCGTCAGAACAGCTCGATCTCTCCTGCATCTGGAGGGAAAACAAGCGAGAAACGCTAGAGGGGCAGAGGCTGCTGACGACGGCTGCGCATGGTGTCTACAAATTTAGCAAACAAATAGTCGGCGTCGTGGGGGCCAGGGCTGGCCTCGGGGTGGTACTGCACTGAAAACAGCGGCAGGGTCTTGTGAGCCAGTCCCGCTACGGTCTGGTCGTTCAGGTTCAGGTGGGTCACCGTCACCGTGTCTTTCGGAATGGAGGTGGCATCGAGGGCAAACCCGTGGTTTTGGCTGGTAATCTCGACCTGGCGCTCTAAACCGCAGGGTTGGTTGAGCCCCCGGTGCCCAAACCGCAGCTTAAATGTTGAAGCCCCTAGGGACAACCCCAAAATCTGGTGGCCCATACAGATACCAAACGTGGGCAGCGAGTAATCTAGCAGCGCCTGCACTAGCTCTGGGGCTTTAGTCACCGCCGCCGGGTCGCCAGGGCCGTTGGAGAGAAAAATGCCGTCGGGCTGATAGCTCATAATTTGCTCGGGAGTGGTGCTGGCGGGTACCACAATCACCCGACAGCCGTAGCTGGCCAAACGGCGCAGAATGTTGCGCTTCACCCCAAAATCAACGGCAACTACTGTCAGCGGGGGTTCATCCCCTGAGGTTGGGGTGGCGGGGCCAAATTCCCAAACGGGGTCGGTACCCTCAGTCCATTCGTAAATTTGTGCGGTTGTGACCTGGTCGACCAGATTTAGCCCCGTCATCGAAGGGGCATCTTGCAGCTGGCGCAGCAGCTCTTGGGGGTCGAGCACGGTGGTTGAAATGGCCCCGTTCATGGATCCTGCGGTGCGCAGCTTGCGGGTAAGGGCGCGAGTATCAATGCCAAAAATGCCGGGAATTTTGTGGGTTTTGAGATAGTTGGGCAGCGACTGGGTCGAGCGCCAGTTGCTGGGAATTTCGCAGATATTGCGGGCGATCGCCCCGCTGATGTGGGGCCGACTCGACTCTTCGTCATCGGGGTTAACGCCGGTATTGCCCAACTCCGGGTACGTGAAGGTGACAATTTGCCCGCAGTAGCTGGGGTCAGTCATGACTTCTTGATATCCCGTCATGCCGGTGTTGAAAACGACCTCGCCCATGACAGTGCCCGGCGCTCCAAACGACCAGCCCTGAAACACCGAACCATCGGCCAAAACCAGCACAGCGGGAGGGGCATCAGGAAAAACCATGGGGATTTGCTCAGCGCTACGAATCGCTATTATCGTAAGGCTAAAGGACAGCTTTCAGCCATTTGCTCGCCATTTCATTCCCCGTTAATTTCCGTTGAATAGTCATCTCAGGGGCCAACTCGGTGCAGTTTTGATCAGCGCTGGCGCGAGCCGTGACGACGATGGCGACCGAATAGGGAATGCTGTTCAGACGAGCATTTAGCAACCGTAGGACAGCAAATTATGGGAACCTGGGCGATCGCAAATCGGTTTGTGCTGGCAGCGGTGGCCTCGGGTTTGGCAGGCTGCGACTTGCTGACAAGCACAATGCTGCCGGTTGACCCTGCCGAGGTGGCTACGGAAACCTCGGCGGCGATCGCCCCTGAACCAGTTGTTTTACCTATAGCCACCGAGGCGGCCCCGGTGTCGCCTGCCTCGGCCCCAGATACCTTTCGCGAGGCGGTGAATCGGGCCACTAGCGCCGTTGCCATTGGCCAGTCGGCCCAGTCCAAGGACGACTGGCAGCTGGCGGCCAGTCGCTGGCAGCAGGCGATCGCCCTGATGGAGCAGGTGCCCAGCAGCAGCCCTAACCACGCTCAGGCCCAAACCAAAACCCAGGAGTACAAGCAACACCTGGCGGCGGCTCAAAACCGGGCTACGGGTTCTATCGTGCCAGCGGCCGCCCTTACCCCCGCTCCCAAAGCAGTTTTACCGGCTGGGTTGGCTGCCCAAATCCCGATTGAGGGACGACAGGGGGGTACCCCTGTCGTGTCCGTTACCCTGCGGGGCAGCAGCGGCACTCAGACTTTCCCCATGCTGTTTGACACAGGGGCGACTGGCACCCTGATTACCGCCGAGATGGCCCAGGCGGTGGGGGTTATCACCGTGGGCACAGTCCAGGCCAGAATCGCCGACGGCAGCGTGGTGAGCCTGCCCGTTGGCTATGTGGATGCGGTGGAATTGGGTGGCCTGCGTCGCGAACAGGTGATAGTCGCCATTGGCGGCAGCTACGGCCTGCTGGGGCAGGACGTCTACGGGGACTATGGCATTGCTATTGGATCTCACCAGATCAACCTGCACCAGTGAGACCTGCACCAGTGAGAGCAAATCCTTGGGGTAGTCTGGCCTGGGGCGTAAGAATGCGTGAGAATAGGCAGCAGGTTCTGCACAATTTTCACCTATGGCTGTCTCAGTATTGCCCGCCGCTGCTGCGGGACTCAGTGAACCCACCTCGATCGCTATGGCAGCTCAAGTCCAGGTAGCGGCTATCGACACGCCGCTCGCCGATGCCCCTATTCCCACGGCCTATGTGGCAGGAGCTGATAGCGGCCGCCAGCCGCTGATGATGATTCCCGGATTTGACAGCTCGCTGCTGGAGTTTCGGCGGCTGCTGCCCCTGCTGAATCCCCAGGCCTGGGCCGTGGATCTGCTGGGGTTTGGGTTTAGCGATCGCACCCGTTACCCCAGCCTCTCCCCTGGGGCGATCAAGGTGCACCTGCACAGCTTCTGGCAGCAGATGATCGATCGCCCCATAGTGCTGGTCGGCGCATCGATGGGTGGGGCCGCCGCCATCGACTTTGCCCTCACCTACCCCGACGCGGTGGCCGGACTGGTGCTGATCGACGCGGCGGGCTTTGCCGCCGGACCCGCTATGGGCAACCTGATGGTGCCACCGCTCGACAGCTGGGCTACCGCCTTCTTGCGCAACCCTAGAGTGCGGCGCGGCATTAGTCGCCAGGCCTACTTTGACAAAGCCTTTGTAACGCCCGATGCCGAACTGTGCGCAGCCCTGCACCTGCAGTGCCCCAGTTGGAAGGAGGCGCTGATCGCCTTCACCAAAAGCGGCGGCTACAACTTTTTGACGGCAAAAATTCCTCAGCTCACCTGCCCTACCCTGACCATTTGGGGCGAGCAGGACAAGATTTTGGGCACCAAAGACGCCCGGCGGTTTGCAGCGGCGATCGCCAACAGTGAGCTAGTTTGGATTCCGCAGTGCGGACACGTACCCCATCTGGAAAAGCCCCAGGCAACGGCTGCTGCTATCCTTTCCTTCGTGGGTAAGCTGGCTTAGCGATCGCGCAGCGCCCTGGCTCCAGCAGCGGCAGATTTGCCCCGAATGTTTCAAGATATGAAGGAGGCCCACCGCCTCAGCAGCACCGATTTTTTTGATTTTGGCCTTTGATTTTGGAGCCATTCGCAGACGGGTATGACACAACTTTCTCCAGAGCCCAGCATCCTTGATACCGCGACCCTGTCGTTAGGGCACAACGGCAGCGCCTCTCTCGCCCCTATGGCTGAGCCCCTCAGCCCCTTTGTCGCTCGCCATCTGGGGCCAGCAGAACGCGATGTCGAAGCCATGCTGGAGGCGTTGGGCTACACCTCTCTGGAGGCATTAATTGAGGCTACGGTACCGGCTGGAATTCGGCTCAAGCAGACTCTCGATCTGCCCCAGGGACTGAGTGAATCGGCTGCCCTTGAGCAGCTCAAAGGAATTGCGGCTCAGAACCAGGTGTGGCGATCGTACCTGGGCCTGGGCTACGCCAACACCCTCACTCCGGCGGTGATTCAGCGCAACGTGCTCGAAAACCCCGGCTGGTACACCCAGTACACCCCCTACCAGCCCGAGATTGCCCAGGGCAGGCTAGAGGCGCTGCTCAATTTTCAAACCCTGGTCACCGACCTGACCGGGATGGACATTGCCAACGCCTCCCTGCTCGACGAAGGCACCGCCGCCGCCGAGGCCATGACCCTGGCCTTCAATGCCCGCAAGCAGAAAGAGGCCAAAACCTTCTGGGTCTCCGCCACCTGCCATCCCCAAACCGTTGATGTGGTCAAAACCCGCGCGTTGCCCCTGGGCATTGAGGTGATGGTAGGCGACCACCACCGCTTTGACTTTGATGTGCCTGTGTTTGGAGTGCTGCTGCAGTACCCCGCTACCGACGGCGCGATCTACGACTACGCAGACTTTACGGCCCAGGCCCACGCCCACCAAGCCCTGGTCACCGTCGCCGCCGACCTGCTCAGCCTCACCCTGCTGCGTGCCCCTGGCGAATTTGGAGCCGATATTGTGGTGGGCAACACCCAGCGCTTTGGCGTGCCCCTGGGCTACGGTGGCCCTCACGCCGCCTTCTTCGCCACCTGCAACGCCTTTGCCCGCAAGCTGCCCGGTCGCCTGGTGGGCGTCTCTAAAGACACCTACGGCAACCCCGCCCTGCGCCTGACCCTGCAAACCCGCGAACAGCACATTCGTCGCGACGCCGCCACCAGCAACATCTGCACTGCCCAGGTGCTGCTGGCGATTATGGCCAGTATGTACGCGGTTTACCACGGGCCAGAGGGGCTGCGGGCGATCGCATCCCGCCTTCACCAGCAGACCCAAACCCTGGCCCAAGCCCTGACCGAAGCTGGTTTTGAACTCGGTCAAGAGCCCGTATTCGATACGCTGCGGGTAACCGTAGGCGACGCTCAAGCCGCCATCCTTGCCCGTGCCGCCGCGCGCCGCATTAACCTCCGGGTGCTGGATGCCGAAACCCTCGTTGTTGCTCTCGACGAAACTGTCACCGAGCAAGATATTCAAGATCTCATCACCGTCTTTATCGGGGATTCAGTTCAAAATTCAAAATTCAAAATTTCTCCTTCGGAGACGCTGCGCGTAGGCGAAGCCAGTCCGGAGGACTTACAAAATTCAGAACCAAGCGGCGACTCCTCATCCCCTCATCCCCTCACTTTCCCCACTGCCCTCCGCCGCACCACCCCCTACCTCACCCACCCCACTTTCAACCGCTACCACTCCGAAACTGAGATGCTGCGGTACCTGTATCGGTTACAGGGTAAGGATCTCTCCCTGGCGACGGCGATGATTCCGCTGGGCTCTTGCACCATGAAGCTCAACGCCACCGCCGAAATGCTGCCGATTACCTGGCCGGAGTTTGGCCAAATTCACCCCTTTGCCCCCGCCGAGCAGGCCCAGGGCTACCGGCAGTTGTTTACCGAGTTAGAAACCTGGCTGGCTGAGATCACCGGGTTCGACGGCGTTTCGCTGCAGCCCAACGCAGGGGCTCAAGGGGAGTACGCCGGGCTGTTAGTGATCCGTGAGTACCACCAGCAGCGGGGTGATACCCACCGCCATATCTGTCTGATTCCGCAGTCGGCCCACGGCACTAACCCCGCTAGCGCGGTGATGGCGGGCATGAAGGTGGTGGCCGTCGCCTGCGACGATGACGGCAACATCGACGTGGGCGATCTGGCGGCCAAAGCCGAAAAACACGGCGACAACCTGGCGGCTCTCATGGTCACCTACCCCTCCACCCACGGGGTCTTTGAGGCCGAAATTGCGGAAATCTGCGCGATCGTTCACGCCCAAGGCGGTCAGGTGTACATGGATGGGGCCAACATGAATGCCCAGGTGGGCCTCTGTCGCCCCGCCGATTTTGGAGCCGATGTCTGCCATCTCAACCTGCACAAAACCTTCTGTATCCCTCACGGCGGCGGCGGGCCGGGAGTGGGGCCAATTGGCGTCAAGGCGCACCTGGTGCCCTATCTACCAGGACACAGTTTGGCCAGCGGGATTGGCGGCAGTCAGGGTATTGGCGCGGTGACCTCGGCCCCCTGGGGCAGCGCCAGCATTCTGCCGATTTCGTGGATGTATATCGCCATGATGGGCGGCGCGGGGCTAAAGCGGGCAACAGAAGTAGCTATTCTCAACGCCAACTACATCGCCCAGCGCCTGACCGGGCGCCGGGTGATCGGGCTGCGCCGCCGCGCCAAGTACATCCTGGGCGACCTGGACGATGCCACCAGCTGGCTGATCCATCTCGGCATGTCGGGCCGAATGCTGCTGTCGAACGGCGGCGACCCGGTGCTGGAGCGGCACGACCACGTGGTGCTGCGCACCGACAAGGGGTGGTGGCTGCGGTTCAACGACGCCCGGCGCTTCGGGATGATGGACCTGTGGCCGACGGCCGACGTCGAGAACCACCGCCTGTTGTCCGGCATCGGGCCGGAGCCGCTCGGCAACGCCTTCTCCGGCCCGGCGCTGGAGGCGGCGCTGGAG